>CAVAPI010000222.1:0-2065 GCA_963590445.1 Lachnospiraceae bacterium | reverse complement strand
TGCAAATTGTAAGTTTTTCAAATGTCATTTTTCGTTTTGACACACCCTCTTTTTCGTGTATGAATGCTATTCGTATTGCCTGTTATCTGATGAACAGCAGCTCCCTGTACTTGGGCAGTGTCCACAGGTCGTCCTCAACCAACAGCTCCAGCTTGTCTATCTCATAACGGATAGCTTCCATCTTAGGAGCTACGGTGTCGTGGTATGCGATGGCCTTGTCGTGCTCACTCTCAATCTTGTTGGCTACCTTGCGTGCGTTCACAAGTTCTTCTACGCCGCTCTCGATGGTCTGAGTACGCTCGGCAATCTCCTCTATCAGCTTCATGTTGCGTGCAGACAGCTTGTCGGCCTTGTCCTTCGGGAAGATGGAGTTCATCTTCTCCACGTTTCTGATGAGCATACTCTGGTAGTGGGTAGCCACGGGAATGATGTGGTTCATCGACAGGTCGCCCATGACGCGAGCCTCTATCTGTATCTTCTTGGTGTAGGTCTCCCACTTCACCTCGTTGCGTGCCTCAAGTTCCTTCTTCGACATGATGCCGAGGCTCTCGAACATCTCAACGCTTGACTTGTCGAGATAACGCTCGAAGATAACCGGGCAGCTCTTCTCGCAGTCGAGTCCGCGCTTGCGTGCCTCCTCAACCCACTCGTCGCTGTAGCCGTTGCCGTCGAAACGAACGGGCTTGCAGGTCTTGATGTCCTCGCGCAGGATGTCGATGATTGCGCTTGTCTTGTCCTCGCCCTTGGCGATAAGCGCGTCAACACGCTTCTTGAAACTTACCAGAGCCTCGGCTACTGCGGCGTTCAAGGCTGTCATGGCCGATGCGCAGTTGGCCTCTGAACCCACGGCACGGAACTCAAAACGGTTGCCGGTGAAGGCGAAGGGAGACGTGCGGTTGCGGTCGGTGTTGTCGATGAGCAGTTCAGGTATCTCGGGAATGTCGAGTTTCATGCCCTGCTTGCCGGCCACGTCAAACAGATTGCCCTTGTCGGACTTCTCGATGTGGTCGAGCAGTTCGCTCAACTGCTTGCCGAGGAACGAAGAGATGATTGCTGGAGGTGCCTCGTTTGCGCCCAGACGGTGAGCGTTGGTGGCACTCATGATGCTTGCCTTGAGCAGTCCGTTGTGCTTGTAAACACCCATAAGAGTCTCAACGATGAACGTCACGAAGCGCAGGTTGTCGTTGGGAGTCTTGCCGGGGCCGTGCAGCAGAACGCCTGTGTCGGTGCTCAAGCTCCAGTTGTTGTGCTTTCCGGAACCGTTGATGCCTGCGAAAGGCTTCTCGTGGAGCAGTACGCGGAAACCGTGCTTGCGTGCCACTTTCTTCATGAGCGACATGAGAAGCATGTTGTGGTCAACGGCGAGATTGGTCTCCTCGAATATAGGCGCCAACTCAAACTGGTTGGGGGCAACCTCGTTGTGTCTGGTCTTGCAGGGGATGGCAAGTTCGAGTGCCTGAACCTCCAAATCCTTCATGAAAGCCTGCACACGGTCGGGTATAGTGCCGAAGTAGTGGTCGTCCATCTGCTGGTTCTTGGCCGAATCGTGACCCATCAGGGTGCGTCCGGTGAGCAGCAGGTCGGGACGGGCGGAGTAGAGACCCTCGTCAACGAGGAAGTATTCCTGTTCCCAGCCGAGGTTGCTCTGCACCTTCTTCACGTCGGGGTAGAAGTAGTGGCACACTTCGGTTGCGGCAACGTTCACTGCATGAAGCGTGCGCAGCAGGGGAGCCTTGTAGTCGAGGGCTTCTCCCGTGTATGAGATGAAGATTGTCGGTATGCAAAGCGTGTCGTCCATTATGAACACAGGCGATGTCGGATCCCAGGCAGAGTAGCCGCGAGCCTCGAAAGTGTTGCGGATGCCGCCGCTGGGGAACGAGGATGCATCGGGTTCCTGCTGGACAAGCAACTTTCCGGAGAACTCTTCTACCATGCCACCCTTGAAGTCATGCTCTATGAACGAGTCGTGCTTTTCGGCAGTGCCTTCGGTAAGGGGCTGGAACCAGTGTGTATAGTGTGTCACACCGTTCTCCACAGCCCACTGCTTGATGCCCGCAGCCACTGC
>CAVAPI010000221.1:0-2101 GCA_963590445.1 Lachnospiraceae bacterium | reverse complement strand
GGGCAGTACGTAGTGCGGAAGCCGTCACTCGTAATTCTATCGTTTATTAAGCCTCAGCAGGAGCCTCTTCAGCTGCGGGAGCAGCTTCCTGAGCTACCTCTGCCTGAGTTCCTTCAGCCTCTTTCGGAGCGTCCTTGCGAGCCTTGCGTGCACGCTTTGCCTTGCCTTCGCCTTCCTCGGCGGCAGCCTGTGCCTGTGCAGCAGCCTCGTCAGCCTTCTCAGCCTTGCGCTCTTCTAGTCCCTCGGCGATTGCTGCGCAGCAAGCGGTGAGTATTACGTCAACGCTGTCTGTTGCATCGTCGTTTGCAGGGATAACGAAGTCGATGTTGCGAGGATCGGAGTTTGTGTCAACGATACCGAATACGGGGATGCCCAAACGGTTGGCTTCCTTTACGGCGATGGCTTCTTTCAGCACGTCAACCACGAAGAGAGCAGACGGAAGGCGAGTCAGGTCGGCGATGGAACCGAGGTTCTTCTCCAGCTTTGCACGCTGACGTGAAATCTGAAGCAGCTCGCGCTTTGACAGGTTTGAGTAAGTTCCGTCGGCCATGAGCTTATCGATGTTGCTCATCTTCTTCACAGCCTTGCGGATTGTGGGGAAGTTGGTGAGCATACCGCCCGGCCAACGCTCAACCACGTACGGCATATTGACGCTCGCAGCCTTCTCGGCAACTACGTCCTTGTTCTGTTTTTTAGTAGCTACAAACAGTACCTTCTTGCCCGACTTTGCAATCTGCTTCAGTGCCTCGGCAGCCTCGTCAATCTTGACTACGGTCTTGTGAAGGTCTATAATGTGGATTCCGTTGCGCTCAGTGTAGATGTAGGGAGCCATAGCGGGGTTCCACTTGCGGCGCAGGTGGCCGAAATGGCAGCCGGCCTGCAACAGCATATCAAAATTTGTTCTTGACATTTCTCTTAAAACTTTAATGTTGTTTACTTTCTTTTTTATTCTCTGTTAGAACCAGCCCGCAGGTAATCGCCGCTACCCGGTCTCCCGTTGTGGAAGAACCATACGTGCCACGAGTCCTGTAGGTTTAGATGCTAAACAATGTCCGGCATCATGCGGCCATATACCGTGTGTATATAGCGGCAGGATTAACGCTTGCTGAACTGGAAGCGGCGGCGTGCCTTCGGCTGACCCGGCTTCTTGCGCTCTACCTCGCGGGCGTCGCGTGTGAGGAAGCCGTGATCCTTGAGGCTCTTCTTGTCCTCTTCGTTCACCTTAACCAGTGCGCGGGCGATTGCGAGGCGCAGTGCCTGGCTCTGACCCGTAAATCCGCCACCGTCAAGGTTTGCCTTTATGTCATACTTCTCGGCCACTTCGAGCAACTGCAGGGGCTGTTTTACAACGTATTGCAGTATTGCGGAGGGGAAATATGCGGTGATGTCCCTTTTGTTTATGGTTATTTTGCCTGTGCCTTCGCTAAGGTAAACGCGTGCAACGGAACTCTTGCGACGGCCTATTGCATTTATTACTTCCATTTCCTTGATTATTTGTACTGGTTAATATCTATTGTCTTTGGCTTCTGGGCCTCGTGATTGTGCTCCGTACCCTCATATATATACAGGTTGTTCATAAGGCTACGGCCGAGCGGGCCTTTGGGAAGCATTCCCTTAACGGCGTGGCGGATGATGCGCTCTGCACCGTCAGGACGCTTGCGCAGCGCAGCCGGCGTAGAGAAACGCTGGCCTCCGGGATAACCAGTATAGCGTGTATAGACCTTGTCGGTCTCCTTCTTGCCGGAGAACACCACCTTGTCGGCGTTGATGATGATTACATTGTCTCCGCAATCCACGTGGGGAGTGAAGTTGGGCTTGTACTTTCCGCGCAGCAGCTTGGCTACTTTTGAGCACATACGACCCACTATCTGGTCGCTGGCGTCGAAGACAACCCACTCTTTCTTGGCGGTTTCCTTGTTGGCGGAAACTGTCTTGTAACTTAAAGTGTTCATTTTAACGTTGTTGTTTTACTACTAAAAAACTTTTTTCTTTCTGGACGCAGAACCAATCTGCGCCTTGGACAGCGATTCACTAACCGTCGTGCCCGGCCAAAGACACGGCTATTAACACTCCGTCCGTGGGGATTCTAAGTCTCTCCCCT
>CAVAPI010000220.1:0-2105 GCA_963590445.1 Lachnospiraceae bacterium | reverse complement strand
TCTGTCACCGTGACACAAAGTGCGGACATAGACAGACTGGTGAACGGAACGACATCCGGAACTGCCGCCGTTGCCGTCCAGAAGAAGCCCGCAGAGAGCAAGCCAGCATCTGTTTCCGGTGCGAATACGAGTGCAGGCCAGGTGAAAACAGCAGAAAAACCAATCCAACACCACACCTCTGCGAAGGCCGAAACAAACAGTCCAAAGACAGAGACCAGCACAACAACGGAAGCCGAAGTGCGCACAGCAGACCCTCGCCCTAAGGTAATGGGAAACAGCTACAAGGTGAACGGATACCGTGTCCAGGCATTCGCCGGAAGCAACACCCGTGCCGACAAGCAAAAAGCTCAGCGCATTGGCAACGCCATTAAAGACATCTATCCCGACGAACCGGTGTATGTTCACTTCTATTCTCCGAGATGGATCTGCCGCATCGGCAACTACCGGACGTACGAGGAAGCTCACAAGATGTTGCTCGAACTGCGGGAACTCGGATACAAACAGGCGATAATCGTCAAGGGTAAAATCACAGTCCAGTATTGATGAACCAGGAAACAGAACACTTTGACGGCCTCGACGACCTGGCCGCACACTATAAAGGCATACTTGGCCTGTTGGGGGAAGACCCTTCACGCGACGGACTGCTGAAGACTCCTATGCGAGTGGCAAAGGCGATGAAGGTCCTGACGCGCGGTTACACCATGGATGCGCACAAGGTACTCACCGATGCCCTGTTCAAAGAGAGCTACAACCAGATGGTTATAGTGAAGGACATTGACTTCTTTTCACTCTGCGAGCACCACTTGCTGCCTTTCTACGGCAAGGTTCACGTGGCTTACATCCCCAACGGCTACATCACGGGGCTGAGCAAGATAGCCCGTGTGGTTGACATTTACTCGCATAGGCTACAGGTTCAAGAGCGCATGACGCAGCAAATTAAGGATTGTATCGAACAGACGCTCCACCCATTAGGGGTCATGGTTGTTGTTGAGGCGCGGCATATGTGCATGCAGATGCGTGGTGTGGAGAAACAAAACTCCATAACCACCACCAGCGACTTCAGCGGAGGTTTCAACCAAGCAAAGACCCGTCAGGAGTTTATGAACCTGATACACAACAAATAGTGTCGCAAGACCACGCCTATCACGGCGGTTTCCGATGCTTGCAATCCATTCCTGCAACACTTTAATATAACATAGGCATGAAAAAGGCAATGCTCTTATCGTCGCTCCTCACGCTTATGCCGTTGCATAAGCTCAACGCGAACGGTGACAACAGCACCGACAAGTATGACAGCCAACTGCTGCAAAGCGGTGAAGCGGCTCCCGACTTCACTATAACCAATGACCGGTATCCCCAAGGCATTGCCCTCAGTTCTTTCAAGGGCAAACTCGTGGTGCTTGAGTTCTGGGCTTCATGGTGTCCGGACTGCCGCAAGATTACACCGACCATGACAGACTTGTACAAGAAATATTCGCCCAAGGATGTTGTTTTCGTAGGAGTTTCGTTTGACACCGACAAGGAACAGTGGCAAAACCACACGTCCAAGAACGGCATGTGCTGGCTTCAGTACAGCGAACTGAAGAAATGGAAGAAGGAAACCACCGTTGACACATTATATAAGGTGAACTGGATACCCACAATGTACCTCATCGGCCGGGACGGACGCATCGTTCTCGGCACGGTAAGCACAGACAAACTGGCAAAAGCGCTGGAGGAAACGGAATGAAAACAGGCTACACCATCAACGTACACGGCCGGCTGGTCGATGTGTCACGCCCGCAGGTGATGGGAATACTCAACGTTACGCCCGACTCTTTCTATGCCGGAAGCAGGAAAACCGCCGAGCGCGAGATTGCCGAAAGGGCAAACAGCATCATCGAAGAGGGCGGCAGCATCATCGATGTGGGGGCTTTCTCCACCAGACCCGGCGCCCCGGAGGTGAGCGAAGAGGAGGAGATGGCGCGTCTGCGGGCAGGTTTGGCCATAGTAAGGCGCGAACAGCCGGACGCTGTGGTAAGCGTTGACACTTTCCGCCCTACAGTTGCACAGATGGCAGTAGAGGAATACGGAGCAGACATTATCAACGACGTGTCGGAAGGCGG
>CAVAPI010000219.1:0-2181 GCA_963590445.1 Lachnospiraceae bacterium | reverse complement strand
CCGTTGCGCCTTATAATGACGGCAGAACATATATCGTGCAAAGCGGACTGAAGCCTGGCGATGAGATTGTCGCCGATGGGGCAGGAATGGTAAAGGAAGGAATGGAGGTAAAGTAAATGAAGAAAGGAAATATTTTTATCAAGCGACCGGCGATGGCCATTTCCGTCAGCATCATCATGTTGGTGGCGGGCGTCATATCGCTGTTCAGTCTCCCCGTGGAGCAGTATCCAGACATTGCGCCTCCTACGGTCTATGTGAGCACGAGTTATACAGGTGCTGATGCCGACGCCGTGATGCAGAGCGTTGTGATGCCGTTGGAGGAGGCTATCAACGGCGTGGAGAACATGATCTACATGAGCTCCAATGCCAGCAACGATGGCTCGGCTTGGATACAGGTGTATTTCAAGCAAGGCACCGACCCAGACATTGCGGCGGTCAACGTGCAGAACCGTGTGGCTAAGGCGCAGGGATTGCTTCCTGCCGAGGTGACTCGTGTGGGCGTGAGTACAGAGAAACGCCAAAATAGTTACTTGAAGATAGGCGGCCTCACCTGCACCAACGGTAAATACGACGAGAATTTCATTGCCAATTATTTGGAGATAAACGTTTTCCCCCGTCTTAAACGCGTGGAGGGCGTGGGCGACGTGCAAGCCTACAGCAGCACCTACGCCCTGCGGGTGTGGATGAAGCCCGACGTGATGGCGCAATACGAACTGGAACCTGCCGATGTGAACAATGCCATCAACCGCCAGAGCTTCGTTGCTGCCGTGGGTTCGCTCGGCGAGCAGAGCAAGAATGCGTTCCAGTACTCCATCAAGTACAAGGGCAGATACGCCGATGTAAGGCAGTTTGAGGACATCGTGCTGAAGACCGACAAGGACGGAAACGTGCTCCATCTGAAGGACGTGGCAAAGGTGGAACTGGGTGCCACCGCCTACAACTTCCGGGGCACCATCGACGGCAAGCCAGGTGTAACGTTCCTTGTCTATCCTGTGGCAGGCGTGAACATGACGGAGGTCAACAACACCATCAACAAGGAGTTGGAGGAGATGAAGTCGGAGTTGCCCAACGGATTAGAGTTCGTCACCTTCCAGGATACCAACGACTTTCTCTTCGAGTCTATCCACGAGGTGGTGGAGACCTTGGTTATCGCCATCCTGCTCGTCATCTTGGTGGTATATTTCTTTCTGCAAGACTTCAAGAGCACGCTCATTCCGTCGCTCTCCATCATCGTATCCTTGGTGGGCACGTTCGCCTGTCTGCAGATAGCAGGATTCAGCATCAACATCCTTACGCTCTTTGCCCTGGTGCTTGCCATCGGTACGGTGGTAGACGATGCCATCGTGGTGGTGGAGGCGGTCCAGGCGAAATTCGACATTGGATACAAATCTCCTTACCTTGCCACGCGCGATGCGATGGGCGATGTTACGATGGCGGTCATCTCCTGCACGCTGGTCTTCATGGCGGTATTTATCCCTGTCACCTTTATGGGCGGAACGGCTGGTGTGTTCTACACCCAGTTTGGTGTGACGATGGCTACGGCTGTAGGCCTCTCCATGGTGAGTGCCTTGACGCTCTGCCCAGCTCTCTGCGCCCTGCTGATGCGCCCTGCATCGGGAATGAAGAGTGAGAAGAGTTTC
This sequence comes from Lachnospiraceae bacterium, assembly GCA_963590445.1. Lineage (GTDB taxonomy): Bacteria > Bacteroidota > Bacteroidia > Bacteroidales > Bacteroidaceae > Prevotella. The sequence goes on along the minus strand of CAVAPI010000219.1, from coordinate 541 downwards.
AATGGTAGGGTGAAGGCGGCTTACAATGCAACCTATAGTGCCTTGCTCGCAAAATATAAGAAAGGTGTCGTGTTCTTCTTGCGTCGCCGTTGGCTAGCGTGGGCAGGCATGGCGATAGGCATCGTGCTCTTCGCTATCCTCGTAGCCACCACCCGCACGGGTCTCGTCCCGCAGGAGGACAAGGGATTTGTGCAGATGATGGTATCAGCCTCTCCCGGTACTTCACTGGAGGAGATGGACAAGATTATGACCCGTGTGGAGAATGTGGTAAAGGCTCAACCGGAGGTGGCAAGTTACTCACGCATCGACGGTTTCGGTGGCGGAACAGGCTCGTGCTACGCTTCCATCTTCCTGACCATGAAGAAGTGGGGAGAGCGCAAGGGTGGCGCGCATAGCGTAGGGGCACTCATCGGCAGATTGCAAGCCGAGACGGCCAACATCAAGGAGGCAAGTGTCTTCTGCATGGAGGATGCGATGATTCCGGGATATGGTGAGGGCAATGCCATCGACCTCAACCTGCAAGACCGCACGGGCGGCGATA
>CAVAPI010000218.1:0-2184 GCA_963590445.1 Lachnospiraceae bacterium | reverse complement strand
TCGAATTCTCCCTTTGCGTAGTTGCAGATGAGGCGCGAGTTGAACTTGAACAGGCTGTTGGAGTCATACTTCTGACTCATGCCGCTGTTGATGTCGTTGCCCCAAATGAGGGTGTTGATAAGCTGGTTGTAGTACACCGTTGACGGGCGTTCCTTATTAGTCGGGCCTACGCCGCCGTTGCGTCCGTCGGTAAAGTCGCGGTTGGGGTTGTGGGTGAACACGGCCGGATAGACGTTGGCCTGGTTGCGCACGAGGTCGCAGTTGACCAGATGGAAGAAGCCGAACTGTCCCATATAGACCGCTCCGCCCGCTCCGCCGAGCGACTTGTTTTTGTTCTCTGCGCTTATCATGCCGTTGGGGAACTCGGCGGGAGTGCAGCTGAGAGCCTCGTCATAAGCCTCGTTGTTGGCAAAGAGGGTGTTGTAGGCACTGAACTGGTGGGTGGCCATCACGGCTCCGCCTATGCCGGCGAAGCTCATGTCAATGGGGGTACCTGCGCTGTTCAGCACTTTCTCATGGCCGCTGACGGCGCGGTTGTGCTCAAACGTGCTCTCATAGATGTCGACGGTACCGTTAGAGCTAAGCGCACCGCCTATACCGCCCTCATTGCCCACAAAGCGACAGTGGGCAATGGCCACGGGAATGTCCCGGTAGCCCACAGGGGCAAATATGCTGTCGTGCATATAGACAGAGTTGCCAAGAGCCTTAAACTGCTCCTCGGTAAGACTGGTGCCTTTGGCAGTGTTGTAGTCGGAATATGAGCCGTAGCTGTAATAGTTGCCGTAGCGGTTGTAGTCGTCGCAGTACACATTGCCGTCCACGAGGAGTCCGCCGCCGCAATAGTAGTTATACTTTCCAATGTAGCGAGTGGATCCTTCTATATACGACATGGCCTTGCCGCCGGTGATCTGCAGTCCGTCGAGCACTATGCGCTGGCCTTCCTCATAGTCGAACGAGCCTGCGCCGTGGGTCCTTACATAGTCGGCATACGACTGCGTCTTGTAGGTCTCGTTGGCCGTAGCGTGGGTCTCCGACACCGTGGGCAGCATGCCCACCACATTCTGGTCGGCCACAATCTTCACCACATTGTAGGTTCCCTGAATCTCGCTGTTCTCCACGTCACCGGAGAGTATGGTCTGGTTCTTGAACTCCCACGGCTCTATGATGTTGTTGCCGTTGTTGTCATTGGTGAGTCGGTGAGCCAACATTGATTCTATCGGGAGCTGTTCTACGGTGTAATAGTCCAGCTTAAACTCAGACTCTTCCTCGCGTTGTTCTATGTTTTCAGACAATTTGTTGGTATAGGCATCTGTATCGGTCTTGGGCTTGCTGTATCCGCCAAAGAAGGAATTGCCCTTGTCGGGGGTTTCCACGGAAAAGCCGCCATAGACGCTGACGCCCTCGGGGAACACGAAACAGTTGCCGGGCGAGTGGCCATACACTCCTGCAAGGTTGCGCGAGGGATAGTAGGTGCCTTTGGCTATGCATATCTCGAAGGGCAGGTTGTTGGCGCCGGTGGTGTTCAGACCGGTCTTGTTGGCATTGAGGGTACGCTGATATACGATGTAGTCGATGGCGTCCTGAAGGTTCTGCATGGGATAGGCAAACGACGAACCCTCCTGGCTGTAGTAAGCCTCATTGGAGTTGTCAGCGATAGTGCCGTTGTCAAGGTTTATCATGGTTTGGGCGGCATCCGCATTGACGTCTTCAGGAGAGGCCACAAAGAGGCGAAGCATGAGCTGCCTGTTGGCAAACTGCTTGTCGAAGGCACGGGCACCTATTTCTATATACGAGCGGTTGCCGGCGGTGGACACGAGGCGGTTCACGTCGTTAAAGTCGTTTGCGGCAAGTCCCTTGGTGCTGACAAGATAGATGTAGTCGTTGGAAGGCATACCTGTGCGCACCAGTGTAGAATAAGAGGTAAGCGCGTAGTGGCCGAAGTCGGCATACTTGGCGAAGCCCGATGCTGTGTTGTCCTCTTCGGCCAGTTGGACTTGCTCGCTGTTTTGCTTCTCTGAAGCGAAGCGTGCTCCGGCAGTGTTGTAGTTGCCGAGCGATATGTTGTTGGAACCCGAAATGCGCAGGTTCTGCACAGCGCAGTAGGCAAAGGGATAGAACTCCACTGTGGACAAGGTGTTGTCAACAGTCTTTTCGGGATTGTAGAGTCCCGACACGTTGGCCTGG
>CAVAPI010000217.1:0-2228 GCA_963590445.1 Lachnospiraceae bacterium | reverse complement strand
GGCGGAACGCTCGACGAGAGAATCCAACTGAACGAGGAGACTTTCTGGAGCGGCGGTCCGCACGACAACAACAGCAAGCAGGCCTTGGCACATCTGCCGGAGGTGAGACGGCTCATCTTCGAGGGCAGGGAGAAGGAGGCCGAGGCTCTCGTCAACAAGTATTTCGTGCCTGGTCCCAGCGGCATGCGGTTCTTGCCGATGGCAGACTTGCACGTCAAGATGAATCTGCAAGGCAAGGTGGAGCAGTACCAGCGTGAACTGGACTTGACCAAGGCCGTGGCAACCACCCGCTTTGTGGTGAACGGGGTGCAGTATACCCGTACTACCTTCGCCTCGTTGGCAGACGGCGTACTCGTCTGCCATGTCAAGGCGAGCAAGAAAGGCAAGCTCGCCCTGGACCTCAAGTTGGATGCACCCTTTGAGCATCATACGCAGGCCACTGCCAATGGCATGAAGCTGACGGTGAAGGGGCAGGAACAGGAGGGCATCCAGTCTGCCCTCACGGCGGAGTGCGTGGCTGAGATGCGGAACGACGGCACGGAGGCTACCGTCATCGTGAGTGCCGCCACCAACTTCGTAAACTATCATGACGTGTCGGGCAATACGACTCAGCGCAATGCCGACTATATAAATAAGGTAAAAAAGATGACTTATGCACAGTTGCTGAAGAGACATGTGGATAAGTATCAGCAGCAGTTTGGTACGGTTAGCTTGTCTTTGCCTACCGACGGCAACGCCTCGCTGCCTACCAACCGGCGGCTGGACAATTTTGCCGGCAGCAAGGACATGGCGATGGTGGCACTGATGTTCAACTACGGTCGCTACCTCCTTATATCATCCTCTCAGCCCGGCGGACAGGCAGCCAACCTGCAAGGCGTTTGGAACGACGACAAGTTTGCACCCTGGGACAGCAAGTACACCATCAACATCAATACCGAGATGAACTACTGGCCAGCCGAGGTAACCAACCTGAGCCGCAATGCCGAGCCCCTCTTCTCGCTCATCAAGGACTTGAGCGAGACGGGAAGCAAGACAGCCCGCGAGATGTACGGGTGCCGGGGATGGATGGCGCACCACAACACGGACATCTGGCGTATTGCCGGTGTGGTGGACGGCGCATTCTGGGGCATGTTCCCCAACGGTGGCGCCTGGCTCTCCACCCATCTCTGGCAGCACTACCTCTATACGGGCGACAAGGGCTTCCTGCGCCAGTGGTATCCTGTGCTGAAAGGTGCGGCCGACTTCTACCTCGACTATATGCAGCCCATGCCGGGCACACCATGGAAGGTAACCGTACCGTCGGTGAGTCCTGAGCAAGGTCCTAAAGGGAAGGGGACGGCGGTAACGGCCGGGTGTACGATGGACAACCAGATAGCCTTCGATGCACTGAGCAATGCACTGCATGCAGCAGAGATACTGGGCGAGGATGCAGAGTCGCGCACTGCCTACCGGAAAGCCATCGACTCTTTGCCGCCGATGCAGATAGGCAAGTACGGGCAGCTACAGGAATGGATGACAGATGCCGACGACCCTCACAACGAGCATCGCCACATCTCGCATCTATACGGTTTGTACCCGTCCAACCAGATTTCGCCGTTCGCCCATCCGGAGCTGTTCGATGCCGCCGCCAACACCTTGGTGCAGCGCGGCGACCAGGCCACAGGATGGAGCCTCGGGTGGAAGACCAACTTCTGGGCGCGTATGCTCGACGGAAACCATGCCTTCAAGATTATCTGCAATATGCTGACCCTTCTGCCTGCAGCGGAAGACCCTTGGAACCCCAAGAAAAAGGATGGCAGAACCTATCCCAACCTCTTCGATGCCCATCCGCCCTTCCAGATAGACGGCAACTTCGGGGTGACGGCAGGTATCGCCGAAATGCTCTTGCAGAGTCATGACGGTGCCGTGCATCTCCTGCCGGCCCTGCCCGATGCATGGGGCGAAGGTGAGGTAAAGGGACTTTGCGCCCGTGGCGGCTTTGTGGTGGATATGGAGTGGAAGGGCGGTAGGCTCTCTGCTGCCAAGGTGTTGTCGAAGATAGGCGGCACCCTGCGCATCCGCTCTTATGTGCCATTGAAGGCGAAAGGCCTGAAGCCTGCCCAAGGCACCTGTCAGAATGCCCTCCTGGCTACTGCCGGCATCAAGCAGCCGGTCAAGAATCCTGTCGTGGAAGCTGGCGTCAAGGCACTGGTGCCCAAGGTCTATGAATATGACTTGGAGACGGAGGC
>CAVAPI010000216.1:0-2246 GCA_963590445.1 Lachnospiraceae bacterium | reverse complement strand
AGATACGTGCCTTTGTCGCCGCTAAGGCCGCCTATGTACTGCTCGTCGTTGGTGTTCCAGCAGACAATGCGGGTGTTGCCCTTCAAGTAAATCTTGGTATTGGGCATTCCGCTGAAGCCCTTTTGGAACATAAGCTGCGAGCCGTCCTTGTCAGAGCCTACGCCGTTGGCCACGAGTGTGCCGTAGAACTTGGTCCAGTCGCCCTCCAGATACTCGCGTACATACGGTACCTTGTACTCCATCGTACCTGTTCCGGTCACGTTGTTGCGCAGATGGGCGTTCTTGTTTATGGCGAAAGTGGAGTAAGTGCCGGCAGTTACCTCTATCGGGAACCAGTAGGTGAGTTCCAGACCGCCGCCGTTCTCCACGGTAAAGTTGCCTCCCGACATGATTAGTTTGTTGTTTGTCTCCGCTTCATCGAGATAGACCTTCTTTTCAGTCAGCGACTTCACGTAGGTAAGTTTCAGCGTTCCGCCGTCTTTCAGTTCCGTATTGCCATACTTGAAGAATGACTGCGAGGCCGGAACCACCGTTCCCCTGCCGCTTATCGTCACCTTTCCTTCGCCTTCGATGCTGCCGTTCATGGTCACGGTCGATGCCTTTTCGATGTTGAACTCCGTGTCGCGGTATATCTTTGCGTCGCGGTTGGTGGCCGTCGATGCACCCGTGTAGTTCCACACACCGCCGTCCCAAATCCAGTTCTGGCCGTATTCCACCGAAGCACCCAGCGCACTCTTCTCGCCACCGTTCTTGAGAGTGGCAAAAGAGAACACGCCTTCGTGCAGCACAGTGGCTCCCGTGTATCCGTTTTCGGTCTCCACAGTGAGCTTGCCCGCACCGGTCTTGTTGAGCGAAGCCTTGCCGTCGAGCGAGCCGTCGCCCGAAATAGTCACGTCAGCGGCACTGCGCACCACCACAGCCTCCTTCTCTACCGAGCCGGAAAGCGTCACCGTAGAGTCGGCAACCGGGGCAATGAGCCAGTTGTTGTCGTCGCCTTTGAAGCTGTCACAGTCCACCATATCCACATATTCGGGCTGGGTCTTGGTGGCCAGTTCGGCATATTCCGAATAGATGTCGCCCTTGTAGGCGCGCAAACGGAAGCTGTAGGCAGTGCCGGCGGTCAGTCCCGTGACTGTATAAGCCTCTGCGTCGGCGTCTATTCGCGCCACTTCCTTGTATTCGTCGCCGTCCTTCTGCTCCAGAATGAGTCCGTCCTCTCCCTCCGTATAGTTCGACCATCCCAAGGTGATGGTCTTGTCGGTAGAGCCAGTGGTTGTCAGAAACAACGGAGTGCGCAGGAATACAGGACGGTTCTCTGCGTTCAGACTGTTTATGTAGTTCTCTATGTTGGCGTAACCATTGGCAGCAATGGTCATGGCATCGTCCTTTGCGGGGTCTGTGCCGTTGGCTTTCTCCCACTCGTCAGGCATTCCGTCGCCGTCAGAGTCCACAGGCTTGTCAAACGACTTGACCGCCCACGATGTCGGAGCACCAAACGGCAGTTGCTCTTCGGTGGAGATAAGAGCGCCCTCCTTGCCGAATGACTTGGCCTGATGCACCATGTAGAAGTCGGCCATGTCGCGGTAAGGCAGGCTCGCACCCACGGTTGGCAGCAGACTGTCGATGAGTTGCGTGGCCTTCCATGTCTTCAGAGCCGGATAGTTGAACGGTTCTGAGGCGAAAGTCGGGCCACCGCCATACTCGCTGTGGGGTATTTCGTAGGGGTCAAACACGCCGTTGCAGTTCTTGTCCTGCCAGTTGTCCTCGGCATAGATGTTGAAATCGCTGTTGCCGCTGGTTATTGCGTTGCCGCCACCCGACGGACCGTTGATGAAAAGGTTGTTGGTTGCGTTCACCCACGACTTGCCCGACGAGTCGCCCCCCATGAGCAAGCAGCCGCTACTCCAGTTATACACAATGTTGTTCACATACTGCAAACATCCCTTCATCTTGTTGTTTCGGGTACTGTTGTCGCAGTAGAAGTTGCGGTAGAGCGTGATTGAGTCGCTCTGCATAAGTCCTCCGGCCGAATGGCTGAGCAGTCCCTGTCCTATAATGCTGTTGGATATGGTAATGAGCTGCGGAGTTGTGCCCTTGCCGTCGGGGTTTATGGAGAACACCTCGTCCAGTCCCCACGAGAAAGAGCAGTGGTCGAATATCATGCTCTTGCCGTTGGCCACTCCTGCAGCGTCCTTTCCCGATGTGCCACCGTGCCCCATGCGGAAGCGGATGTGGCGCACTATGAT
>CAVAPI010000215.1:0-2276 GCA_963590445.1 Lachnospiraceae bacterium | reverse complement strand
GCCCCTACATCCCAGTATTCCGGGGTGGTAGTGTAGCCTTGTTCAACCCACCAGCCGTAACTTGGACAGTCTGTCTGGTTGGCCATTTGATAGACAATGTCGTTGTAACCGTAGCGAGCCAGTGACATGAACAGCGGCTTGAGGGCTATTTCGCCTGTCTTGATCTTGTAGTTGTCCTGCTTTACCCGTTCGGCCAGACGCGCGGCCACAAGGGTTTCATTGTCAGGATCAACCAGTCCGTAGTACAGAGGCATTGCCTGTTCCGACTGACGGCCGTTTGCGTAGTTGCCGTCCTTGTAGTAACGGTCGTTGAATGCCTTGCGCGTCTTCTCGGCCTGTGCATTGAAGGCTTCGGCATCGGCTGTATGGCCAAGTTCAACGGCTACTTCGGCCATGGCGCGCAACATGTAATAATAGGTGGTGGTGATGGTAAACTCTCCCGGAACGAGCGGATTTACTCCGGCGGTCTCTTGTCCCCAGTCGCTGAGCACGCTGTAGGAACTGCCGGGCATGATGTTGTCAACCGTCTTTGACGTGTAATAGTCCATCAACCGTTTCATCTGGCCGTAGTAGGCTGCTATTGTAGTGCGGTCGCCGTACTGTTTCCACGAACGGTAAGGCACGAGAATGGCGGCACCGCCCCAGTTGGGGTCGTCATCATAGACAGACATGAAGTGCGGCACGGTGCTCGGCACGCATCCGTTGGCGTATTGGGCGTCGAAACAGTCGAGCACAACCTTCTGGAAGAACGTCTCCATGTCGTAATTGTAAACGAGTGAGTTGTACATCTCGTTAGGCACATCGAGCCAACCCAGCTTCTCGCGCTGCGGACAGTCGGTGATTGAGTTGTAAAGCTGGCTCTGTATGCCGTCACGACAGATGGTGTGAATGTCGTTGAGCAGCTGGTTTGAGGTGGTGAAAGTGCCCACCTGATCCATGTTACTGCGTATGCGCATGGCCGTAAAGTCACCGGGTGAGGGCGCTTCGTCAAGGCCTATTATCTGCAAATAGCGGAATCCGTGGTACATAAACTCCGGCCCCCACTCCTCAACTCCGCCGTTTCCGGCAAAGGTATAGGTCTCATAGGTGTCGGCAGTGCCCGTGTAGTAGTTCTCCATGAACACCGAGCCGTCGGCGTTGAGGCTCTCTCCCTCGCGCAGGGTGATGGTCTGGCCGGGCTTACCCTTCAGTCTGAAGCGGTATTGTCCGGCGAAATTGCGGCCGAAATCGACCACATAGAGGTGGTAGCCGTCGCTGTAGGTGCTGTTTACCGCCACTGCCGGCCACTCTTCCACCACGCGCAGCGGTTCGTAGCTGCGGGCTTTCAGCCGGCCGAAGCCCGATGCCTGGCTGCTGGCAAAGGCAGGTGCGTCCACCAACTCGGCCGCCGGCCACTGGCTGACGTTGAAATACGTATCGCCAATGCCGCTTATGGCCAGACGTGCATCGTAGTCTTCACCTCCCCACCAGTTGCTTCCAAGCGTGGGCGATGGGGTCGTGTGCCAGTTGCCGTCGGTTGCTATTGTGTCACTCGTGCCGTCGGTGTAGTCAACGTGCAGCTCGGCCTTTATGGCCTTGGTTCCGCTGTTGCGTATCTCGCCCTTCGAGTAGCGTCCGGAGAGCATATCGACGTTGAATATGCCGCCGGCCAGCCGTGCGATGACGGTGTTTGCGCCTTGGCGCAGCAGCGGTGTCACGTCGTAGGTGGAGTAGAGAATGGTCTTTTCATATTCCGATTCGCCCGGTTCGAGTACGTTTTGCGTTACTGGACTGCCATTCAGCGTCATTGCAAACACACCGAGACCAGACGCATAGAGCCGTGCGCGGCTGACTGTCTTTCCTTCCGCAAGGTTGAAGTTGCGCCCGAAGTAAGGCACACGCACGCTGTTGTCGGCAAAGGACGGCGCGTCAGCATCGGTAGCCGTATAGACGGTGGTGTAGTCTCCAGCCTCTGTAGCTGTCTGTATAGTGTATGACGAGGGGAAATTGGCAGCTTCCGTGCCGCTCTTGGCCTTGTCGTCCTGACGGGGATAGAGCACAAGACGGTCCACCTGCATGGTTTCGCCCAAGTCGGCCACTATCCACACGTGCTGGTCGGTCGAGCTGAACTGGTGGGTGGTGTATCCGAGGGTGGTGCCGCCCACGATTCCGTCGGTCAGATAGCTGATGTCCCATGCACCAATCGTCCATGTGTCGCTGGCAGTCAGTTTTGCCGTGCGCGCCACGTTGCGCTCTCCGCTGTAAATCTCCATCTCCGCCAGTTGCAGGAAGTAGTA
>CAVAPI010000214.1:0-2280 GCA_963590445.1 Lachnospiraceae bacterium | reverse complement strand
AGCGCAAGAACTACTTCGCCGACCCCGGCCACCCCGACTGGGTGTGCTACGACGCACAGACCCTCCGCTGCGAGCGCATGGAGGCCACAGCCCGCAAGCACGGCCTGAAGGTGGTGGAAGGCGACGACTGACTCCACTATAAAGAAGACAAACGAACAATGAATTACGGAATACCCTACAAGGGAAGCAAGAACAAACTGGCGGAGCGCATTGTGCGCCTTCTGCCCAAACGCACACACCTCGTGGACCTTTTCTGCGGTGGGTGTGCAGTGAGCCATGCCGCCATGGTGATGAAGAAGTATGAGCACATTCACATCAACGACATAAATCCTATGTGCCCCGAGCTGTTCAAAAGGGCAGCTACTGGGAAGTATCGCGAAGAGAAACGATGGATAAGCCGCGAGGACTTCGCAAAGCTACGAGACACAGACCCATACGTGAGGTTCTGCTGGTCATTCGGCAACAACGGAAACACTTATCTCTATTCCGTAGAAGTCGAGCCGTGGAAGAAGGCGCTGCACTATGCGAGAGTTTACGGCGACACCTCATTGCTGGAGAGTTTCGGCATCAAGTCAAGCGGAAGCAGCTCCGACATCAAAGCCCATCACGATGAGTACAAGCAAAAGTACATCAGATGGTGGCTGTCAAAGCAGGAATACTCAGCGGAAGAACTGGACGCTCTTATCGCTAAGTGCAAAGGGCAAATTGCAGCATCGGAAGAAGAGCTGCGGCAGTATCTTCTTCGGGGACTTGAGAGTTCGGGGCTGACGCGGGCGGAAGTGGGCAGAAGGCTAGGCACGCAGATGGAGGGGCATTACTTCGGAAGAAGCCAGTGGGCGTTCCCCACAAAAGAGCATTACGACAAGATGCGGACATTTATGCCCGCGCTCGACAAGGACTACAACGAGGTGACAGGGCTGCACCGCCTTTGGCAAAGTCTGCAAAGTCTGCAAAGTCTGCAAAGTCTGCAAAGTCTGGAAAGGCTGCAAAGGCTGCAAAGGCTGCAAAGTCTGGAAAGTCTGGAAAGTCTGGAAAGTCTGACGGCATCCGCCGAGAGCTACGAGGCGGTGGAGATACCGAAGGACAGCGTAATCTACTGCGATATACCCTACGAGGGCACAAACGTCTACAACGGTGCGGAACATTTCGACTATGAACGCTTCTACGACTGGGCCGAGCATCAGACCGAACCTGTATTCATTTCCTCGTATCAGCTGCCGCCCGAGCGCTTCGACTGCATACAGGAATACACCCACCGTTCCCTATACAGTGGAACGGCGAACTTTGCCGTCACAGAACGGGTATTCGTGCCGAAGGCGCAGAAGATACGAGGCGACACCGGAAAGCAACTGACACTGTTTGAGTAAATATGAATACTAACGATGCCCGCCGTAGTGGTCTGCATCCCGAAGCCATCCCGAACAAAACAGTACGAAAAACTTAAAACCAAGCAAGAACCATGACAGAGAAGACAATCACATTCACCCCCAAGGCGCAGCTGCGCAAGGGGGCGTGGCTGCTGGCCAAGGGGCTGCGCCTCACGGTCAGGGCACTCGCAAGGATGTTCGACAACAGCATCCACCGCTATCCCTACGCCTACGTGGGCATCATCCTGCTCGCATCGGTGCTCACCGCCTACCTCAACATCGGGCAGGCCAGAGCCGAGCGAGACAAGGCAAACAAGGAATACTACGAACTGCAACGCCGAATGGCAAGCATGGACAATAACGACTAAAAAACGATAATACTATGGACAGAGAAAAAACCATCAAAGCCTATAAGGCGTTCGATGAGAACATGAAATGCCGGGGATTTCAGTATGAGGTCGGCAAGGAGTATGACATGGAAGGAGACATCGAGTGTTGCAAGCGCGGTTTTCACGCTTGTGAGTCGCCTATGGAGGTGTGGGACCATTATGACATGCTCACGTCGCGGTTTGCCGAGGTGGAGCAGTCGGGGATTATTGCAAGAGAAGAAAACTCGACAAAGACATGTTCTTCACATATCAAGGTCAAGGCGGAGCTAAAGCTGACGGACATCATCAATGTTGGTGTAGAATGGCTGAAGGACATTACTTCGCCATCCAAGACTAAAGCGGACGGTAACTTGAACGACGGCAACTATGCCAAGATAGGCTCAAGCGGCAACTATGCCCAGATAGGCTCAAGCGGCAACTATGCCCAGATAGGCTCAAGCGGCAACCCTGCCCAGATAGGCTCAAGCGGCGACGATGCCAAGATAGGCTCAAGCGGCGACTATGCCCAGATAGGCTCAAGCGGC
>CAVAPI010000213.1:0-2364 GCA_963590445.1 Lachnospiraceae bacterium | reverse complement strand
TAGAGCGCCACACTGATAATGTGGAGGTCGGCAGTTCAAGTCTGCCTGGGACTACGCAAAGGCGCAAGCCAATGTGTACAGGCTTCAAAAAGCCTGGGACTACGCTCGAAGAGAAGGCTTGCACGCTCGCCGACTCAAATGGGGGATTAGCTCAGCTGGCTAGAGCACCTGCTTTGCAAGCAGGGGGTCAACGGTTCGAATCCGTTATTCTCCACGATATAAGTAAAGGCATGACGCCTGTCTTATAAAAGATCTTTGACATATTGACACAAGCAAAACTGTAAGAAAGGTTCCCTGCCTTATGGCAGGAAACGCAATAGACAAGTTTCACAGAGACTTAATCTATAGACAATACAGCTGAAAGTATGAGCGGTGCCCCGATGTCCTTTAAGGATGTCAAAGGGGCAAGTAAAGAAAGTAAATAAGGGCGAATGGTGGATGCCTAGGCTCATTCAGGCGATGAAGGACGTGATAAGCTGCGACAAGCCGCGGTGAGGTGCAAATGACCCTTGACCCGCGGATTTCCGAATGGGACAACCCAAGTCTTCGGACTTGCCATGCGAACGTATGGCGCCAACGAGGGGAACTGAAACATCTTAGTACCCTTAGGAAGAGAAAATAAATCAATGATTCCCCTAGTAGTGGCGAGCGAACGGGGAAGAGCCCAAACCGCGACGGTCGCAAGGCCGCCACGGGGTTGTAGGACCGCGACGTTGCATGTCGGCGGCGAGGAGAACGCTTTGGAAAAAGCGGCCATAGACGGTGATAGCCCGGTATCCGAAGCCAAAGACGGCATAGCGGTATCCTGAGTAGCGCGGGACACGAGTAATCTTGCGTGAATCCGCCGGGACCATCCGGCAAGGCTAAATACTCGAATGAGACCGATAGTGAACCAGTACCGTGAGGGAAAGGTGAAAAGCACTTCGACAAGAAGGTTGAAATAGATCCTGAAACCATTCGCCTACAAGCGGTCGGAGCTCAGAGATGAGTGACGGCGTGCCTTTTGCATAATGAACCTACGAGTTACCGTCGCGAGCGAGGATAACGGCCATGAGACCGGCATCCGCAGTGAAAGCGAGCCTGAACAGGGCGACATAGTTCGCGGTGGTAGACGCGAAACCAAGTGATCTACACATGTCCAGGATGAAGTCCGGGTAACACCGGATGGAGGTCCCAACCAATAAGCGTTGAAAAGCTTCTGGATGAGGTGTGTGTAGGAGTGAAAGGCCAATCAAACTTGGAGATAGCTCGTACTCCCCGAAAGGCATTTAGGTGCCGCGTCGGGCGTTCCCCGCAGGAGGTAGAGCGACCGGTAGGACGCGAGGGCTTCGCCGCCTGTCAAGTCCTGTCGAACTCCGAATGCCTGCGGGCCGCAGCCCGGCAGTAAGGGGGCGGGTGCTAAGGTCCGTCCCCGAGAGGAGAAGAATCCGGACCGCCGCCTAAGGCCCCGGAGTTTCCGCCGAGTCAGTCTAACGAAGTCCGGTCCCCGTGACAGCCAGGATGTTGGCTTGGAAGCAGCCATTCATTCAAAGAGTGCGTAACAGCTCACTGGTCGAGGGTCAGGGCGTGGATAATAATCGGGTGTAAGCGGAACGCCGAAGGCGCGGGATAGTAATTTATAAAAGTATCGGTAGGGGAGCATTCCATGTCCGTTGAATGGTGCGCGCAAGCTATCCTGGAGGTCATGGAAAAGCAAATGTAGGTATAAGTAACGATAAGGGGAGTGAGATTCTCCCCCGCCGCAAGTCTAAGGTTTCCCGGGCAATGCTGGTCATCCCGGGGTCAGTCGGGTCCTAAGCCTCAGCCGAACGGCGATGGCGATGGCAGAGACGGTCAACATTCCGTCACTGCCGCACGGGGCGACGTGGAGACGGAGCAGTGAAACCACCGCGGGGCGACGGAAGTCCCCGTTGAAGGGTGTAGGTGATGAGGGGCGCAGGCAAATCCACGCTCCGAGCCGAACCTGACAGTACAGGGTCCTCTTCGGAGGAACCTGATAGTGTGGGTAACCATACTCCCGAGAAAATCCGCTAAGCTTAACCCGTGCGGCACCCGTACCGCAAACGGACACACGTAGTCGAGTAGAATATACTAAGGCGTTGAGAGATTCATGGTTAAGGAACTAGGCAAACTGACCCCGTAACTTCGGGATAAGGGGTCCTCACTTTTTTGTGAGGCGCAGAGAATAGGTCCAGGCAACTGTTTAACAAAAACACAGGGCTGTGCAAACTCGAAAGATGAGGTATACAGCCTGACACCTGCCCGGTGCCGGAAGGTTAAGAGGAGATGTCATCCGCAAGGTGCAGCATTGAATTGAAGCCCCGGTAAACGGCGGCCGTAACTATAACGGTCCTAAGGTAGCGA
>CAVAPI010000212.1:0-2364 GCA_963590445.1 Lachnospiraceae bacterium | reverse complement strand
TTGCGGAGGCGGCTCTAATCAGCGGTGTCCTGGCGTATGGAGGCCCTTATCCTGCTCAGGGACTGCGGGGTGAGACGAAGGTATGAGGCGAGCTTGTTCAAGGGAATGCGGAGAAAAAGTTCAGGGGCTTCGCGGAGAAGAGTGAGGTAACGCTCCTCGCCTGTCTGGCATTCAAGAAGGTTCATATTGCTCTCCTCGTAGGTCGCTGCGTGATATTCGAATATCCGCCGGATCGTGTTCGCTATCACAAGGGAGCCGGCGCACAGGCGTTCTACTTCCGCCTTGCCGATGCGGTAGGCCCAGCTGTCGGTTTCCGAAACGATGCGGATGCGCGAGGGCTCGTGGCGCTGATAGCACCAGACATCGACCACAAAGGAATTGTCTCCGGAGAACCATAACGTGAGCTCGGAGCCGTCGCGGTCAATAAAGGATCGCCATATTCCCGTCTTGATGATATAGATGGAATCATCCATATCACCGCATTCTATGACCACGTCTCCCTTTCGGAACTCGACATCGGTCATATTCGCGATAAGCGCCTCCATTGATTCCGCGTCCAGCCCGCACTCGGAGCGGAATTTTTCGATGATTCCATTCATAATGGTGCAAATATAGCGATTTCAAACCCTTGTCGCCATCACTTTTTACCAAATGTTAATCAATCGGGCGTAGATTCAGGGCTATCTTTGCCGCTCAAAAAAAGTTATATGGCAACAAGGGATTTGACTCAGGGAAGCATTGCCGGGAATATAGCGAGATTCTCGATTCCGTATTTGATTTCGTACTTTCTTCAGATATTGTACGGTCTTGCCGACCTGTACATCATCGGGCAGTTCAGAGGGGTTGAAAGCATCACGGCCGTTTCCATCGGAAGCCAGGTGATGCATATGCTGACGGTTATGATTGTCGGCCTCGCGATGGGGACAACGGTTTCTCTGGCGAAGGCTACGGGAGCCGGGGACACTCTCAAGGGCAAAGCGGTCATCGGAAACACGGTCACGCTCTTCCTCGGTGTCTCAATAGTACTCGCGTCAGTGCTGCTGCTCTACACTGGAGGCATTGTCAGGGTGATGTCAACTCCGGTGGAAGCCGTCCCGGAGACTGTCTCATACCTACGGATATGCTTCATCGGGATTCCGTTTATTGTCGCCTACAATATCATAGCCTCCATATTCAGGGGAATGGGTGATTCGCAGAGCCCGACATACTTTATAGCGATTGCCTGCGTGGTGAACATCGTTCTGGACTATGTCTTTATAGGACAGATGAATATGGGGGCCGTCGGAGCCGCACTCGGAACCACTCTGTCCCAGGCGATAAGCGTCCTCATCTCGCTCGTTGTCATAACCCGAGGAAAGTCAGGGATGCGGATTTCTTGGGAAGACTTGCGTCCCGACCGAAGGACAATCAGTGAAGTCGTGAAGATAGGCGTTCCGGTGTCCCTGCAGGACGGGTTCATCCAGATAGCGTTTATCGTGATCACAATAATTGCGAACAGGCGCGGCCTTGACGATGCGGCTGCGGTCGGGATTGTCGAGAAAATCATCGGTGTCCTGTTCCTTGTCCCGTCTGCGATGCTCTCCACCGTATCTGCGATTTCCGCTCAGAACATCGGAGCCGGACGGCCGGATAGGGCGAGGAAGACCCTTATGGATGCAATCGCTATCGCTGTCTCATTCGGTGTGCTGTCCGCGGTGTCGATGCAATTCCTGTCCAATGAGGCTGTGGGGCTGTTTACGGGGGATGAGAGCGTCAGAGTGTCAGGCGGTCAATATTTGAGGAGCTACATCTGGGACTGCATATTTGCCGGGATACATTTCTGTTTCAGCGGATATTTCTGCGCCTGCGGGCTCTCGATCATTTCATTCATCCACAATTTCCTGTCAATTGTGCTGGCCAGGATCCCGCTTTCATGGTTCGCTTCGGCTAATTGGCCGGACACACTTTTCCCGATGGGACTTGCGGCTCCGGTGGGATCTCTGCTTTCCGTTATAATATGCGTAGTTGCTTATTTATGGCTAAGGAAGAGACAAATCGCCTCCTAAAATCGGCATTCTTATTCCCCTGGCGTATGAGGCCGAGGATGTGTTGAAACAATTCTTCCTTCGCTTTGGTCTTCTTGCCGGGTTCCATATCACCATCTCTTACGGTAGCTGTCGCCATGGGCCTCTTCGTGGACAGAGCGGCCTGTTTTCTGACGGTCGAGTTCGGTGTAATCAACACAGGTGGTCTCCTCGACGAGGCCACAATGCTCACATTTATAATAACGACGATAATGATCAAGCCGATACGTGATGTCATAGTGAATATATTCATAGGTACGGTAGTCCTGGGCCTGAGTGTGGACATCTGTACGGTCGCTGG
>CAVAPI010000211.1:0-2400 GCA_963590445.1 Lachnospiraceae bacterium | reverse complement strand
GCTACCTTAGGACCGTTATAGTTACGGCCGCCGTTTACCGGGGCTTCAATTCAAGGCTTCGCTTGCGCTGACCTCTCCTCTTAACCTTCCGGCACCGGGCAGGTGTCAGACTGTATACCTCATCTTTCAATTTAGCACAGCCCTGTGTTTTTGTTAAACAGTTGCCTGGACCTATTCTCTGCGCCCCGCCCTGGAGCGGGGACCCCTTCTCCCGAAGTTACGGGGTCAATTTGCCTAGTTCCTTAACCGTGAATCTCTCGAGCGCCTTGGTATATTCTACCCGACCACCTGTGTCGGTTTACGGTACGGGCGCCTTCGGCCTGATGCTTAGAAGATTTTCTCGGGAGCCTGGTTACCCCGGCTGTCCGCTCGCCCGGGGGCTCGCGGTACTTTCACCTCTCGGCTCGGGACGCGCGTTTGACTACGTCCTTCAACGCCTACCTGGCTTAAACGCGCTATTCCGTCAGCGCGCGCGGGTGTCACTTCTCCGTCTCTCCTTCGCAGCCGAAGCCGGTGGCGGAATATTAACCGCCTCTTCCATCGCCTTCGCCTCGCGGCTTATGCTTAGGTCCCGACTGACCCTGATCCGATTAGCGTTGATCAGGAAACCTTGGTCTTACGGCGGGAGGGTTTCTCGCCCTCCTTATCGTTACTTATACCTACATTTGCTTTTCCGCAGGCTCCACCGACCATCGATGGTCGGCTTCTGCGCCGGCGGAATGCTCCCCTACCAACCGTGCTCAAGGCACGGTTCCACGTCTTCGGCACCGGACTTATGCCCGATTATTATCCACGCGCGACCGCTCGACCGGTGAGCTGTTACGCACTCGTTGAATGAATGGCTGCTTCCAAGCCAACATCCCGGCTGTCTCTGCGGTCACACTTCGTTATTGTCTTCAACTTAGCCCGGATTTCGGGGCCTTAGACGGTGGTCTGAGTTGTTCCTCTCTCGGACGCGGACCTTAGCACCCGCGCCCTTACTCCCGGACATCAAGGGACGGCATTCGGAGTTCGGCAGGACTTGATAGGCGGTGAAGCCCTCGCATCCTATCGGTCGCTCTACCTCCGTCTCTCTCGCCCGAGGCTGCACCTAAATACATTTCGGGGAGTACGAGCTATCTCCAAGTTTGATTGGCCTTTCACTCCTACCCTCACCTCATCCAGAAGCTTTTCAACGCTTATTGGTGCGGTCCTCCATCCGGTGTTACCCGGACTTCAACCTGGACAAGGGTAGATCACTTGGTTTCGCGTCTGCCGCCGCCGACTGGGGCGCCTCGTTGGGACTCGCTTTCGCTTCGGCTCCGCGCTTCGTAGCGCTTAACCTCGCCGGCGACGGCAACTCGTAGGTTCATTATGCAAAAGGCACGCCGTCACACCATATAGGTGCTCCGACCGCTTGTAGGCGCATGGTTTCAGGGTCTCTTTCACTCCTCTGCTCGAGGTTCTTTTCACCTTTCCCTCACGGTACTCGTTCGCTATCGGTCTCTCGGTAGTATTTAGCCTTGCGGGATGGTCCCCGCGGATTCCCGCAGAATTTCTCGTGTTCCGCGGTACTCAGGTGCCGGCTGGCATCGTCTTAAGGATTTCGCCTACGGGACTGTCACCCCCTGCGGTCACGCTTTCCTTCGTGTTCGGCTATCCTACGGACGTCTGCACCGTCGCCGGTCCTACAACCCCGGGCGATGCGTCGCCACATCCCCGGTTTGGGCTCCTGCGCGTTCGCTCGCCACTACTTGCGCAATCATTGTTATTTTCTTTTCCTGCGGGTACTGAGATGTTTCAGTTCCCCGCGTTCGCCCCGATGCATCAGCACCGGTGTGGGAATCGCTTCCCACGGGTTTCCCCATTCGGACATCTGCGGGTCAAAATGCATTTGCCACTCGCCGCAGCTTTTCGCAGCTTATCACGTCCTTCGTCGCCTCCGAGAGCCACAGGCATCCCCCATGCGCCCTTGTTCGCTTTCTCTTTTTCTTTCGCCTTCTGTAAAACCTTTACTTCAGTTGCTCGATTCTCGCTTTGTGAAATCGCTTGAATCCGTCTTTGCGGATTCTGCTTTTCGCTTCGCGTTTCCATCATGTCAATGATCTCTTTCTTACCAGTGGAGAATAACGGATTCGAACCGTTGACCCCCTGCTTGCAAAGCAGGTGCTCTAGCCAGCTGAGCTAATCCCCCCGGGCTGTGCCGCGGCTGTCGCGCGGCACGCTTATGGAGTTGCAATATCCGTCACATTTGCTCAAGGCAGGCACTCGGCAGCAGCTTCTCGCCAACTTGACTCCGGGTGCTTCCGGCCGGTTTCCTTTCGTCCTCTTATGGACGGGCCGGTCGGCTAGCGTGCAAGGCACGCTCCAGAAAGGAGGTGTTCCAGCCGCACCTTCCGGTACGGCTACCTTGTTACGACT
>CAVAPI010000210.1:0-2431 GCA_963590445.1 Lachnospiraceae bacterium | reverse complement strand
ATAGCCCAGGGCAAGCGAAGCGGCACCCTGGGAATATTAGTGCCCATGCATTTTCTTGCGCCCTGTAAGGGCAACTGCATGATATTTAACTATTTATATTGTTATAAACTCCGCTTTGTTTTATGTAGCTGCCCTTACAGGGCGCGCATAAACCACACAACATCGACCCAGGGTGTTGCCCTGGGCTGAGTGCATCTGCCCTTTCAGGGCGTTAATAGCTTCCGCCGTTATTAGGAGGTACGGCGGAAGATGCTGATATAGTAGCGTGACGCGTCCTCGCGTCAGACGAAAAAAAGGATGGGTGTGCAGCGAGCGTCTGCTACTATTCGCTTCAGAACCATACATTCGGGAAAAGGATACGCAACAGACTGCGTAACCGGTTCTTTGTCCTGTTTCGGACGGAGTCATAATGCTCGTCAAAACACGCATCACCACTCTGCCCGCCAAACTGCACCTGATGGCGGAAGCGGAAACTGCAAGCCTTGTCTTTCCGATACGCCACCGACAGGTGATAGAGGCAGTCCTCTGCAAATTTTCCATATATCCTGTCGTCCATTTCTTGATAAAAATCCATAAGCTTCTCCCGGTAGAAAGCCACCGACATCAGGAAGAACCGTGAGTCGCCCCAGCGCGAACCATACGATGTGCCTCTCAACTTTTCATACAGTTTGAACTCCTTTACGTCGAACATCATTTTCTTGTCCTTGCCGCGCTGTTCCGTCTCCTTCAGCATCTGCCGGATGTTGAGCATGGGGTAGCGCCCCGTTATTTTCAGAAAATGCGTACATTGCCTGAGCGTCTGCGAACGCTCCAAGGCAAGTTTTATCATCAGATACTCGTTGTACCCCTTTCCCTTGCGGTTGTCGAAACCATAGTCTTCATGCGTGTTTCCTGTTTCCAATTCGGGGGGGTAAACTGAAGAATCTCCAGGCGCAACGCGTCCTTGAACTCCTGCTGCCACGGCGACAGATCGATGTCGCTGTTCTCAACGATGACCACTGGATAATCCTTGCCCAGCGTTTTGGCATAATAGGCAAGTGTGGAACGGTACATCTCCATACGCTCGGGCACAGAGAAATTGGCGTCGCTCACCTGCGGACGGACAGTAGCAGTCAGGAGAATTGCTGTTTTCATAAAAGTATTCTTTTTTTTGAGGTTAGTAACGTGTAAAAAATGCAGTGGGAATAGTCAGTCCGCACCTTTACACTTTGACGGTTAGAAAATCTATGCCGCCAATCATGGCAGCCGTGGCGGCAAATCCCGACCACGCATAAAGTTCAGGGGCATCAATGCGGTACACCTTCTTGGCGCGTGCTATCATATAGAGGTCGACAAAGGTCTTCAGCGTAGCCCCGTCGTTTGCACCGAAACTCATGTGCCCGATGTCATCGTGGCTGAGCACCTCCACCGGTATGTCGTCCAGCGAATCGAGAAAACGCTTGCTGTCGCTGAACACCAGCACGTTGCACCCCTCGCTTTCCGCCTTGATGCGCATCAGTCCCTGCTTGCAGCGGGCTATGAGGTCGAGTTTTTCCTGCTCTGTATGCAGGGCGTTGTCGTAGCACGTCACCGCCTCGAAGTGTTCCAGTGCATTGACAAAGCGCAGATGCACCGCCACATAACTCTTCTCCGTATAGCCGCAAGCGTCTATGGCCTGCTGCAGCCGGGCACTTGGCATAAACAGTTCACGGTAGAGGTCGCTCCACGCATAGCCCGACTCGGGGAACACCTTTGGCTGGCGGTTGCCCACATAACTGTAGCAATGATACTCCTTGTCTTTTGCCAATGCCGTGCGACCATGCCAGGAGTCTTCGCGCAGAAAATACATCTCGTTGAAAAACCGCGTGCCGCAGACCGAATAATGCAGGTCGGAAAAGTCCGCCTGCCAGTTGCAGACAGCCGGTTGCAGATAGTCCTCCAGAGGGTAGGGCGACTTAAACACGATGCGGAACCGGTAGCCGTTCAGCTTGGCGATGTTGTAGCAGTCGATGATAGCCTTCAGCCGGTCGGCAAGTCCGGGATGCTTCAGTCCCGGTGCTATGACAAAGAAAAACTCATTCTTCGCATGCCCTGCAAATGGTCGCCGTTTAAGGGCGAACGGCAGGTTTCTCTTCAAGACCCTCAGTCTGAGGCGCCATGCTTCCTTCCGGTGTGCCCCCCCTATTAGCTTTATACGATTCAACGCCATCTCTTTTAGTTTTGTCGGCAAAAATAACATAAATATCTGAAACTCACAAACGTTTCGGGTGTTTTTTGTGTGCCGTTCGGCAATTAGGGCGCCGTTAGGCTGTTTTGTGTCGTGTAAAAGCACGATAAGTAATGTGTAAAAATAACTTGAGCAGATTTGTCCTGCACGCCCTGAACCAACGGTCACCGGCGCGTAGCGGAAAGGTAAAGCCCGTCGTTGGCACATTTCGCGAATCAAAAAAAT
>CAVAPI010000209.1:0-2462 GCA_963590445.1 Lachnospiraceae bacterium | reverse complement strand
CTGCGGCTATTCCATGGTGAGCGTTATCACGTCGCCGGCCTTGGTGTCGATGTCATACAGATGCTCGCCGGGCATTGCGAGGCAAGCGTTCTCCGTGACTGGAGTATAGCCCTGTGCCGATGTCTTGGTTACAGGCATGGTCCATGTGGCGAACAGCGGGTTGGGGTTTTCGCCTTTGGCCGAGGCCAATGAGCCTTTGTCTGACTTCAAGGCGGTGGCTGTGCGCAGGCGCAGGTTGCCTCCGAGCGTGCTCCTTATGGTCACTTTCTCTATGCGTCCGCTGCTCCACTTCAGGTCTTCCACCACAAAGCCGCCCACGGTGCGCATGCCTTTCACCTCGCCTTCGCTCCACTCTATTGGCAGAGCCGGCAGCAGGTGTACAGCCCCGTCGTGGCTTTGCACCATCATTTCGCCTATGCCGGCGGTGCATCCGAAGTTGCCGTCGATCTGGAATGGCGGGTGAGCGTCAAACATGTTTGGGTATGTGCCGCCACCTTGTCCGCGTTCTATTGAGTCTGGCACGAGCGTGAGCTGGTCTTTTATCAGCTTGTAGGCGTGTTCCCCGTTGAGCAGACGCGCCCATAGGCACACTTTCCATCCCATTGACCATCCTGTTGACTGGTCGCCGCGCTGTATCATTGATGTGCGCACGGCCTTGAAAGCCTCTGGTGTGCGGTAGGGCGACACCTCTGTGCCGGGATATAGTGCCCACAGATGCGACACGTGGCGATGGTGGTCGTTGGGGTTGTCCCAGTCGTCGGCCCATTCCTGTAGCTGTCCTGTGCGGCCTATGCGCAGGGGTATAAGCTGGGAACGCATAGCCATGAGCGTATCGGCAAAGCTGCGGTCAACGCCGAGTATCTCTGCTGCTGCTGCGGTTGTGGTGAGCAGGTTGGCCACAAGCTCGTTGTCCATGGTTACTCCTGCATACAGGTTTGACTTCACCTTCAGCTTTGGTCCGTTCTCCGGCGAATTTGAAGGGCACACCACGAGGTAGCCGCTGCGTGGGTCTTTCACCATGAAGTCAACGAAAAACTCTGCTGCGCCTTTCATGTACTTGTACACAGAAGCGAGATATTGCTTGTCGCCGTTGTATAGATAGCGGTTCCAAAGGTGCTGGCACAGCCATGCGTTTGACGTTGGCCACACTCCGCAGTAGGCTCTGTCAACTGCTCCGGTCATGCGCCACAGGTCGGTGTTGTGGTGGGTTACCCATCCGCGGCAACCATACATCTTCCTTGCTGTTTCCGCTCCGGCCTGGCTCAGTTCGCCAATCATCTTCACAAGTGGCTCGTGCAGCTCGCTCAGGTTGCACGGTTCGGCCGGCCAATAGTTCATCTCGGTGTTGATGTTTATGGTGTAGCGGCATCGCCACGACGGGTTCAACTTGGCGTTCCACTTGCCCTGCAGGTTGGCCGGCTGGCATCCGGGCTGTGACGAGCAGATGAGCAGGTATCGCCCGAACTGGAAGTAGAGTGCCACAAGCTGCTTGTCGTCGCTGCCGGCGAAGTCGCGTATGCGTTCTTCTGTGGTCTTTTTGGCATAATTGTTCTTGCCGAGGTTAAGGCTCATGCGGTCGAACTGCTCCTTAAACTTTTCCACGTGCGCCTGTTTGGCTTCGGCGTATGGCCTTGAACAGTTCTTCATGTATGCCTTTACGCGCTTCTTGGGATTGGCCGAAATGTCGCGGTAGTTCACGAAGTTGGTGGCCATGGCCACGTATATAGTCACCTCGTCGGCGTCGCGCACGGCCAGTGTGTTGCCGTTGCGTGTGGCGCATCCGCCCTTGTTCACGACCTTTGCGTTTACGAGGTAGCGCACTTTGCCAGGCACGTCGTCTGCTGCATTGTCTGTCGTGCCTGTCATGGTAAGGGTCTGTCCGTCTATGGCGTATGTCGGCGAGCCTCCTTCCGGATACGACAACGAAGCGTCGAAGTTAAGGCTCTTGCCCTTTGATGCAGTATAGCGAATTATGAGCAGCTGGTCGGTGAACGATGTGAACGCCTCTTCCTTGAACTTCACGTCGTCCACGGTATAAGTCACCACCGACAGGGCACTGTCAATCTTCAGTTCGCGGCGCAAGTCTTTGTAGCCCTCGTGGTCGGTGAACCTCACGTTCAGGCTTCCCGCCGTCTGGTAGGCCGCGCCGAACCCCTTGCTTTTAGGTGCGAGCATCTTCGTTTCGGCCAGTTTTTGCGCCTCGTCGTTGCGCCCCTCGAATATCATCTGCCTTATAGTCTGGAGATATTCGGGCGTTTCCGGGTTGTAGTTGTTGTAGGGCGAACCTTTGGATATGGTTTCCTCGTTCAACTGGAACTCTTCGCCGATAGGGTTTCCGTACACCATCGACGCTATGCGCCCGTTGCCCAGAGGCAATGCATCGTTAAAGTTGTGTGCTGGAGTGTTGTACCACAGGGTCATGTCGCCCTGCGACTTTGCCGGCAAAACCATCATGGCCGCCA
>CAVAPI010000208.1:0-2470 GCA_963590445.1 Lachnospiraceae bacterium | reverse complement strand
TTGGAGCGCATGTCCATGAGGCGCATGTAGTTGCGCTTCTCCTCGTCGGTGAACGTGGAACGGGGGAACTGCAGGAACACGAGGCGCGAAAAGAGGGCGATGTCCGCCGTGGGCATTTCCTGCCCCGAGAGGATGATGCCTGCGTCGACGGCCGTCACCTCCTTCTTCTTGTCGAGGTCCATGTTCATGCGGCTGCGGCCGGTGCCGTCCCAGAGGCCTTTGAGAAACTCGATGATTTTCGGGTCGAGGTCGTTCTTGTACTCGTCGATGTGGGCCAGGGCGTTGGCCGAGGCCGCCACCGTGTCGTTGAGGGCCGAGATGGTGGAGTTGGCTATGTTGGGGGCTTTGTAGCTGATGGTGAAGAGCGAAAGGAGGGTGTGGCCCAGCTCCGACTTGCCGCTGCCCTTGGGGCCGAAGAGGTTGAGGATGGGGAACCAATGCTCGGAGCTGGCGCCGGTGACCACGTCGCGGAAGAGGGTGGCGAGGTAGAAGGCGAAGCCCACGCGGCCGTTGTCGCCGAAGACCTTGAAGAGTTGCGTGGTGAACTCGGCGAGCGACACGGAGGAGTAGTTGAGGTGGACGAACTGCTTCTCGAAGGTGAAGAGGCGCGTGTCGTCGCGGTAGATTCGGGACGAGGAGGGGAGGTAGAAGTTGCCGCGGCCGGGCAGGCGGACGATGCCGTAGTCGTCGGCCGTGACGAAGCGCCCGTCGGCGAAGATGCCGTTGCCGAAGGCGTAGACGCCCTCGCGCTGCCAGCCCATCTGCTTGACCTGCGTGGCCGTCTCCGTTTTTTCGTAGAGGAAGGATTTGAGCTTTGTGAGTTCCTTTTCCGTGGCCTTCCAGATGAAGTTGCCCATGCCCTCAATCTTTTGCTTGAACTTCGTGATGGAGACGAGGTCCTCCTGTTTCAGCTCAACGAGTTCGGTGAGGTTGATGTCGTTCTTGATCTTGTAAATGCGCTTGGGGTTGATAGCGTCCTTGATGTGGAAGAGCGGTTCCATCGTGAAGTTCGACCATTCGTAAACGCCGCCCTTCTCGGTGACGGACATGTACTTGCCGCGGTCGGTGAAGAAGCCGTAGCGTTGGTAAAGGTCGTCGACGGCCTTGCCCTGCTGGCGCTTGTCGGCCTCCTCGCGCCGCCGCTTCTCGTCGTCGATGGCCTGCTTCCAGAGGCGCTTTGTGCCGTTGAGCCGCGTGAGGCGGTCGATGTACATGGCCGCTCCGGTGTCGTCGTCGAGCAGGGAGAGGAGGTAGGCAATCTCGCGCACCACGACGCGCTGCTCCTCGGTGGTCTGAGCCAGGGGGAAGGCCTTCTCGGCCCGCCAAAGGATGAAGTCCTTCTCGGCTACGGACTGGAACACGCTCATGTCCTTATAATAGGAGTCGGGGTCGCATTTCACGGAGTTGTCCCCGTCGGGTATCTCCTTGACCGACACGGAGAGGCCGCACTCCATGGCGAGCCGCCCAGCATCCATCACCACCCGTACGCCGTGGCCGAAGGGCTCATTGCGCTTCGGAGGGTCGGCATCGGGCAGGAAGCAGACCCGAGCCGCAATCTTCTTGACCAACGAGAAGTGCTCCTTGTTCCAAGCCGAGCCGAGGGCCGCCACCGTGTTGAGTGCGCCGATGGACTGCAAGCGCATGCAGTCCGGCGCACCCTCGACGAGGAACATCTTGTCGGCCCTCGCGGCCTCGCGCCAAGCGTCGTCAATGCCGAAAAGGACCGAGGACTTGTGGAAGAGGAGGGAGTCGCGGCTGTTTTTGTACTTCGGCTGCTCGTCGCCCATGCAACGGGCCGTGAAGCCGACGACGCGGCCGTAGCGGTTGCGGATGGGGATGACCACGCGGTCCTGGTAGAGGTCGTAGCCGCCTTTGTTTACCAAGCCTAATTCGTCTAAGAACTCCCTCTTGACGTTCAACGAGTTGAGCAGGGATGTTCCCGACTTCGGGGCGTAGCCAATGCCTTTGAGCCGGCAATAGTCCTCGCCCCAGCGGCCGTAAGCGTAGCATTGCGCCTCCTTCGACCGCTCGAACTCTTGGGCGTAGTATTTCGCCACCGCCTCGTTGGCCACTAAGAGAGCCTCGCGGTGAAGGCGCTGCTGCTTAGCCCGGGCGTCCTCCTCCTTTTCCTCCACCTCGATGCCGCAGCCGCGCCCAAGCACCTTGACGGCCTCGACAAACGTCAAGCCGTCGCGCTTCTGCACAAAACTGATGGCATCGCCGCCCTCGCCGCAGCCGAAGCACTTGTAGCGGCCGGTCTGCGGAAAAACGAAGAACGAGGGCGTCTTCTCCGAGTGGAACGGGCAGCAACCCGTCAGCCGAGGGCCCGAACGCCGCAGCTGAACCGTCTGCCCCACAAGCTGCCCCATGTCGGTAGCTTCGAGTATCTTGTCAATTATCTCATTCTGTATCATTGCAAAGGATTACTTAAAAAGCCCTGCCCACTCGCTTCACAGCGACACGGCAGGGC
>CAVAPI010000207.1:0-2494 GCA_963590445.1 Lachnospiraceae bacterium | reverse complement strand
GCAAAGGATGGGTCAACTACCGCATTTTCCCTATGGGTTCCAACGTGCAGCTCGTGTTCTTCCGCAAGGACAAGGCCGACAAGGACATACTTCTGAAGGTGCTTCTCAACGAGAACGAAGCCACTCTGCCCGTCAAAACCGACTGCGCCCCATTCTACCGCTGGCGCGATGTGAGGCAGTATCTGATAGACAAGCTCAAAGAAAATGAAGAGTGATGGAAGAAGAGTGAAGAATTGCTGCGCAGGAAGTGGCAGGTGCTTGCGGCCCCGCCGCACCCTCAGCTAAAACGGAACGCAAGGAAATGAAGGAAGAAGAGTGAAGAATGAAGAATTGTTTGCCGTATGCGCTTCACTGTGCGCAGCAATTCTTCATTCTTCACTCTTCGCTCTTCACTTCCTTATTCTTCATTTTTCACTCTTAATCCCTTTCTTACCTTTTCCCTATATCATCGTAAAAGCTCTGCAAAATGGCCTTGGCACGGGCGGTGCGTCGGCGTGTGAGAGACTCGTCGGCACGGTCTGCGGCAGGCCGGTCTTCGGTTATGCGGTCGCCAACCAAGTCATAGACGGTGCAACCGGTGCTGTCAGCCAATCCGAAGCCCTCCTTGAAGGTGAAGAAGGCGAACGGATACTTGTAGGCAGGGCTGAATATGTCGCGGCTGAAGGTGTAGTCTTTGTGGCCTATGCGCAGTTGTCCGAGCAGCGTTGCAGCCATGTCGCTCTGGTTCATCAGCGTGTTAACGACCTTGTGTCGCGCCACCGCTCCCCCTATCCACAGCATCGTGTTGTGGTGGTGCTGCTCGTGGGTGATGTGATGTGGGTAGACAAAGCCGTGGTCGGGTATGCACACGATTAGCAGATTGCGCCACAGGGGCGTGCGGCGTATGCTCTCGACGAAGCGTCCGAGGCACTCATCAGTAAAGGCAAACGCATTTGGTATCTGCTCCTTCAGCCTTTTGTACGGCACAACAAACGGCTCATGGCTGCTTAGCGTGAGGTAGCCTATGTGCCAAGGCTCACTGTGCTGCTCCTTGGCCATGGAGAACAAACGCTTGAAGGTAACGTCGTCGTTGGCTCCCCAAGGATTGTCTTTGCGCTGTTGAGTGGGAAAATCCACGTCACTCACTATGTTGGCGTAGCCCCCGGTGCGCAGATAGCTCTTCATGTTGGTGAAGTTGATGTCGCCGCCGTACAGGAAGCTGCTCGTGTAGCCCACGCTGTTGAGTGTCGAAGCGAGGCATGGCAGGGTGCGGCTCTTGGCCGGAAGTTTCATTACCGACAGTGTAGGGAAACTGGGATAGCCGCTCAGCGTTGATACGGTGCCACGGTCGGTACGGAAACTGTTTGAGTAGCAATGGGTGAAGAGCACTCCCTCGGTGGCCAGCCGGTTGTAGTTGGGGGCTATGTCGTCGCGTCCGCTCACTGCCTTTATGAACTGTCCGCCGTAGCCTTCCATTATTATTACTATTATGTTCGGCCTCGTGGTGTTCAGCAGCGTGACGGTGTCGGCCCCGGTGTCGGGATATAGGCCGCTGAACAATAGCTTGCGCTTCTCTTCATCGAAGTAGTTGAACTCGTCGGCGTAGTTTTCGGCCTTGTCGAGCGATGCTATCATGCTGAACACCGGGTTGATGGCCGAGTGGTTAAGGTATTCGTCTTCTGAGAAATACACCTTGCCCACATTGGCGGTTGACTCTCCCAGGCCTCCCCTTATGCTTACTGCCAGCGGACCAACGAGTGCAATGAGCAGTAGCGACAGACCTGCCCCACTCCGCCAGCCAGTCATGGGATGCAACTCGCGCGGTGTGGCTCGCCTCAGCAGCCACACAAGGGCGGCGGCATACAGGACAATCAACACCACACGCAGGGCTATGTAACCTACGGAAACACTGGCGAAGGCATCCTTGGGAGTGTCGATATAATAGAAAACTGTTGCGTCGAGCTTGAATTTCCAGAAGGGATAGAGCGATGCGTCGGCCACAAACACAAGGGCAACCACCGTGGCCACGATGGCGTAGTATGGCGTTGCCAGGCGGCGCAGGGCTATTCGCCATGGCAGCCACGCCGACACAAGGATGAAAAGCAGTGGGAGGGCTATGAGATAACCTGCCACGGGAACGTCGAGCAGCAGCCCGTTGGCCATCACTTGCAGATAGTCTGTCAGCCCGTAGTGCGCCCCCTGCGGAGCGTCGGCCAGCATGAACACCGGCTTTTGCAGCACGAACACGGCCAGCGTGAGGGCGTAGAGCCTGATTAGGAAAAGCAGTCTTGCCTTCATCTCCCGGTGTCTTTCACTCGTATTAGCGTCAGTCCGTCGCGCAGCGGAAGCATCACGCACTCCACCCTTGCGTCGCCCGCCACCATGTCGTTGAAGTGTTCTATGCCCACGGTCTGACGGTCCTTGTCGTATGAGTGGTCAACCACGTGGCCGTCCCACAGCGTGTTGTCGGCCAAAATCAGTCCGCCCGGCCTCACAACGGCAAGTGCCATCTCGT
>CAVAPI010000206.1:0-2510 GCA_963590445.1 Lachnospiraceae bacterium | reverse complement strand
AATCAGTTGTCGTATCCGAATTTGTGCCATGCTTCGAGCACGAGGCGCTTGGTGCGGTATTCGCCGAGTTGGCGCATCTCGTTGTCGCGGAGCACACGGAAGGTCTCGTTGATGCAGCCCTTGCCGCACACGTCCTCGGGGTCGAGGATGTAGCGCAGGTCTTCGGTGGTGAGGCCGTAGAGGTGGGCGAAGATGGCATCAAGCTCGGCTTGCACCACAGCGCGGCGGTCGGGGTCGAAGGTCCACGGCTGTTGCGCGCCTATCTGCGGCAGTTCGCTTCGCTGCTCCTCATCCATTTCGTCCCATAGCTCCGCAGCCCATCCGTTCATGTCGTGGTTGAAGTAGCATAGCTCGGCTACTCGCTTCACGATTTGCCACTGTGTGGCGGTGGGGATTTGGTCGGGGGTGAGGACGGGGAATTGCTTGACAAAGAACGTACTCATATTGATACCTCCGACTTTTTGCCTTACGGCAAAATCGAAAACCAATGAAGACATCATTGCGCAAAGCGAAGCTACGGGCATAGTGCCACGCTCCGCGTAGAGGAGCGTGGCACTATTCCCAACGCCAACGGCGTTGGGAATAGGTGAACAAACGAAAGTTCTTTCGTTTGTTGCGTTGGTTACAGCTCTGAATCCAATAAGCCATTTATGCTTCCATTCCCACACGACATTTCCTTTCTTGTCATATTTCACCAGTCTGTCGTCCACAGCCGACTGCGGCACCCAATACCAGGGCATGATATGGCTGTCGGGATTGGTCAGTTCTTCGACGGGGGGCGTGTCGATGGAGTTGGGACGCTCGCCGTCGGTAGGCCAAGTGCCGAAGTGATAGTTGTAGTGCCAAATCATCTTGCCCTCGTAAAGCGGCACGTAGGTTTCACCGTCTGTGGTTGTGAACGTGTTGCCATCCAAGGCCGCTCCCAGCCCAGTGAGCTGCGCATAGGTGCGGAAAAGGTGGGAGTCGTTGGACATATGTATCATGCTTCCAAACCGCACGTTCCATGGGTTATCACCCGTCGTCTCATTCAGCAGAATGGTGGAATGGCGGTAAATCTTGGCAGTGAGCCGAGCATCGCGGCTGGTACGGAACACGGGGCACGTCTTGGTGTTGGGGTTGAGGCGTGCAAAGTCGCTCGTCTGCAAAGTGTAGATGCGCCGTGGGTCGAGCAGGTGGTCGAGACGCGTTAGGTAGAATCCGCCACTCACGGTGCGCGGCTCTGCCTGTGGTTTGCCTGCGGTGAGAAGGCAGAACTTGAAACGGCTATCGATGTCAAACAACTTCTCCCTGTTCTCAAAGTCGTAGAGCGAGATGAGACGGTTCTCGTCGATGAGTTTCGAGAAGAAATACTTGTTGCTATCGTTGACGGCTATACCCGTAGGCAACACCAGTCCCCATGCCTCTTTGGAGAAGGAGAGGCACAGCTCGGCAAACATCGGATAGAGGTCGATGTCGCCCGTGGCGGTGAGGTCGAAGCGGTGGGAGAAACGCACAAAGCGACTCTGGCTCTCGGCGTTGACGAGAGCCTCTGTGTATTCCTTATATAATATAGGGTCAGTGGTGGGCAACTCGGCAATGGCTTTCTTGCGCTGTGCCGCTGTGCCGGCATTCACAATATCGGCGCGCCCGTGGCTTTCAAACCATTTCTTGTCCTCTACCTTTATCTTGTCCCAAGGCGGATTGCCGCACATCACGTCGAAGCCACCGTCGTAGGCAAACACTTCGGGAAATTCCACCGCCCAATGGAAGAAGCGATTGGCATGGGCTGCTTGGGCAGCCTCATGGCATAGTTTCTCCGAGATACGCTGAGCAGAAGGCGCATTGTCCTCGTCGTCGAGATACTTTATCTCCTGCAAAGCCTGATAGACGGTACGCGTATAGGGCACGGAGAAAGCAAGGAAGTTGCCTTCTTCGTCCTGTTGGCTTTTGAAGTCTTCAGCGGTAAACTGCTTATAATAGGAATAAGTGTAGATGTCGCAAGCGCGGCGCAACCATTCCACACGCGGTGTCTCCATGAGTTCCTCCCATCGGCGTTGCTTGGTAAGTTGCTCCAAAAGCGTGTTTTCGGGCAGTGCGGAGATTTCGCGCACATGGTTGGCCAGTCCCACCTGTTCGCTGTCTATGCTTTGTATGGTGAAGTCTTGCGTAAAGAGTGTTATAGACAAGCCTTGCGTCTGACCGCTACGCACGGTGCTGACATCAGCCAGTGCTTGCTTGTTGAGGTCGATGATATGTTTCTTCACCTCCTTGTTGTCGTCCTTGGCATGGAAAGCCTCCTTGGGCACACCGTCGAGCAGCGTGTCGAGGTCGCTTACCCCCACCACCGAGTTGCCACAGCGTATGTGGTGGTCGAGGAACGAGAGCGGTTTGCCGGCGCAGTAGCCCTCAATCCAGAGCACCACCTTGCACAGCTCCACGGCATCGGAGTTGTAGTCTACGGCATAGACGCAACGCGAGATGACCTCGCGCAGTGCCTGTCGATAGTCGAGCGAGGCGGGGTTGTCCTCACC
>CAVAPI010000205.1:0-2534 GCA_963590445.1 Lachnospiraceae bacterium | reverse complement strand
GCACTCAGACGATAGTCACCTATCCCTTTTTAATGTTGATGACTCGTTGGTTCTGTACCTTGCACTCGGCAAGGAGGTCGCCAACCTTAATACCATGGGCATCCATGACCTCGGTCAATGCTGCCCCAAACAGACTGTTGTCTGCCTCAAAACGGTTGTTGAACATAAAACAAATATTAAATTGTTTGAATTATAGTGAAATAACGCCCCGATTTTTCCCATATATGGGAAATGCGTTTCGTTATATTTTTTGTATCTTCGCCGCAGATTAAGTCTAATAAAACCTAAATGAACGTAAGTATATTTCACGACATGACCAGCAGGCAGCCCATGCCTGCGCTGCTCGAGGGAGTAGCCAACACCATCCGTACCGATGAGAAACTAAAAGCCTTCACCCTGTCGTACCGCCAGACAGGCAGCAAGACTTTCAAACACGAGAGCCCCCTCTTTGCCGTTGCCTGCCTCTTCGACGGTGGCAAGGGCAAGGAGCACGTCACACGACTGACAGGACTGTCGCTCGTGGACTTCGACCATATCGTGCCGCACACGGGAGCGCCGCCGTTACCGAACACGCAAGACGCTTCTTTTCCGAACACGGATGTGAGGGATTGCACGGATAAAGCCAAGGTGCTCGCCGCACTGAAGGCGAAGATCGTCGCCGACCCGCATACGCTGATGTGCTATACAACTATCAGCGGCAACGGACTGCGCGTCATCTTCAGGTATGAACTGCCCGACACAGCACCCGCGCCTTCCGTGTTAGAAGGAAACATAGCATCTGCGTCACCTGCGAGAGATAAAAATATCCTCGTGAGCCATGGAAATTCCGTGTCCTATTATCAGCAGGCATTCTTCTGCGGCAATACCTACTACGAGAAACTTCTCGGGCTGAAAGCCGACACGCAGTGCAAGAACCTCACCCGCCTGAGCGGTCTTGCCCACGACCCCGACGTGTTCCTCCGCGCCGAGGGCGACACCGTTCCCTTTACTGCCGAAGAAATAACGACGGCTGCCACCGCCTATGCCCGGCAGAACAAGGAGGACAAGCTGATGCAGCGCATACAGACCTATTTCGACACCCTCATCGCGCCCCAGTTGGCCAAGGACAACATCGTGTTTCGCAGCGGTAGCCACAACGAGTATGTGATGCGTGTGGGCTACCGCCTCGCCGAGCGCCGTTTCTCCAAGAAGGTTGCCCTGAAGTGGGCGATAGGGCGGTTCGGCAAGGACTATCCCGACACCGAGCAGGTCATCACGTCGTGCTTCGCCAATGCCAAGCCCTCTATCCGCGGAGATAGCGGCGGAGGCGGCGGTGGAGACGGCGGCAAGATGGCGTCGGTCGAAGAAATCAAGTCGTTCCTGGACGGTCATGTTTCCCTGAGGTTCAACGTAATAACGGCACGCGTGGAATACCTGGAGAGTGAAGAACGAAGCGAGGAGGGTGAAGTATCCGATACTTCACGGTCAGCTCTTCCCCGCTGGGGTCCTATCAACGACCGCAAGGTCAACTCACTGTGGGCGGAGATGTCCGAAGTGAAGAAAGTGAACAAGCAGGACATATACAGCATCATCGAGTCGGACCATGTACCTGACTTCAATCCCTTCACGGAGTATCTGAACAATCTCTCCGAATGGCATGAGGGTGACCACGATTTCATCGCCGACCTGGCTGCCACCGTGCAAGTAAAGGGAGAGGACGATGCGTCAGGCTTCACTTTTCACGCTGCTCTCCAGAAGTGGCTCGTCGGCATGGTGGCGGGATGGCTCAGCGATGACGTGGTAAACAACGTCATCCTCGTGCTCATCGGCGAACAGGGTGCCTACAAGACCACGTGGTTCAACTATCTCCTGCCCCCGGAGCTGAAGCAGTATTTCTACACCAAGACCAACGCCAACCGCATGTCGAAGGACGACCTGCTGACGCTGGCACAGTACGCCCTTGTCTGCTGCGAGGAGCTGGACAGCATGCGCCCTTCCGAACTGAACCAGTTGAAGGCTGCCGTCACCATGACCTCCATCGACGAGCGAGCGGCATACGCCCATTTCCACGAGCACCGAAGGCATATCGCGTCCTTCTGCGGCACGGGCAACAACACGCAGTTTCTCTCCGACCCCACGGGCAACCGCCGATGGCTGCCCTTCGAGGTGGAGCGCATCGTCAGCCCCCGCGACAAGCCGTTCCCCTATGAGGGTATCTATGCCCAGGCACTGGCTCTCTACAGGAGCGGCTTCCAGTACTGGTTTACGAAGGAAGAGATACAGGAACAGAACCGTCATAACCGTCAGTTTGAGACACCCCATCTCGAACGGGAGTTGGTGGCTCTCTATTTTCGTCCTCCCACCGAGGGCGAGAACGGCATCTTCATGACCTCTGCGAGAGCCATACAGCTCATGGGCATAGGCATCAGTCAGAAGCTGAACCCTACGAGGGTCGGACTTGTCTTCAACGAGCTGGGTTTCAAGCGTGTACGCTACAACAGCATCCGTGGCTATCTCGTCATCCAACGTACAGCGGAGGAGATACAAGCCTACCA
>CAVAPI010000204.1:0-2550 GCA_963590445.1 Lachnospiraceae bacterium | reverse complement strand
GGGGGATTAGCTCAGTTGGCTAGAGCGCTTGCATGGCATGCAAGAGGTCATCGGTTCGACCCCGATATTCTCCACATTTCCCTCGCTGCCTTGAAGGCGTGTACGAAAGAGGGAGTCGATCTTTGATTTGTTGGCACACAAGACTGTAGTTTAAGACAAAAGTCAAACGAAGCCATCCGCAGCGTACCGTGACGGCACGCGGGCGGAGGTATGCAATGGCCGCAATGTCTTTGGACATTTTGCGGCAGTGCGAGCGAAGTATGTCAAGGCGCACGGTGGATGCCTTGGCTCACGGAGGCGATGAAGGACGCGATAAGCTGCGAAAAGCTCCGGGTAGGTGCAAATGACCTGTGATCCGGAGATTTCCGAATGGGACAACCCACCGGGCCTGTGCCCGGTATCCGGACTGAGTCCGGAGGCGAACGCGGGGAACTGAAACATCTTAGTACCCGCAGGAAGAGAAAACAACATGTGATTCCCCCAGTAGTGGCGAGCGAACGGGGAACAGCCCAAACCCGGGCGGTCTTCGGGCCGCTCCGGGGGTAGTAGGGGCGCGGGATCTTACGGTGACTGCGAGCGGAACCGGCCGGACAGCCGGGCCATAGCGGGTGACAGCCCCTTACGCGCAGCGGGAGCCGGAGTAGCGTTACCCTGAGTAGGTCGGGACACGAGTAATCCCGTCTGAATCCGCCGGGCCCACCCGGCAAGGCTAAATACTCCCGTGAGACCGATAGTGTACAAGTACCGTGAGGGAAAGGTGAAAAGCACCCCTTCAAGGGGAGTGAAAGAGTTCCTGAAACCGTGCGCCCTCAAGCGGTCGGAGCATGCGTTGCATGTGACGGCGTGCCTTTTGCATAATGAACCTACGAGTTGCCGTGCCCGGCGAGGATAAGCGTCACGAGACGCGCATCCGCAGCGGAAGCGAGCCTGAAGAGGGCGTGAATAGTCGTGTGCGGCAGACGCGAAACCAAGTGATCTACACTTGCCCAGGGTGAAGTCCCGGTAACACGTGATGGAGGCCCGAACCGATAAGCGTTGAAAAGCTTCCGGATGAGGCGAGTGTGGGGGTGAAAGGCCAATCAAACTTGGAGATAGCTCGTACTCCCCGAAAGGCATTTAGGTGCCGCGTCGGGCGTTCCCCGCAGGAGGTAGAGCGACCGGTAGGACGCGAGGGCTTCGCCGCCTGTCAAGTCCTGTCGAACTCCGAATGCCTGCGGGCCGCAGCCCGGCAGTAAGGGGGCGGGTGCTAAGGTCCGTCCCCGAGAGGAGAAGAATCCGGACCGCCGCCTAAGGCCCCGGAGTTTCCGCCGAGTCAGTCTAACGAAGTCCGGTCCCCGTGACAGCCAGGATGTTGGCTTGGAAGCAGCCATTCATTCAAAGAGTGCGTAACAGCTCACTGGTCGAGTGGGGGGGCGTGGATAATAATCGGGTATAAGCCTGGCGCCGAAGGCGCGGGATAGAATTAGAAAAAGTATCGGTAGGGGAGCATTCCATGCGCCTTGAATGCGTCCGGTGACGGATGCTGGAGCGC
Source organism: Lachnospiraceae bacterium (assembly GCA_963590445.1). Classification (GTDB taxonomy): domain Bacteria; phylum Bacteroidota; class Bacteroidia; order Bacteroidales; family Bacteroidaceae; genus Prevotella. The sequence goes on along the minus strand of CAVAPI010000204.1, from coordinate 1,019 downwards.
ATGGAAAAGCAAATGTAGGTATAAGTAACGACAAGGGGGGTGCGATTCCCCCCCGCCGCAAGACCAAGGTTTCCCGGGCCATGCCAGTCAGCCCGGGGTGAGTCGGCCCCTAAGGCTAAGCCGAACGGCGAGGCCGATGGACGACACGGTAAATATTCCGTGACTGTCCGCGGGAGCGACGCGGTGACGGAGCAGTGGAACCGCCGCGCACCGACGGAATGGTGCGTTGAAGGGTGTAGGCGCAGACGGGGGCAGGCAAATCCGCCCCCGGAGCCGAACCTGATAGTACGGAGTTCCCTCCGGGGAAATCCGATAGTGCGGGTAATCATACTCCCGAGAAAAACCGCTAAGCGTTAATCCCGCGGCCAACCGTACCGCAAACGGACACACGTGGTCGGGTAGAGCATACCGAGGCGTTGGGAGATTCATGGCTAAGGAACTAGGCAAACTGGCCCCGTAACTTCGGGATAAGGGGTCCTCGCGGCGACGCGAGGCGCAGAGAATAGGTCCAGGCAACTGTTTAACAAAAACACAGGGCTGTGCGAACTCGAAAGATGAAGTATACAGCCTGACACCTGCCCGGTGCCGGAAGGTTAAGGGGAGGGGTCATCCCTTCGGGAGAAGCCCCGAGCCGAAGCCCCGGTAAACGGCGGCCGTAACTATAACGGTCCTAAGGTAGCGAAATTCCTTGTCGGGTAAGTTCCGACCTGCACGAATGGTGTAATGATCCGGACACTGTCTCAACCGTGATTCCAGTGAAATTGTAGTATCGGTGAAGATGCCGATTACCCGCGATGGGACGAAAAGACCCCGTGAACCTTTACTGCAGCTTAGCACTGACCTTGGTCATCCGATGTGTAGGATAGGCCGGAGGCTTTGAAGCGGGCGCGCCAGTGTCCGTGGAGCCGCCCTTGAAATACGGCCCTTTGGCTGTCTGAGGTCTAACGCGCGATGTGCGGACACTGCTTGGCGGGCAGTTTGACTGGGGTGGTCGCCTCCAAAAGCGTAACGGAGGCTTC
>CAVAPI010000203.1:0-2567 GCA_963590445.1 Lachnospiraceae bacterium | reverse complement strand
GCGTGCGTTTTTTCTCCATTTCTGCCCGTTTTCCCCCGCCCGGGGCAGGGTAAAGTACGAAAAAGACAGTTTACGGGCGATGACAACAACGCGGAATGGCGGAAAATCATAACTTTGCGACAAATTAAATAAGGTAACACAATGACTATTTATCTTTTGACTATTATCTTCAACTTCGGGTGGCTCTTCTCCTTTGGCGACCCAAGCGGCGCGGAGCAGCAGGAGTACGCCGACAGCACGTGGCAGCGCGTAGACCTGCCGCACGACTATCAGATCAACCAGCTGTGGGACAAGACGGCCAGCGGCGCTCGCGGCTTCAAGCGGATGTCCATGGGATGGTATCGCAAGCACTTCACCGCAGACGAGGCGTGGCGGGGGAAGCGCGTGCTGCTCGACTTCGAGGGCATGATGCTCACGGGAGACGTGTGGCTCAACGGCACGCCGGTGGGCAAGACCGACTACGGCTATGTGGGCTTTGACTGCGATATCACCTCCCTCATCAAGTACGACGGACAGGACAACATTGTGGCCGTGCGCACCTCGACGGGCGAGGACAACAATTCGCGGTGGTACACCGGCGGCGGCATTAACCGCAGCGTGCGGCTCATCGTCAAGGACTCCACGGCCATACGTCGCCACGGGCTGTTCATCACAACGCCCGACGTCAGTGAGACGCAGGCAACCGTCAACATGCAGATAGAGATGGAGGGACTCGACGAGAAGCGCCTGCCTCTGCAGGTGGCAGCCTCTATATATTATAATAATGTGGAGGTCGGCACGACGCAGCATGAAATCAGCAGCAAGACCAAGCGGCAGTACGACGAGTTCACCCTGCCGCAGATTACCGTCACCGCGCCGCACCTGTGGAGCTGTGAGCAGCCGAGCCTCTACACCGCCTGTGTGAAGGTGTTGCGCGACGGGGTCGTCCTCGACTCCGTCACTGAGCGTTTCGGCATTCGCACGGTGGAATTTTCGCCCGAGTTCGGCTTTAGGCTCAACGGGAAGAAGGTATTCCTCAAGGGCGTGGCCAACCACTGCGACTTCGGTGCCCTCGGCGTGGCGGCCTACGACAAGGCCATCCGCCGCTACATGCGTCGGCTCAAGGAGTTCGGCTTCAACCACATCCGCTGCTCGCACAACCCCTACCCCGAGGCGTTCCTGCGCATCGCCGACGAGGAGGGCATCATCATCGTCGATGAGCTTTTCGACAAGTGGCACAAGCAGTTCGCCGGTGGCAGGGCCGACTGGAACGACGTGTGGCCCTACGCCCTGCCCGAATGGATGAAGCGCGACCGCAACCACCCCTGCGTCGTGCTGTGGAGCTACGGCAACGAGACGCAGTACGACGAGTACTGCACCGGCTACCAGACCAACGACTGGGGCACCACCACCTACCGCATCCTCGACGTCATGGGCAAGCGTTACGACCCCACGCGCCTCTCGACCGTGGCCATGTACCCCGCGTTCCGTGATGCCGTCAGTTCCTACCATCACAATTTGAAGAATGAAGAGATATTCCCGCCGCGCATGTCGGAGGCGACGGACATCTCCGCGCACAACTACACCTGGCGATACTTTGGCCGTTACCGCCAGCACAACCCTAATCTGATCCTCTACCAGAGCGAGGCGGCGACCTACGAGATGGGGCAGTGCTACTGGGGCATGGACCAAGACCGCATGGTGGGACTGGCCTATTGGGGCGCCGTGGAATACTGGGGCGAGTCCACCAAGTGGCCGAAGAAAGGCTGGAACTACTCCTTCTTCGGCAGGACGCTCATCCCGCACACGCAGGCTTATTTCATCAAAGGGATGTTCAAGCCGGAGACACCGATGTGCCGCATCGGCATCGTGGGCAAGGACGACGACAACGTCAGCTGGAACTCCGTGCTTGTGGGGCGCGTGCCCATGAAGAGCTCGTGGAACTACAGCAAGGGCGACAGTCTGAACCTCGTCACCTACACCAACGCCGACGAGGTGGAGCTGTTGGTGAACGGGCGGAGCATCGGCGTACAGAAGAACGTCACCTCCGGCAACAGCCGCAAGCGCAACGCCGTCACCTGGGCGGCTGTGCCCTACGAGGACGGCACCGTGACAGCCATTGCCCGTAAGGACGGCCGAGAGGTGGCGCGGCACAGCCTCGTGACTACCGGCCCAGCCGTGGCTCTGAAACTCGTGGCGGAGGAGCCGGAAAACTTCGTGGCCGGCGGCATGGACATACAATATATTCGCGCCATCGCCGTTGATAAGAAAGGGCGACAAGTGTATGACGCCACCGGCGAGGTGTCGTTCAGCGTCGAAGGCTGCGCCACCCTGTTGGCCGTGGACAACAGCGACCAGTACACCGACGAGGTGTTCAACACGGGGCACATTGCCATCGCCGAGGGTGAGTGTCTGGCCATACTGCGCTCGACGGCGGAAGTCGGCAGCGTGACGCTGAAGGCCGAGAGCAAAGGATTGAAGGCGGCGACGGTGAAGCTGAGTACGAAGAATGAAGAGTGATATGAAAAACGTAATATCCATTATTGCGTTGATACTATGTGCAGGGTTCGCTTCCGCGCAGGTTCCTG
>CAVAPI010000202.1:0-2588 GCA_963590445.1 Lachnospiraceae bacterium | reverse complement strand
TTCTCCAGCATCATCGTGGGGCGGCTGAAGGACGGCGACAACCTGAGCCACGCCACCCGCTTCGCCATGGACACCCTGCGCCACTGGATAGACGTCAACAAGGACAACGAAGACAAGAACCGAGGCATCCCCATCGAGCGACACCTGAGCGACTTGTAGGGAATGCTCGCCAACTTTCGCCATAAAAAATCCCCTACTGCATTACTTCAGAATACCCGTTTCTCGCTCCTTGTTCTTGATGCTGCGCTTCACGTCGTGGTAGCTGCGGCCCCGGTCGATGCGCCAGGCGATGCTGAGCTGCACCATGTTGCCCCATGCCGGGGAGCGGGAGACTGTCTGCTTCTGCACCAGGGCATTGACCACCTCGACAGACTGCGCCTTGGGATGGGCCAGAAAGGGATTCTTGGCATAGAGCGTAAAGTAAAAGTCGCCGAGACTGTAACCTACCGAGGCTTCGAGCGCATTGCCCTGGTGCCCGATATTCTCGCCCTCCATAAAATGCCAGCCGTTGTCGGCATTCAGCATCACCGTCCACTTGCCCCAATAGCCCTGCAGGGCGGCTCCATAATTGTAAGAGGTGTAGAAATGGCTGTACTCATCGCCCTTGTTGAAGAAACGGTAGATGCCTGCGTTCGCCGTCAGCGTAAGATGGTCGGGAATGAGGTCGAGGCGCACGTCGTCTCTCACATAGAGCATATTGCAATGGGGCTGGTTGGTCTGGGTGTAAAGAAACTGGTTGTCTTCGGTACGGGTATATTTCGCCAGGTTGCAGTTGCGGTTAACGCGCCACGTCACGCCCAGGGCATTCCCGATTCGGGGCTTGATGTACGAGAAGCCCAAAAAGTTCTCATACCTGCTGCTGGGGCGCAGAGAAGGGTTGCCCACCGTCCACTCCATGCTATTCTGGCGCACACGGGTATCGGAAATCATCGCCACCTGCGAAATGTGCTGCGAGAGTTCGAATACGTAGCGCAGGCTGAAGGCGGAGGGCAGCAGATAGCTGAGCGTCACCTTGGGGCGGCACAGCCAGTAGTCGTAGGAATCGACACCCTGACGGTACCGCTGGTTGCTCAGTCCGAACCCTGCCACATAACCCAGCTTGGCTATACTTCCCTTGAGCTGCGAAAAGCCGTAGACGCCCGATGTATGGATGCCGTTCACACTCTCCACGTCGCCCGAATAGGCGTTAGACATGTATTTCCAATTGACATTGAGACCAGCGGAGAAGGTAAAGGGCTTCAGCCGGTTCTCGTAGACAGCCTCGCCGATGAGCGAATAAGTCTTTCCGTCTACCCCGTAGGCATAGGGAGTTCCCTCGTCGTCGTAACTGTCCGACCGGGTAGAAATACCAGTGCCCAACAGGTCTACCGTAAAACTCTGGTGCTTGCCCAACTGGCGGAAGAAATAGAGGTCGAGCGACGGGGTGAAGCTCCGGCTCTTGTCATTGCTGTGGGCAACATATTCCGTAGCCGCCTCCCTCACCCATGTCTCTGAACTGGTACGGGGACTGCTGCTGAACGCCGAAGAGAAAGTTGCCTGGAATACATAGGAGGCCGAGTCGGCAAGACTGTATTTCATCTCCACCAAATGGCCCACATTCTTTACCCTTCCGCTCTGCCGTTGCCTCGACATGGTGCGCACGGTGCCGTCACTCAGATGGTACTGCGCCTCCTCCCGGTAGTCGCTGGCACGGTAATCGTCATAGTTAAATTCATAGAACAGGCGGAACTGGCTGTTGCCCCTATTCACGGAGGCAAAGACATCGTTCATGCCCGTCTTGGTGGTGAGGGCATTGGTGAGGTCGAAACCCAGCGAGCCGCCCACATTCTGCCTTCTCGTACGGATGTCTATCACATAGGCGATGTCCTGTCCATACCGCACACCGGGCGCATCAATGTAGTCGATGCGGCTAACCGAAGCCACATCGAGTGCCTGCACATCCCGCACGGTGGCGATGATGCCGTTGATGCGTAGCTGCACCGCTCCCCGCTGGTCGATGGCAGTAACCGTATGTGCCAGTTCGTTCACACGGATGTTGGGCAACGAGAGCTTGTTGAGCAGCGAGAATCCAGAATGGGAATTCCGTTTCTGCACCTCACTGGGAAATATCAGTTTGCCGTCCACCTTTTCTACGATGCGGACAGCCTTCACCACCACCTCCTTCAGGGCAACAGAATCCAGCACCTCAGCCTCCTTTGGCGTGCTCTCCTTTGCCTTGCTCTCCTGCGCCCTGGCCTCTATACCTGAAGTCAGCAGCACCAGCACCATCCATAAAAAACATCTTTTTTCCATAGTCTTCAATTCATTGATTCGTTTTGTCGGCAAAAGTACAATCTCCCTGCATAACAGGCGAAAAACTTGGCTGACATTACACTGACATCATGCCGACATCCCACAATTAACTATATTTACACCGCTTACCTGACCCCGTTCCGGCAAAATTCATTATCTTTGCACCAGTTTGCACATTTAAAGTTATACATCATGAAAATAAAGCCCATCCATTCCGTCATCATCTTCGCCCTGCTGGCGATGTCGGCGATGTTCTTCAGCGTGAGCAACTACCGCAAGGCGCAATACGCCATCGT
>CAVAPI010000201.1:0-2726 GCA_963590445.1 Lachnospiraceae bacterium | reverse complement strand
ACGCCAAATGAAACTTTTGGGCTACAAGGTGCAGCACGTCTACGACCTTTCCGCCACGCCTTATTATCTCAAAGGCTCGGGCTACCCAGAATATTCACTCTTCCCGTGGGTGGTAAGCGACTTCGGACTGGTGGATGCCATAGAGAGCGGACTGGTGAAGATACCTTTCCTCCCGGCAAGCGACGACACTACTGAACTCAGCGACCCTGTGTTGCGCAATATATACGAACACATATCCAAGGATTTACCCAAGAAGGGACAGAAAACCAAGAAAGCAGAGGACAAGAAGAATGGCAAGAAAAAGAAAACTCCCGAACCAGCCCCCAATCTGCCTTCCTTGCTCAACGTAGCCATCGACCAGTTTGTCAAAGACTACACGGATTATGACAAAGGCATACGTGAAGAGGGCGAAGCGGCGATGAACCTATTTTCCACACCGCCAGTTTTCATCGTGGTCTGCAACAACACGTCAGTATCCAAAGAGGTATTCAAGATGATGGCAGGCTATGAGAGTTGTGACGATGAGGGCAACGTAAAGTATGTGGATGGCAAGTACGACATTTTCTCCAACTACAAAGACGGAATGCCCCTCACGAAGCAACCAGCTTTGCTCATTGACAGTGCAGCCATTGAAGATGCAGACAACGTGGTGAGCGATGAGTTCAAGCGTATATACAGCGAAGAGATTGATCGCTTCAAACGCGACTATGCCACCTTGCACGGGGCTGGGTCGGCAGACCAACTCACCGACGGCGACATTCTGCGCGAGGTGGTGAACAGCGTGGGCAAACCTAGCACACTGGGCGCACACATCCGATTGGTGGTGAGCGTGTCGATGCTCACCGAGGGATGGGATGCCAACACGGTGACGCACGTGTGCGGTGTGCGAGCCTTCGGTTCGCAACTGCTTTGCGAACAGGTGGCGGGACGTGCCTTGCGTAGACGCAGTTACGAGTTATTGCCTTACAACATGAAGGGAGAGGAGCTTACAGCTTCCGAGGCGAAACGTTACAAGCCGGAAAACATTGTGTGGAAGTTTCCTCCCGAATATGCACACATCATCGGCGTGCCCTTCAAGACGTTCAAGGGTGGCGGCAGTGGCGTGACACCTCCGGTCAAGCCCAAGACGCAAGTCTATGCCATGAAGGAGCGTGCGGCGATGGAGATCACCTTCCCCAACGTAATTGGCTACCGCAGTCAGACTCCAGACCGCATCATCACTGCCGACTATAGCACAGTGCCCAAGTTCAAGATGGACTTCAACCAAGTGCCCACCGAGACCACATTGTCATCGGCAGTAGGCGGCGACGGCGTGGTGCTGAAGAGCGACTTCCGTGAGTTGCGCGACGCACAAGTGTTGTACGAGCTGACACGCCGACTCATCAACCTGAAGTATACCGACCATGAGAACGGCAGACAGTTCCAGCTCTTCGCTGCCTTGAAACGGGTGGTGGAGCAGTGGTACGAGAGTCAGATTGAGGTCATTGGTGGTGACGGAAGCCGGGAGCTGCGCCGATTGGCTGTATTTTGGCAACCTACCGACGTGGTGGCGAGCATATACGAGGGCATTCGTGCTGCCGCACAGGGCGAGGAGCGCATTACCGCCATCCTCAACTACTACAACCCGGAGGGCAGCACGCGCTATGTGCATGGTGCCACGAGCCGCGAGGTGTATGCTACGGAAAAGAGCCACGTCAACTGTGTGGTGGCCGACACCGACTCGTGGGAGCAGAAGGCAGCCAAGACGCTTGAGCAGATGAAGGAGGTGGAATGCTATGTGAAGAACGCCTTCCTTGGCTTTGCCATTCCTTACATCGACGGTACGCAGGAGCGGCAATATGTCCCCGACTTTATAGCTCGGGTGCGAGGCGGAAAGAGCGGCGAGACGGTGAACCTCATCATCGAGATTTCCGGCTTTTCCGGCGACCGCAATGCCAACAAAGGCATGAAACGGTATTATACCACCAAATATTGGCTGCCCGCAGCCAATAATCTTGGCACGTATGGGCGTTGGGACTTCATCGAAGTGACAGACATCGACAACGTGCGTGCATTACTCACCGAAAAAATCAAACAGTTATGAGCATAGAACATAAACCCGTAGATGCCATCAAGCATAAACACGAAGAAAGAAAGATGATACCCACCAGCGAGTTGGCTGGCGAGGAACAGGAAACAATTGTTCACAGTAGCGGAAGGGCAACTTACGAAATGTTCCGCCATGAGTTTGACCGTGGGCGCGACCCCGAACTCTATTGGTTGGGCAAGTACCGCAATGACGACAGCAGCGAGGTGCAGATAGACACTCGTTCGCTCTATGTGCACGAGGACATACAGCCCGAGATGCTCATCCGTCGCCTCTACCGTCTGCGTGAGGAGCGTGCTGACAACCAGCCCATGCTCTTCAGCGAAGAGGATTTAGGTAAAAATGTCGTGGAGGACGAACTGGAGCGCGTAACGGAATACTACAAGCATGCGATGGAGTGGAAGAACCGCCTCATTCAGGGCGACTCCCTGCTCGTGATGAACTCGCTCCTGCAACGCGAGGGCATGGCGGGCAAGGTGCAATGCGTGTATATCGACCCGCCCTACGGTATCAAGTTCGGCTCCAACTGGCAGATGAAACTCAACGACCGCAATGTGAAGGACAACGACGAGAGCGTGAGTGGCGAGCCGGAAATGATCAAGGCGTTCCGCGACACGTGGGAACTGGGCATCCATTCCTA
>CAVAPI010000200.1:0-2732 GCA_963590445.1 Lachnospiraceae bacterium | reverse complement strand
AAGAGCGAGATTCTCCAGACCGCACGGGAGATTAGCCTCCATGTGAGCGAGAAGAACGTGGGCAGGAGAAACCTCCTCGTGGGAAGCGCGCTGAGGAAGCAGGGGGAGGGCGTGCAAATCGCCATCGCCATCCTTGGCGATGGCATACAGTCGGTTGGCGGCTACGACGGCACCAACTGCCTGAGGATAAGGGTTTCCGAAAGAAACTCCTTCCCTGGCCTGTCCTGGAACGGCGCCAATGGCAGGGGCGGCGTGGGTTACGGAAATATCAAGATTGAGAAAGGTAAACAGTACACCTTCTCAATGTGGGTGAAGCGGCTATCGTCCGCGGCCAGTGGCTACGAGATAAGCGTGCAATTCTTCTTGGCGGATGGCGAGCAGGATGGCACTCGACCTTACGGCGCACTGCAATTCTTCTCGCATCTCACGAAGTCGCAAGGGGAGTGGGAACTCATACAAGACACGGTGACGATACCAAGCGATACGCAAGCCAGCTACGTGGAGGTCGCGGCGGTTGCGGCACTCTACACCGCCTCCAGCCTTGAGGTGCTGTTTTGCCGTCCCATGCTTGAGGAGGGCAACGAGTATCTCGGCTGGACACTCTCCGAACAGGACTACGACTACATCGGCGGCAACCTGCTCGACAACACGGGGACGCTCGCCAAGGGCGGCAACCTGAGCAGCGTGAACGAGAAGACGGTGACAAAGAACTTCATGGTGGGGAGCATGGGGACGTGCGCGGTGATACATAAGGCGATGCGCGCGCTGGCAGGCAGGGTGAGCACGAAGACGAGCCTCCCGACGAGCGCGAGCTATGGCGACCTGTACGCTTGCACGGACACGTGGCTGCTATGGAAGTACACCGGCACGACGCTGACCGACAACGAGCACTACAACGGCTTCACGCTCGTTGACATCGGCGAGGAGATGTTGCATAACGACTTCCTCACGTTCTCGCTCAGCGACCTTGACGACAACGGCGACTATATGGTGTCGTGGTATGCCAAGGGCAACACTCCCGTGGGGTGCTACGTGGCTGGCAGCAGCGACCACAAGGTGACGATAGAGTGCTCCGACGGCTACACGTGGAACGGCAGCAGCGCGATCTATGGCGAGCACCAGATGCAGCTGACGAACAACTGGACGCGCTACTGGGTACACGTGAGGAAGACGGCTGGCACGGTGACGGGCCTCTATTTCCGCCAATACAGGAACGAAGACAGCACGGCATCGGAGATGTACTTCTCCCAACCGAAATTGGAGGTAGGTGCCACGATGACGGAGTGGACCGAGAAGCGTTCCGACATGGTAGACAAGCAGGCGTTGCTCGCCACGGGCATAGACATCGACTCGAAGAAGATAACGCTAACTGCCAACACCACCGTCTTTCAAGACAACGACGGCAACGAGACGGCGGTGATAGACACCGAGGGCTTGCGTGCCTCGAAGATAGCCACCACCGACACCGGCAATGGCCACACGGTGATAAGCGGCAACTCCACAATATGGTTCCAGAAAGACGGCGTGACACCGGGCATAGCCGTGTTCTACGACGCGGCAGGCGTGCCACACTTCCAGTTCTACGGCTCCGACGGCGCGGTGAAATACGACTTCGGGCCTTCGGGCCTCCAGAGCTTCATCAGCTCCACGCAACAGGCATACAGCGACACGGCATATCTGAGGGCCGCAAGCTCGAAGGTGAGCACAAGCGGCTCGACGCTGAGCTTCGCATGGGTCTACGTGAAGAGCAAGCAGGACGCCGACCTGTGCTACATCTGGCGCAAGCAGATACCCACCACCGACGCAAGCAGCGCTTACGAGATATACGACGGGTGCGTGTTCACCAAGAAGTATTACAACACGGCAAACTCTGCCAACTGGCCCTCGTCAAGCTACCTCCTCGCCGATGGCTGGTATGTGGAACCCAACGACGGCCAACTGCCCATGAAGCTGCACATGGCTGAGGAAGAAGCGGTGTACGACCCCACGAAGACCGTCTACTACCAGACGTTCTACTACTACTCCAGTGGCAAGGTGTCACGCGTGGTGAAGGCGTACATGATGCGCGACAGCAACACCAGCGCGCTGGCAGACAAGTTCTACTACACGGGAGAATACGAGGAAGTTTAATGTACAATGTTTAATGTACAATGTTTAATGTACAATGTATAATGTACAATGTATAATGTACAATGTACAATGTACAATGTATAATGTATAATGTATAATGTACAATGTACAATGTACGATAGATGATAGATGATAGATGGCGCGCAGCCAATTATAAATTATTAATTATAAATTATTAATTAGAAAATTATGGCAAGAGACAGTGAGGCATTGAAGAGACGCTACCTGCAGGGGGCGATAAACGACACGGTGACGCAAATCAACGGGTACAACAACTCGTCGGAGGTCAACTCCTTCATCATGGGCGGCAAGCGTATGTGGCTGACCTTGGAGGAGCGACAGGCGGCGAAGATGGCACTCGACGCTTACGAGCACAACGGCGAGACAACCATGACCAAGATGTGGGGAGGCACGGAATACACCCTGCCCATATCCACCTACCGTGACATGCTGGCAAGGATAGAGCAGTATGCCTCGGAGTGCCAGAACGCCACGGAGCGACACCTGAAGGCCTTGGAGGAGCTGGAGACGGTAGAAGCGGTGTGCGACTACGACTACACCCAAGGCTACCCCGAGATGATAGACTTCGACGAGTCCACGGA
>CAVAPI010000199.1:0-2753 GCA_963590445.1 Lachnospiraceae bacterium | reverse complement strand
CTGATGAGCCAGTTGTCGGCATCTGTGAATATGTAGTCGCCGTCCTCGTTCTCGCCCAAGCTGTACATTGCAGCGGCATACTTGTTGCCGCTGTGCGGCTTAAATTCGGGATTGGTCTCATATATTTCGTCCGCAGTAACCTCAGGCTCCACTATTTCGAAAGCGAACCTCTCACCAGCGTTGTCATAGCCACCGGCAAAGATTCCGTTAACGATGCCCTTGTCACCGTCGAAGCAAGTCCAGTCGCCGAAGCTGTCCATCGCCCATGAGGTGTAATCCTCAAATCCGTCGGTCACTTCCTTTTCCTCTATGGCCGGAGCAGCCCATGCCAACAGTATTCCGTAAGCCGTTTTGCTGGCGGCAACCGCCGTAGGAACAGGCTTGACAGAACTGATGAGCGAAACGGTTGCCGTAGCCGTGTTGTTCGACTCGTCCTTGTCCTTGTCGTAAACAACAGTGGCAGTGAGGCTGGCCTCATCCTTTTCGCCAAAGACGCTCGGCTCATAGTCTATGCTGACTGTGTCGGTTGCCAGCGGCTGCAACTGCTTTGTCGCCTCCGTTGTGGCCACTACCTTGTCGCCGTCGGCAAGTTGCACGCTGTAACCCTCGGCCACATTCTCGCCAAGGTTGGTCACAACAACAGAAACCTTGCCCTTCTGACCCTTCTTCAGCTTCTCAGGAGCAGTCATCGAAGCAGACAGGTCGTCAGCATAAACGTTTCTTACGACTACATTGTCGAGATACAACCATCCTTGGCCGTTTGCATTGAAGCGGACGAGGATGTAACGCTCGTTGGCAAAGTCTTTCAGCGACACGGTCTTTGTCTGCCATGCGCTTTCTTCGTCCTCGCTGTTATCAACAGTCACGTTGTCCACCTTGGTTATCGTTCCGTCCGGCTTCTGCACTTCCACCTGCATTGTCACCTGTGCGCCGGCCTGGCCACTGTAACTGTAGTACAGTTTCAGGTTGTCTGCACCGTTCGGGGCAATCTTGCCCGTTCCCAGCAGTGCGCTGTCTTCGCTTCCCTGGAACACAGCAATGCCCGGCGTGCCGTCTTCCGACATGATCCAGCTGATTGTTTGCCATGTTGAGAAGCCGGAATTGTCCAACCACCACAGACTGTTGTCCATACCACCGTCGGGGAATGTCTCGCTGAACGGTATGGAGTAAGCCTCGCCGGTCACCATAGGTGCGCTATAGCTGTAGAAAGCCTGTCCCTTTTCGCTCTCCGGCTGGATGAACACCTGGAACATCTCCTGAGCTCCCTCATCGGTGTTCTTGGTTATCGTGGTCTTGTCCGTACCGGTTACGCTGGCTATCTTGTTGCCATACTCATAGCCGTAGAAGTCGTCGTAGTTCACTCTGTCGTACAGATTGTACGTTATCTTGGCGGGATTGACATAGCCGCCGTTCTTTCCTGTGGTCACAGCCGTCCAGCTTACGTCTATCGAAGTGCCGTTGTCCACCACCTTGATACTTGAAGCGTCAACCTGTGCAGGCACGTCAGTACCTATGAACGCGCTCTTTGTTGCAGAGTTGCGGCCTATGCCATTGGCGTTATAGAGCACTATGCGATAGCTGTATGTAGCGTCTTCTTCCACATTGTCGGTGTATGTCTTGCTTGAACCGGGCGTGAGTCCGTCTTCAATCGTTGTCAGTATCTCACCGTTGCGGTAGATTTCTGCCTTGGCAACCGACGAGAGTGTGCTGCCGCCGATGGTCTTGGTGGGCAGGGTGAAGCCTATTGTGGCGTTGAGTGCGCCCTCTGCACCGGGAGTAACGGTGAAATTGGCCACCGAGTCGGGAGCTTCCGTGCTGGCACCGGCACTCACATGCACGCAATGGAGCAGCAGGTTGAACATATTCGGCTCGCTTATTGCATGGAAAGCTATCCTCATGTCGCTTGCCGCTGTCGGGGTTATGGATGCCGTAAACTCCTTCTCCGAGGTGATTACGGTAGGTTCGAGCAGCGTGCCTTCAAAGGTTGTGGGGTCGTCACCCACACCATACTTCACCTCAAGCCGTTCAGGAGCGAAGTCCTCCATGGCAGACGCGGTGAACGTCACGGTGTATTCCTTGCCGGCTTCCATCTTGATGGCCGGTGTAAGGAGCCAGTCGTCGCCCTCATTGTCCATACTGTACACATAAGCGGCGCACTGGCGCTCATAGTGATAGCCCCATGTAGAGTAGTCATCGTTGGAGTCTATGATAGTCATCAGGTCAAGCGACGACTCGTCGGCGAAGTCATTGTCGTAGGGAGGCACAACTGCCGGACCTGCCACAACCTTGCCGCTGGTGTTCTCATCGCTGCGCTGGTCGCCGTTCACTGCCACCACTCCATAGCTGAAGGCTGTGATTTCCTCCGGGGTGACCGTCTCGCTGAAGGTTGTTTCAGTAAGACCTGTGGCTACAACCTTTCCTTCTGGATAGCGTGTAACGTCGTATGTCAGAGTGCCAATATAGCCGTCGTTGTATCCGCCTGTGGGGGCTTCCCATGTCAGAGTCATCTCTCCTGTGGCGCTGTTGCCCTTCAACTGTACGTTTTCCACCGGGTATGTCTGGTCGTAACCCACGTATTGGCTGACCGTTGTTTTGGGGCTGCTGCCCACACTGTTGGCAGTTGTCACTACAAACTCGTGGGTTCCGCTGCCGCTCACGGTCACTTCCTTCTCCACTTTCTCACCGGCAGTGGCAGTACCTTCGGCAACTGTATCGCCGTCGGCCGTTATTGTATAGGTCAGACTGCCGCTAAG
>CAVAPI010000198.1:0-2951 GCA_963590445.1 Lachnospiraceae bacterium | reverse complement strand
CGCAATCTGATAGCTGATTGACTTATGGATTTCCTACATGCTACACTCCCCATCGTCTTTCGTTGAATGGATAAGTAGGCGGATGATAGGTCTTTTCAATGTACACTCGCCTAATTCCTTGCTAATGGAATAGTTATTTATGCAGCCTTGACGGGCGCACCCTTGATGCTGTCAATCTCGAAGACGATGAACCGCTTGCTGAGCAGGTCGATGTTCTCCTGGGAGTTGAGCAGGAAGTCGTAGCGGCCACCCTTGTAGTACTGGCGCAGCGTCGTCAGGAAGTTGTCAATGTTGAAGTCGGCCTTCTCCACCTTGATGTCACGCTCTGCCATCTGCTGGCGGTACACGTCGCGCATGTACTCATAGAAGGTGTCGAAGCACGGCCTGATGGTGTGGTCAGCCTGTATCATGCTGATGTAGGCTGACACGGCACTGCCCAACTCGCCTGATTCCGTCTTGGTGACTTCCTCCGTCTCACTCTTCCAAAGAGTCAGCAGCAGCGTCACGATGGAGTCCTTCTTCTCCACGTCAAACACATAGTCATCCGTATAGAACGGATTGAAGGAAATCGGGTGCTCCTCGGTGTAGGTGTAGTAGATGCCGTCCTTGCCGTGCGTCTTTCTGTGAATCTGATTGCACAGTCCCGAATACGAGTGGCCCGTGTCTATCAGCACGACGTGCGTTCCCTGCTCGTAGTACTGTCTCACGACGTGGCACATGAAGAAGCTCTTTCCGCTGCCCGAGGACCCCAGCACGAACTTGTTGCGGTTGGTGGTGATGCCCTTCTTCATCGGCAGGTCAGAGATGTCGATGTGCAGCGGCTTTCCCGTCAGCCTGTCCACCATCTTGATGCCGAAGGGCGAGAGTGAGCTGCGGTAGTTCGTTTCCTCCGTAAAGAGGCACACCGCAGGCTCGATGAACGTATAGAACGACTCTTCCCCAGGGAAGTCAGCCTCGTTGCCGGGGATGCCGGACCAGTAGAGCGTCGGACAGTCTACGGTGTTGTGCCTCGGCATGCACTCCATACTCGCCAGCTGACTGCCGATGTCGTTCTTGGCGTGCTTCAGTTCCTCCGCATCGTCGCTCCATGCAATCACGTTGCAGTGGGCGCGGACACTGATGAGTCCCTGCGAATGGGCTTCGTTGAGGTACAGGTCAATCCATTCCTTGTTGATGGCGTTGCTCCGGCTGTATTTGCTCAGCGACTGCATATTCCTCGCCGTCTTCTCAAACCGCTGCAGGTTCTCGTCGCTGTTGTCGAGAAGCACATACTGGTTGTAGATGTGGTTGCAGGGCAGCAGCAGTCCCACGGGACTGGCAAACGACAGCCTACAGTCGCTGCGGTCTGTGCTCAGACGCTCATAGCGCACGTCCGTTCCCACCTTGGAAGGCAGGTCGTTCACGTCGGAGAGCGTGAAGAGACACAGGCGGTTGTCGCCAATCCTCATCTCCGCAGGGTCGAGGTCGATGTCCTAAAGCGAGGCATTGTCCTCGGGCATCAGCGACAGGTAGCGCTCTATCACGCCAGCATTGCGACGGGTGCCGACAATCTCATTGTCCGTCAGTTTGCGCAATCGGACAAAGCCCGAGTCGTTCATGATGCGCTCGAATTGCTCCACCGACTCCAGGAAGCGTGTGGCCGTGTCCTTGTCCAGTTCCTTCGGGATTATATGGTCCCGGCACAAAGTCGAAAAGTTGCTCTGCATACGGTTTCTCTCCCTGGTGGTCTTTGTCAGGTAGAGGTAGCACGTATGCTTTAGGAAAGGCCGCTCGTTGAAGTGCCGCTCAAAGCTGCAGGACAGGAAGCTCATGCCGTCCTTCTGCAACTCCGGCTTGTAGGTCTCGCGGATGAACCAGTCCTGCTTATGCACCACAGAATAGTCCGGCAGCACTTTTATCGCCTTGCACCAGCAGCCGTGGATGGTCTCGTACTCCTGCGAGGTCACGGTATAGAGTTCCGGCAGCGTCACCTCAAAGGCGACGGTCAGGTCTGCGTCCTTCGACACGATGCAGCCGTTCTCCACCGCCAGCAGCGGCAGCTTGTTCTCAATTGTGGTTGCTTTCAGCGTATTCCTCATTGGGTTCTTCCTTTACGTTGTTGAACTTTGTTCTTCCTCGCTCACGACTCGGCAAAGCTCGAACAAGTTCGGCTCTGCTCTCGCTGTTCGCTCGGTTCTTGATAATCAGGTATGGCTTCCGTCGGTTGATTAGGAATCTCGGATGCTGTCTGTTCGCCATGCGCTTCATCAGTCCGTGCTCCCCGTAGCGTCGGTTGAGGGCGAACGTCTGCCACACAAGGAGCGAGGCAGACGATACGCCCGTGCCGATGCACACCCACTGGTTGACCCCGGCGAGATAGAGAATCACGAACAGGACAAAGACTGCAAGCAGCCCGCCCGCGAAGATGAACAGATACTGGGCTTTCAGCCCCTTGAACTCCACCGACTGGCCAATACCCTTGTTGATATTGTACTCAGCCATTGGTCGTTTTTCCTTATACCTTATTATATATAATAGGCGCAGCCGTCGGCTTAGAGGAAGAACGAGCGCAGGATGGTAGCGGCCACGATGAGGAAGATGCAGGCGCCGAACCACGAGGCGGCTGTCTTGCTGGTGTCGGGGTCACCGCTGGAGAACTTGCCATAGACCTTCACGCCGCCGATGAGACCCACGACGGCACCGATGGCATAGATGAGCTTGGTGCCCGGGTCGAAGTAGCTGGTCACCATCGAGGTGGCTTCGTTGATACCTGCCAGGCCGTTGCCCTGGGCCATGGCAGTGGTGGTTGCGGCAGCAATGAGGGCTGCACATGCGACGAATTTCTTGTTCACGAACTTGATTACATTCTTTTTCATTTTATTGCTGTCCGCTAAAAATTTTAGCAATCATAAATAATTGGGCTGAATTTCGAGCGAGAAATTCAGGCGCAGTTTAAAACTTCCGTGGCGGCA
>CAVAPI010000197.1:0-2987 GCA_963590445.1 Lachnospiraceae bacterium | reverse complement strand
TCCTTGATGCTCACGATGCTGTTGATGGCTTCCTGCAGCAGGTCGCTGTAATGCTCCATGTGCCGTCCGTCGGCAGTAGTCTTGTTGAGGGCGGCGCAGAGAGCCGGGTCGTGCTCCTTCTTGTCCTTGCAGGCATGGCGCATAATGTCAAGCAACTGCTTGGGGTGCAGGTGGTCGCAGATGACCTCGCCCTCGTCGGTAAGGTACACCATGTAGAACGGGTGCAGGAGGTTCTTGCGGTCGATATTGACGGCATTGTTGCGGTTGCGCAGAATGAACATCACGCCGGGACGGGCTATGCTGTCGCTCGCTACCACGGCACTCATGCCGAAAGGCGCATGCTCAATGTCGGGGTGTTCCTTGATATATGCCAGCAGGTCGAGCCGAAACTCGTTGAGTCCCAAGTCCATGATGTTGATGCCCGTGTCCATGTCCTCGATGTCCACCACCTCTTCCTGCAAGCGTTTGAGCTGGTTGCGGCGATATTCGAGGTCGCCCTTCTCGTTGGCGGAAAGCAGGTTGTCGTCGCCAGTGGAAGTAAGCACGGTAGCCTTCATGCGGCTCTCCACACGCCCTTTGAGCTTGATGTAATCGTCCAACTCAATGTCGGGCCAATAGTTCACGAGCTGTATCACCTTGTTCTGCGAGCCGATGCGGTCGATGCGCCCGAAACGCTGGATGATGCGCACGGGGTTCCAGTGGATGTCGTAGTTGATGAGGTAGTCGCAATCCTGCAAGTTCTGTCCCTCGGAGATGCAGTCGGTGGCGATAAGCACATCGATGTCGTCCTTGGCATTGGGATAGAGGGCAGCGCGGTCTTTGGAACGGGGCGAGAAGAACGTGAGCACATTGTTGAAGCTCATGGGGAACTTCCTGATGGTACACTTTCCCTCGGTAGAGCCGGTGATAAGTGCCACGTTCAGTCCGCAGTCGGCCTTTATCTTCTCCGCCAACTCGTTATAGAGATAGTCGGCAGTGTCGGCAAAGGCAGTGAAGATAAGCACCTTCTTGTTGTCGCCGTTGATGGGATGCGCAAACTTCTCCTTCAGATCAGCGATGAGCATCTGCAGTTTGCTGTCGTGCCGTGGGGTGATGTCCTCCAGCATAAGAAGCAGCAGGTCGAGCTTTTCGAGGTCGGCCTTTAGGTCGTGCGCCCAACTGGTGGTGTCCATGTCGGACAGACGAATCTTCGATTTCTTGGAGGCAAGGAAAGCTTCGGCATTCTCCCAATCGTCTTCGCTCGAAGTAAACTCCGTAACGTCGATGGTCTCCGCAGCACCACGGCTTTCCTCGTATTCGGCAATGACACCAAGCGTCTCGCCGATGTAGTCCTTGATGCGCTGGAGGGTAAGGCGGAACGAATTGACACTGCTCTCCAGACGTTTGAGCAGGTTGGTAGCCATGAGTTTGCGCAAACCCTTCTCGCGTCCGTCGATGGAAATACCAGACCCCTCGTAGTCGATGGCATAGTCGCCCTTCACGCTTTCAAACACATAGAGCGACGGCGTGTAGATAGCCAGATTAAGCGTGTCGAGCGTACAAGCAATATCCTTGAAGTTGATGGCACTGCTGAGGTCGGTCAACTTAGGGCGACGGCTGATAGGGGCAAGCCTCGTAGGGAACTCGCCAATGTCCTTGGTGTCGTAATACTTGGTGATGTGGCTGCGACTGCGCGCAATGGTGACGGCATCGAGCAACTGGAAGAAGTCGAAGCTGAGGTCGCTGAGCAACCGCTCGGTGGTACGTTCCTCGGGATCGAGCTTCGCCCACTTGTTGTAAGCAGTCTGTGCAAAACGGAAGATGTCGTCGATGTTCTTGCCAAGATCCAACGCCTCGTTGATATACTCCGCCTTGCCCTCGTAAGCCAGTTGCAGTTGGTTTTTGAGGTCGTTGAAGCGGTTGTTGACGGGTGTGGCACTGAGCATCAGCACCTTGGTCTTCACCCCCTGGCGAATGACACGGTTCATCAACCGTTCGTAACGGTTCTCCTTGCGCTTCTCGCCGCCGAACATGAAATCGTCGGCATCATCTTCGTCGATGTTGCCGCCGTTACGGAAGTTGTGGCTCTCGTCAATGACGATAAGGTCGTAGTTGCCCCAGTTGATGTGTTCGAGGTCGAGACCGTTGCTCTGTCCACGGTCACGACTCAGGTCGGAGTGGAACAGGATGTCGTAGCGCAAGCGGTCGGCGGCAACGGGGTTGTTCTTGTAGTTGGCACGGAACGTCTGCCAGTTGTCGTTGAGCTTCTTGGGGCAAAGCACCAGCACACTCTTGTTGCGGTTCTCGTAGTACTTGATGACCGCAAGTGCCGTGAACGTCTTACCCAAGCCCACACTGTCGGCAAGGATGCAACCGTTGTATTTCTCCAGTTTGTTGATGATGGCAAGGGCAGCGTCACGCTGGAAGTTGTAGAGTTTGCTCCAGATAATGCTCTGCTTGAAGCCAGTGCGCTCGTTGGGGAGCACATCCTCCGAAATATCCTCCAAAAACTCATGGAAGATATTGTAGAGCGCAATGAAGTAGATGTATTCGGGCGCGTTCTCTTGGTACACCGTCTCGATATACTCCAGCACCCGCCCTGTGACATCGGAGAATTTCTCCTCGTTGTCCCACTGCTCGTTGAATATATTAAGGTAAGCGTTGGCGGCTGGAGACGGAAGCACATTGACCATCTGATAAACATTGTCGCCGCGTTCGCAACCGAGCTGCGTAGTGGTGAAGTCGTCGAAAGGAAGATAGACATGCTCCGTGTCGTCTTGTAGATGAAGGAAGCCGCCCATAGCCTCGTGCGACGAGTTGCTCTTGAAGCGCACCTTCCTCTTTATCCATTCAGCACACTCCCGGGCAATGGCTTTCTGCGAGAGCTGGTTGCGCAAACGTATCTCGAAGTCGGTACCATAGAGACTGCGCTCACGGTTGAGCTTGGGAATGTAGAACTCGCGCTTTTCCTTCTTGCTCTTGTCCTTGACGAAGGTAGGCGAGGTAAA
>CAVAPI010000196.1:0-3001 GCA_963590445.1 Lachnospiraceae bacterium | reverse complement strand
TTCTTGCAGAAGCCTTACCTCAGTCACCATCGGCAATTCCGTGACAAGCATTGGCAGTGAGGCGTTCAGAGGTTGCTCAAGCCTGACTTCCATCGACATTCCCAATTCCGTGACAAGCATCGGCCCATATGCGTTCAGTTCTTGCAGAAGCCTTACCTCAGTCACCATCGGCAATTCCGTGACAAGCATTGGCAGTGAGGCGTTCAGAGGTTGCTCAAGCCTGACTTCCATCGACATTCCCAATTCCGTGACAAGCATCGGCCCATATGCGTTCAGTTCTTGCAGAAGCCTTACCTCAGTCACCATCGGCAATTCCGTGACAAGCATTGGCGACGGTGCATTCGATGATTGCTCAAGCCTTACCTCAGTCACCATCGGCAATTCCGTGGCAAGCATTGGCGACGGTGCGTTCCAAGATTGCTCAAGTCTGACTTCCTTTTCCATTCCCATTTCCGTGACAAGCATTGGCAAAAGAACGTTCCAAGGTTGCTCAAGTCTGACTTCCGTCACCATCCCAAATTCCGTGGCAAGCATCGGCGAATATGCGTTCAGTGGTTGCCCAAGCCTGACTTCCATCGACATTCCCAATTCCGTGACGAGCATCGGCCCATATGCGTTCGATTTTTGCAGAAGCCTTACCTCAGTCACCATCGGCAATTCCGTGGCAAGCATTGGCAATAGTGCGTTCTTTGGTTGTTCCGCCATTGTCAAATTAGTAAGCCTAAATACGACACCGCCCACATGCGGCAGCATTGCTCTGCGGGACATCAACAAGGAGAAATGTACGCTCTATGTGCCCAAGAACTCGCTCGAAGCATACAAGGCAGCCGACCAGTGGAAGGACTTCAAGAATATGGAGGAGATTGAAGACACAGGCGTCAGTCTGCCCGGCAGCAACGGAAACAATAAGGTTGTCAAGCGTTACGACACCAACGGACGCATGACGGACAAGCCTTTCAAGGGATTGAACATCCTGAAGATGGGCGACGGCACGACGAGGAAAGTAATGGTGAAGTAGCCATGCTGTAAGGTCTTGGCCTTGTCTGAAGCCAAGGACTGACTGACATTTGCGAACACCGCCCGGCTTTAAGCGCAGAGCTTAAGGCCGGGCGGTGTCGTTTTCACCAGAAGAAGATGCAAGGCATATCAGAAATTATGGCGGGAACGGGCGGCTTGCGGCAGCCAACCGGCTGTCAGCCTGAACTATTGAGCCAACCTGCGCAACACTTTCTTATGCATCAGCTTTGGAATCCTGACGATTTGTCCCGCCTTGAGGGCGGCATCCGGGTGCAAACCGTTGAATGTTTCCACGTAACAGTCCATGCCGGGTCCCAGTTCCCGCCTGCTTAATGCTGCCAGGCTTTCGCCTTGGCGCACCGTAACGGTACGGTCTGTACCCACAATGCAGTAGGCTCCTGTGCGCACCCTCACGTCTTTGTCGGCATATCTGGCTGCCATCTGCATCATGGCTGCCACTTCTGCGCTCTTCGTGTCTTGACTTTCTGCCCTGCTGCCTTGACTTTCGCCCTTGACAACGGCCTTTTCAGGCCCGCCGGCAGCCTCTTTCCGCTGCCCGACAGCCTTTTCCTCCGTCGTGTCTGGCATGGCCGGCCTTACCGTATCGCCCATTTGACCTTCTTCTGAAGCCTCCTCACGTGCGGCAACAGCGACTGCCGCAGGCTCCGAAGCGGCTTCTTCATGGCTGAAAATGCAGCTGCCGCCAGTGCAGAGCCGCCCGTAGTGCATGCCAACAAAGTAAGAAGCGCCCATAAGGACGAGCGTCAGCAGACAGTAAAGCAAGGCTTTCAGTGCTTTTCTCCTGCGCTTTGACGGCAAAACGCCGCCGCCTTGGCTCTCATCGCCAGCACTTCCCGGAGCGTCAGCCGGCTCTTCACTGTCGCCGGCAAGCCCTTCGCCATCGTCAACAGGCTCTTCCTGAGTGCCAACAGGCTCTTCCTCCGCCTCTTCCGCAACGTTGTCACTGTCACAGGCTTCCTCTTCCGGCGCAACTGTTGCGGTTTCCGTCTCCGTTTGTGACGTTTCGTCAATCGGTTCTGCGGGCTTCGTCTCCGTTTCAGGCTCTTCGGTATCGGCAACAGCCTCTTCGGCTTCAACAACAGGAGTTTCCGTTTCAACAACAGTCACCGGCAGGTTCTCCACATCGGCATTCTGATTCTGCAAGCCGGCCTCTGGCGACGTTTCAACGTCCACGTCGTCAAACTCTACCCCATCGTTCAGTGCAACCGTATTGAACAGTGAGAACGGTTTGTTGACGAGTTCCTTCATCGTAGCGTCGGGGGTGAAGGTCACTTTGCGGTGACTTTCTATCACAACCCGTTCGCCTGTGTTCACGCTAACGCTCTCCCGCGCCTCGACATCTATTATCTTGAACGTGCCGAAGCCGCGTATCTTGACCTGCCGGTCGTCCTCCAAGCCTTGCCGTATGACCGAAAACATCGAGTTAACGAACGCTTCGGCCTCAATGTCGCCCAACTTCGCCCTGCCGGCGAACAGGGTTGCAATGTCTTTCAGTTCCACTACGTTCATGTCAGTCAGTCTTTGGCGGGTCGTGTCTGGTTGATTGCACTCTTGAAACTGTCGTCGGCCTTGAAGCCGAGCACCAGTTTCGGAGGCACGAGAATACGCTTCCGGGTGGAAGGATTGGTCATTATGCGTTCGTGCTTCTTCTTTATTTCAAACGTTCCAAACCCCTTTACGGCAATGTTGTTGCCCTCTATCAGGTTGTCGGTCATGGCATTGAGAACGGAAGTCACCAGCCTTTGTGTGTCAACCTGTGTTCGGCCTATTCTGGATGCCAGCGTCAGGATGAAATCTTTATTGTTCATAAGCGGTAAGTTGTTGGGTAACTGTAAAAAAGTGACGGTTGGCAGATGCCCTACAGTATGGTTGTGGCATAGAGGTCGAACTCTTCGGCTCCGGTAATCCTCGCTTCATAGAATTTGCCCACCGTGAGACGGCGTTCTGATGCAGGGACAAGCAC
>CAVAPI010000195.1:0-3108 GCA_963590445.1 Lachnospiraceae bacterium | reverse complement strand
GTTGAAGGATTATGATATTACAGTTTAAGGTTAAGAACTTCCTTTCCATCAGAGAAGAGCAGACGCTGGACTTCACGGCATCTGCCGACAAGACATACGAGGACTACGCAGTGGTCAAGATAAAGGGTGTCCGCATATCCAAATTGGGTGTTGTGTATGGCCCTAACGCATCGGGCAAGAGCAATATTCTCAAAGCACTGGCGTGGTTCATCTTCTACCAAGTGGCCAGCCGCACCAAGAAGCCCGGCAGCGGCACAGGACTGACACCATTCATGATGGACGAGGACAGCCGCAACCAAAACTCATCGTTTGAACTGACATTCTATATCGGTGAAGTCCGCTACGAGTATGCCGTAGTACTGAACAGCCAGAAGATAGTCAAGGAGGAGTTCTACTTCTATCCCAACAACCGCCGCGCGCTCTTCTACGAGCGCACATGGAACGAGGAGAAGGGCTACTCCGCCATCACCTTCGGTCCCCTGCTCAAACTATCCGCTACGCAAAAGCTGTTCATCGAGTCCAACTGCATCTCCAACGCCACGGTCCTCGCCACCTACAAAAACTCCAATGTGGAGAAGAACACCGAGCTTGACAACGTCTTCAACTACTTCGAGGACGAGTTCCTGCCGTTGCTCAGCAAGGGCGACAACCTCAGCCAGCTTGCCAACGACATCGTGCGTCTCGATGCCGACAGCAAGAAGTTCATCTGCGGAATGCTGGAGAAGGCGGACTTCAACATCTCCGACCTCTACATCAAAGAAGAGAAAGGCGAGGTCTCCGAGGAAGCCATGGAGAAGTTCAGGAAGATAGCCAAAATTCTGCGCATCCCCGAACCGCAGGACAAGAGCATCTCAACGGAAGAACTCTTCTTCACCCACAAGACACCGTTCTACACGGGCAGCCTCTCCAACATGGTGGAGTCCGAAGGCACCAACCGCATGTACGGTCTGTCGGCATTGCTCTTCACGCTGATCCGCAATAACCAGACGCTGCTGTGCGACGAGCTGGAGAACTCTCTGCACTACGACCTCTTCACCCACATCATCAAGACCTTCCTCGTCAACTCCGGCCGTGCGCAGCTGATATTCTCCACCCACAGCCTCATGCTCCTTGACGAGGACTTCATCCGCCGTGACATGGTGTACTTCGCCAACAAGAACGAGTCCGGCGCAACGGAGATTTACCGCGCCAAGGACTTCGGACTCCACAAGGAAGTGTCCATCCTCAACGCCTACCGTGCAGGCAAGCTGGGCGCAAAGCCCCAGTTGGGCAGCATATTCATTGACGAATAAGAAAGGAGGAGTACCGCATGGAACTACAAAGACCGCTTGAATATACCGTCAAAATCTATTGCGAGGGATTTACGGAATGGTACTACTTCGAATGGCTGCGCACCAACAACCGCTTCAAGTTCTCCATGGAACCCGACGTGCCGAAGAACAGCCGCAGTTCCTACAAGCAGAATCTGAAGCTCATTGACAAGGAACTGCGCAAGAAGCCCCAGGAGCGTGCCGATGCCATCTTCCTCGTCATCGACACAGACACAATCGTCAAAGACCGTAAGCAATACGCCATCTATCAGGAGGCAAAGGAGAAGTACAAAAGACAGGGTGTCAGCTTCATCGAGAGCCACCCCTGCATAGAGATATGGTTTCTCTACCATCTCATTGACAAGTTCGCCCGAACCAACTTCGAGACCTACGAGGCTCTCCGTCCTGCCATTGAGAGCGTCCTGCCCAAATACGAGAAGACCGCCCGCTACTATCAGAAGAACACGGTTTTTCGCGATGGCATCCTGAAGAGTCAGGCGAACAGGGAGAAAGCCATCGACTTCTCCATCAAGGCGTGCAAGTACGAGCCGATGGAGAACGAGTTAGCCAACTATTCAGAGGTGTTCAAGGCCGTCCACTTCTTCCGCCTGCTACAGAAGTTTGCAGAAATCCGTCTGCTCCTGTCCGAGAAACTACGCACGGCCATCGCCCTCCAGCCCAAGATTGACGACCACAAGTCCCTATCTGTCATGCAGGACGAAAGTCCCGTTTGCATCCTAAAGTACACAGGCCCCAGGCTCTGCTGTCTTTTCATGGACGGATGCAGTTATGATGTTGACGACACAAGCCCGTTGGATGTCAATGATGCCGCCATCGAGCATATTGCCGAACTTGTCCGTCAGCAATAATATATAATAAGGTGTAGGCACTTCTCATTCTCGGGAAGCCCTACACCTTATTATATATAGTCACCTCTATGGAGTAAACAACAGCAGGTACTCCATCTTTCTTCTTCGTTCGATGGACGGCACAGGTCTGCCTTTCCACCTTTTGAAGTCCACATAGTCACGGTAGATGTTCCTGTTACCGCTCCGCATCTTGGCATACATCCGGCTCTTCATCACCTTTCCACAGCCTACATTGTATGCAAGTGCAGCCAGCAGCAGGGAGTCACGACCGAAGCCACGGAACATGGCGCAGAGTTTCCGTAGGTCTGAGCGCAGCAAGGCGTCGGCTTGCCGCTCCGTCATCCTTGACGGAAGCCTCTCGCCAAGCAATAGCTTATGCCCATAGCCGACATACGGATGATGTTCAGGACCATGCAGCCCCTCGTACTTCTTGATGCAGGCGACAGCCAACTCAAACCTTGGCACATGCCGAATCCGTTTTGCCGCTCCTTGCGTCTGGCCAGACAGACTACCCGACACAAGGAGCAGGGCTAACCATAACATCAGCCTCATACGCAGCCGATTTTACTGAAGGCGACAAGTGTCTCCTCCTCTTCCTCCGAGTCCTCGTCAGCATCATTGAAACTGAACTCCATTTCGTATGACTTGCCGAAATTATCCTCCACTACCACGGTCAGCGTCTGCGTCTCCGTACTTGCCGAGGTATAGTAAAGACGGAACTTCTCGTCCTCCAGCAGATAGCGGTCATTGGGCTGGAGCACCGTCCCGTTCTCCATCCTCAGCGAACCCTTGCCGTCATGCTGAAAATAGCGGATGGTATAGACCGTCCCGTCAAACTTGCCTTCCGCTTTCAGCTCGCAGCGGATTTCCACCGTCTGCCCACGCACGATGTCCTTTGGCACAGGCATCGTCTCCACCGTAAACGGATA
>CAVAPI010000194.1:0-3194 GCA_963590445.1 Lachnospiraceae bacterium | reverse complement strand
CGGTAGGTGGTGCTGGAAGAGGAGTTGAAGTTCACTGCCATCTCTACCACACCGTCTGAATAGATAGTGTAGGCGATAGTGTAGGAGCGTCCGCTGTTGCCCGACACGGTGATGGTTGCTTTGTTGTCGTTCTTGGAGAGCCTACTGCTCACGCTGTGGCTGGTATTCTTGCTGGCGATGCTATAAGGACAGCTGTTGCGCGAGTTGTCGATGCTGAAGAACTGGCTGAAGCCCGGTGTGGAAGCCATGACGGTCTGTCCGTTGAACGTCCAGTTGGTGAGGTTGCCGCTGCTGAAGGTGAGCGAGAAGGCCTTGCCGTCCTTGGTCGTTCCGCTCACGGTGTTATTGCTCACGGTGAGTGAGCCACCGTCGGCGGTGTGGTCTGCAAGTGTAGCGTCGCGCTCCTGCAAGGTGAACTCTTCGTCAGCCACCTCGTATCCCTTCTCTGCCCAAAGGGTAGCCTCATTGAGAGCAAGACCCACGTTGAGCATCACCTCCTTGCCGCTCTCGGCAGTGGTGGTGTAAGGCACGCTTACCGTACCTGTGTTTCCGGCAGCGATAGAAGGCATATCCACTGCGCCTTCCTCGGCGAGGCAACCGTCTACGAGCACGCGGTAAACGAGTTTGTAGGCATTGAGATTGGTGAAGAGGTTCTTGTTCTTCACGGTGAGCGTCTTGTTGGAGAAGTCGGTGAAGTCAACATTCTGATATACCTTTTTCACCTCGGTGAGTTTCGCAGTCCACTTGCGGTCGGGTGTCACGATACCGTTGTCCTCGAAGGCACCCATGTAAGAAGCCTCGTTGTCACCGTTGACCACAGACTGATAGTCGAAGCCCGATGTCCAGTAGTTGAAGCCGTTGCTGCTGACGAGCGTGTTGGCATCGGCAGAACCGTTGATGACGTTCTTTGCCAAGGATGGCTTGTAGATGGCCTGGTCTACCCAGTCCCAAATACAACCGCCGATGATTCCAGTGTTATCGCTGCTTTCGATGACGTTCCAATAGTCTTTCAGACGGCCCATGGCATTGCCCATGGCGTGCGCATACTCACAGATGAAGTATGGCATGCTGTTAAGACCGCTTCGGTTGTTGTTTACAGCGTCTACCGAGGGATACATGTTTGAGCCGAGGTCAGAATAACTGCTGTTGCCCTCGTAGTGTACAAGGCGGGTATCATTGTTGTTGATATAATTCTTGCATGATGACAGGTTGGAAGCCGTACCGCTCTCGTTGCCCAGCGACCAGAATACAACCGACGGGTGGTTGCGGTCGCGACGGAACATACGGGTCACGCGGTCGAGCATGTTGTCAGAGAATTTAGAGTTGCTTGCCACGCTCTGCAGCGGGTGGCACTCGTTGTCGGCCTCGTCCATACAGTAGAGACCGTAGGCATCCATCATGGCATACATCTTGGGCTGGCGCGGATAGTGCGAGGTACGGATGATGTTGACGTTGGCACGCTTCATCAAGATCACGTCTTTGAGCATGGTCTCCATGTCGATGGCACGTCCGTAGAGCGGATGGGTGTCCTGTGTGTTGACACCCTTGAAGTAGGCACGCTGGCCGTTGACATAGACGAGGTTGCCGCTCTTGGTGATAACGCGGAAACCGAACTTGGTGGAGAAGGCCATCTCCTCGTTGCCGTCGGCATCTTTCTGACTGATGGCTACGGTGTAGAGGTAGGGATTCTCGCTGCTCCATGCGGTGAGATTGGTCAGACCGCTGATGGTCATGGCCTGGTCGGTGACGGTGCTGCTGCCGCTATAGGTGTAGGTGGCGGTAGAGCCTACCTGCGCACCGCTCTTGTCGAGGAGTTTCACCTCGATGGTCTTCGATGTGCTGATGCTTGAGCGGTTGTCTACGCTAACCTTCACGTTGAGCGTGCCGCTGGTGGCAGTGCTGTTCTGGCTGGAAGCCCAGATGATATGGTCGCTGACATAGACCTTTGGCGTAGCCACGAGATACACGTCGCGGTGGATGCCGCCGAGGTGCCACATGTCCTGTCCTTCAAGATAAGAGCCGGAAGTCCAGCGGTAGCAAGCCACGGTGATGTTGTTCTCAGCCGTTGGATCGGTGATGAAGTTGGTGATGTCGAACTCGGCATCGGTGTTCGCTCCCTCAGAGTAACCCACGTATGCACCGTTCAGGTAAACGGCTATTCCGCTATATGCACCGTCGAAATGTACCATGATGCGCTTATCGCTCCATCCGTCGGGCAGAGTGAACGTGCGGCGGTAGTAACCCAATGGGTTGGTATCGCAGCGGCTGTTAGAAGCCGCTATGGTCGTCCATGAAGAACTTGTATCGAAAGGATAGCCCTGGTTGGTATAGACAGGCGTGTCGTAGCCCGCCATTTCCCAAGAGAGGGGCACGCGTATCTCGTCCCACGACGTGGTGGAAACGCTGTTGCCATAGTAGGTATCCGACGGAGCAGCACTGCCGCCGCTGGCGAGGTATTTGAATTTCCATGTACCGTTGAGACTCATGGTCATGGCCTTTGTAGGCTCAAGCCACGGCTCGTCGTAGTTGTCATCCGCCTGCATGTCGGCAGTAGAAGCGTAGGGAATGAAGGTGGCGTGGGCATCTTCCTTGTAGTCGGCATACTTGCTGGGGGTGTGTACATAAGAGTACTGGAACGTGCGGCTCGGAACAGTGCCGCTGTCTCCACCCGATGAACCTCCGCCCGACTCGCCTCCGCCTGACGAACTGCTCGTGGCGATGAAACCGAAGGCGGTGGCGGAACTCTGCGATGTGGTGCGGCCCAGTTTGCCGCCCGATGTGCCGTCGAAGGTGAGGTAGTATACAGTACTGTTGTATGCCGCGCATATATAATAGGTGTGGGCGGTAGCGTCAGCAGACACAAGGTTCCACTCCTGGTTGACGTTGGCTGAACCGCCGTTGTAGTCGTTCTCCGAAGTCCACTGCAGGGGCATCACGCTGGAGTTGTTGCCGGCAAGGTCGAGAGCCTTCGACGACAGCACGCTGACGAAATGGTAAGGATAGGTGGTGGAGTAGTTGCCCTGCTTCACCGTCCACTGCTGGCCGCTAGTGCCCTCGGTGAGGGTGGTGAGAGTGATCTGCTCGTCGTTGCTCGTCGTTGTCACGGTGAACGCCATGGTCGGGTCTTCGCCGTAGCAGATGTAGTAGTTGCTGCCGTAGGAGGGAACGACAAACTTTTTCGTAGTGCTCGTGGA
>CAVAPI010000193.1:0-3282 GCA_963590445.1 Lachnospiraceae bacterium | reverse complement strand
ACGACAAACAACCCTAAAGAAAAGAAATATGTGTGGAATAGTATCTATCTTCAACATCAAGGCTCAGACACCGCAACTGCGGCAGAAGGCTCTTGCCATGAGTCGCAAAATACGTCACAGAGGGCCCGACTGGAGCGGCATCTATTGCGGTGGCTCGGCCATACTCGCCCATGAGCGGCTCTCAATCGTTGACCCTGAGTCGGGTAGGCAGCCTCTGTTCAGTCCCGACGGCAAGCAGGTGCTGGCTGTCAACGGTGAGATTTACAACCACAGGGACCTGCGCCGCCGCTACGCCGACAGCTATCAGTTTCAGACAGGCAGCGACTGCGAGGTGATACTCGCCCTCTATCGTGACAAGGGCACGGCCTTTCTCGAAGACTTGAGCGGCATCTTCGCTTTTGCTCTCTACGATGCCGAGAGCGACGAGTTCCTTATTGCCCGCGACCCCATTGGGGTCATCCCCCTTTACATCGGCCACGACAGCGACGGGCTGATTTATGTTGCCAGCGAACTGAAAGCCCTTGAGGGTCAGTGCGACAGCTACGAGGAGTTCCTTCCCGGCCACTACTACTCCAGCAGGGAGGGAGGCATGAAGCGCTACTACACCCGTGACTGGATGGAATACGCCAACGTGAGGGACAACAGTGCGAGCGTCGCGTCGATACACGATGCACTTGAGGATGCCGTGAAGCGTCAGCTGATGAGCGATGTGCCCTACGGAGTGCTGCTCTCCGGCGGACTTGACTCTTCGGTGATAAGTGCCGTTGCACAGAAATATGCCCAGAACCGCATTGAGAATGACGGCAAGACCGAAGCCTGGTGGCCTCGTCTCCACTCGTTTGCAGTGGGCCTGAAGGGTGCGCCCGACCTTGCCAAGGCCCGTCTCGTGGCCGACCATATAGGCACCGTGCACCATGAAATCAACTATACCATAGAAGAAGGTCTCGACGCCCTTCGGGATGTGATATATTTCATCGAGACTTACGACGTGACAACCGTGCGCGCCTCAACGCCGATGTATCTGTTGGCACGTGTAATCAAGTCGATGGGCATCAAGATGGTGCTCTCCGGTGAAGGTGCCGACGAGATTTTCGGCGGCTACCTTTACTTCCACAAGGCTCCCGATGCAAAGGCTTTCCACGAGGAGACGGTGCGCAAGCTGTCGAAGCTGCATCTCTACGACTGTCTGCGGGCCAACAAGAGCCTCTCGGCATGGGGCGTTGAAGGACGTGTACCGTTCCTCGACAAGGAGTTTCTCGACGTGGCCATGCGCACCAACCCACAGGCCAAGATGTGTCCGGGCAGCACTGTCGAGAAGAAAATCGTGCGCGAGGCGTTCGCCGATATGCTCCCCTATGAGGTGGCTTGGCGGCAGAAGGAACAGTTCAGCGACGGTGTGGGCTACTCATGGATTGACACTCTGAAGCAGATAACCGCCGAGCGCGTGACCGATGAACAGATGGCGCACGCAGCCGAACGTTTCCCCATAAATCCGCCGCGCAACAAGGAGGAATACTTCTACCGCTCTATATTCGCAGAGCACTTCCCCAGCGAGTCGGCGGCACGCACAGTGCCCAGCGTTCCCAGCGTGGCGTGCAGCACGGCCGAGGCTCTTGCGTGGGACGCTTCGTTCAAGAACATGAACGACCCCAGCGGACGGGCAGTGGCCGGAGTGCATGAGCAAGCCTACGACAAGTAGGCTTAGCCCGCAGCAAGACACGGTCTGTACAATATCGCAAACATATTCAAACAACAACATCAATAACCAAAAAAAGAAAAATGAAAAAGAGATGGATTATCCTAATGGCCTCGATGGTAATCATAGCCATCGCCGGCCTGTTCGTCGGCGAACCGTCGTTTGAGTGCGACTTCTCGAAGATTGACGCAGCCGATGTGGCGTGGCTCATCACAGCCACCATATTCGTGCTTATGATGACCCCCGGTCTGTCGTTCTTCTACGGCGGCATGGTAGGTGCGAAGAACGTTATCTCTACCATGCTCCAGAGCTTTATCGCCATGGGACTGATAAGTGTGCTGTGGGTGGCGTTCGGCTTCAGCCTCGCATTCGGCGACGATATAGGCGGAGTGATAGGCAATCCGTTCACGTTCCTTATGTTCAACAATGTCGGTGGCGATGTCTACACCACGCCGACGGGCAACATACTCGGCGGAGCCACCATACCCTTGGCTCTGTATGCGCTGTTCCAGATGAAGTTCGCCATCATCACGCCGTCGCTCATCACCGGTTCGTTTGCCGAACGTGTGCGCTTCTCGGCCTACATGTTCTTCATGATTTTCTTCTTCGTGGTAATCTACTGTCCGCTGGCGCATATGACGTGGCACCCTGACGGACTGTTCATGAAGTGGGGAGTGATTGACTTCGCTGGAGGTATTGTGGTTCACGCCTCGTCGGGTGTGGCCGCGCTTGCAGGAGCCATATTCCTTGGCCGCCGCAAGTCGTCCACACGCCAGTCGGAACCGGCCAACATCCCCTTCGTACTCCTTGGAGCTGCAATGCTCTGGCTGGGCTGGTTCGGCTTCAACGCCGGCTCTTCGCTCCACGCCGACGGCATGGCCGTGAAGGCATTCCTCAACACCAACACCGCCTCGGCCACAGCCATGATGACCTGGATATTCTTCGACTGTCTGCGCGGACGCAAGCCTTCCGCCATGGGAGCAGCCGTCGGCTGTGTGGTAGGTCTTGTGGCCATCACGCCGTCTGCCGGATATGTCACCGTGGGACAGAGCATCTTCATCTCGTTTGTGATAACGATAATATGCAACGTGGCCGTTTATTGGCGCAGCCACTCGCGCATTGACGACGCCCTCGACGTGTTCCCCACCCACGGCACAGGCGGTATCTTCGG
This sequence comes from Lachnospiraceae bacterium, assembly GCA_963590445.1. Classification (GTDB taxonomy): domain Bacteria; phylum Bacteroidota; class Bacteroidia; order Bacteroidales; family Bacteroidaceae; genus Prevotella. Next base: position 415 of record CAVAPI010000193.1, on the reverse strand, counting down.
CACGGTGCTTACAGGTATCTTCATCCAGGAGGGACTCATAGCCGGCTCATGGGACGGTTTCGTCATCTTCCTCTACCACCTGCTGGCCGTGGCCATAGTGATTGTCTATACTTTCGTCATGAGCTACTTCGGCTACTGGCTCATCGACAAGATGATACCCATGCGTGTGTCGTCGGAGAGCGAGCGCATCGGTCTCGACCTCAGCCAGCACGACGAGCACTACGGCTTTGCTCATGTCGGCGAGCGTGAGATTGCCGAGTACGAACAGGCCAAGACCGACGACTGAACACCGCATGCAGCAGCAAGCAGACTTGCATCGCACGCAACGGAAAAAGAAAAGTCTTTAAGGTAATATATTCAGGAAAGCAACGACACTACGCCACCGCCCGTCCGCAAAGGCATAAGCCAATGTGGA
>CAVAPI010000192.1:0-3477 GCA_963590445.1 Lachnospiraceae bacterium | reverse complement strand
GACACACGAAACGTGGGCAAAGATGCGATGACAGCCGAAGGCACGGTAAACCGCGCCGCGCTGCCCGCAATCTTCAACCCCGAAGACCTTAACGCTCTGGAGCAGGCTCTGCGCTTGAAAGAGCAGAACCCCGGCTCGACCGTGGGCATACTGACCATGGGGCCTCCGCGTGCCGCCGAGGTGATAAGACAGGGACTCTACCGTGGAGCCGACACAGGTTGGCTGCTGACCGACCGTCTGTTTGCCGGAGCCGACACACTTGCCACATCCTACGCTCTGGCCACGGCCATAAAGAAGATTGGTGGCGTTGACGTGGTAATCGGCGGACGCCAGGCCATTGACGGCGACACAGCACAGGTGGGTCCGCAGGTGGCACAGAAGCTCGGCTTGTCGCAGGTGACCTACGCCGAGGAGATAGTGAAGTGCGAAAACAATCGTCTCACCATACGCCGCCACATAGACGGAGGCGTGGAGACAGTAGAGGCTCCCCTGCCCATCGTGGTCACGGTGAACGGCAGCGCCGCCCCGTGCCGCCCGGCCAACGCCAAGCTGGTGATGAAAAACAAGCGCGCCACGGCTCCCATGGAGCGCACAGCCGACATGCCATACAAGGAACTGTATGACGAGCGTCCGTACCTGACACTCACGCAATGGTCGGTGGCCGATGTTGACGGTGACCCGCAGCAATGCGGACTCAGCGGTTCGCCCACAAAGGTGAAGGCGGTGCAGAACATCGTGTTCCAAGCCAAGGAGAGCCAGACGCTCACCTCAAGCGACGAGGACATTGAGGGCTTGGTCAAGGAGTTGTTGAACGAGAAGATTATTGGATAAGCAAGGATGAACAACGTATTCGTATATTGTGAGATAGAGAGCACCACTGTGGCCGAAGTGTCACAGGAGTTGCTTACCAAAGGCCGCAAACTGGCCACACAGCTTGGCGTGGAACTGCACGCCGTGGTTGCCGGAACGGGAATAAAGGGAAAGGTGGAGCAGCAGATACTGCCCTATGGTGTTGACAAGCTGTTCGTGTTCGACGGCGAGGGACTGTTTCCCTACACGTCGGCACCCCACACCGACATTCTCGTAAACCTGTTCAAGGAGGAGAAGCCGCAGATATGCCTCATGGGCGCAACCGTTATCGGGCGCGACCTCGGCCCCCGCGTGTCGTCGTCGCTCACGAGCGGACTCACCGCCGACTGTACTCAGCTGGAGATTGGCGACTACGACGACAAGAAGGCCGGCAAGCACTATGACAATCTGCTCTACCAGATACGTCCGGCGTTTGGCGGCAACATCGTGGCCACCATCGTCAACCCCGACCACCGTCCGCAGATGGCCACCGTGCGCAGCGGAGTGATGCAGAAAGCCGAGTATAAAGGCCAGGCCAAGGGCGAGGTGGTATATCCCGAAGTTGGCAAGTATGTGTCGCCGGAAGCTTATGTGGTGAAGGTGATCGACCGTCACGTGGAGGCTGCCAAGCACAACCTGAAAGGTGCCGCCATCGTTGTGGCCGGAGGCTATGGCGTGGGCAGCAAGGAGGGCTTCGACCAGCTGTTCCAGTTGGCCAAGGAACTGCACGGCGAGGTGGGAGCAAGCCGCGCCGCCGTGGATGCCGGTTGGGTTGACCACGACAGGCAGATAGGCCAGACGGGCGTGACGGTACACCCAAAGGTTTACATAGCCTGCGGCATAAGCGGACAGATACAGCACATAGCCGGCATGCAGGACTCTGGCATCATCATCTCGGTGAACAGCGACCCCAACGCCCCCATCAACGCCATTGCCGACTATGTGATAAACGGCACCGTTGAGGAGGTTGTGCCCAAACTCATCAAGTATTACAAGCAGAACAGTAAATAAAGACAAGACCATGGCAAACTATTATAGCGACCATCCCGAGTTCGACTTCTACTTGAACCACCCGGAGATGAAGCGGATTGTTGAGCTGAAAGAGCGCAACTTCGCCGACAAAGACACTTACGACGACGCGCCCGTTGACTTCGACGACGCAATAGAAAACTACAAGCGCGTGCTTGACATCACGGGCGATATTGCCGCCAACGTGCTCGAACCCAACGCTGAGGAAGTGGACCTTGAGGGGCCGCACCTCGTTGACGGACGCATGCACTATGCCGCAAAAACATACGACAACATCGATGCCACGCGCAAGGCCGGACTGTGGGGCATATCGATGCCGCGCCGCTACGGCGGACTCAACATGCCCATCACGCCATACTCCATGGCTTCGGAGATCGTGGCGGCAGCCGACGCCGGCTTCCAGAACATCTGGTCGCTGCAAGACTGCATAGAGACGCTCTATGAGTTTGGCGACGAGGAGCAGCGCAAGAAGTACATTCCACGTGTGTGCGCCGGCGAAACGATGTCAATGGACCTCACCGAGCCTGACGCAGGCAGCGACTTGCAGCGCGTGATGCTCAAGGCCACATACGACGAGGAGAGCAAGTGCTGGCGGCTCAACGGCGTGAAGCGATTCATCACCAACGGCGACAGCGACATCCACCTCGTGCTTGCACGTTCAGAGGAAGGCACACGTGACGGTCGCGGACTGTCGATGTTCATCTACGACAAGCGTGACGGCGGCGTAACTGTGCGCCACATTGAGCACAAGCTGGGCATACACGGTTCGCCCACCTGCGAGCTGGTGTACAAAAACGCCAAGGCCGAACTCTGCGGCAGCACACGCATGGGACTCATCAAGTATGTGATGGCACTGATGAACGGCGCACGCCTGGGCATAGCCGCACAGAGCGTCGGCGTGAGCCAAGCAGCCTACGACGAGGCCATCGCCTACGCCCGTGAGCGCAAGCAGTTTGACACGCCCATCATAAAGTTCCCGGCAGTATTCGACATGCTGGCCCGCATGAAGGCCAAGCTCGACGCCGGCCGCAGCATACTCTATCAGACAGCACGCTACGTTGACATTTACAAAGCCCTCGACGACATCGCCCGTGAGCGCAAACTCACGCCCGAAGAGCGTGCAGAGCAGAAGAAGTACAGCCGTCTGGCCGATGCGTTCACGCCGTTGGCAAAGGGAATGAACTCGGAGTATGCCAACCAGAACGCCTACGACGCCATACAGATACACGGCGGTTCGGGCTTCATCATGGAGTACAAGAGCCAGCGGCTCTACCGCGACGCGCGCATATTCTCCATCTATGAGGGCACGACGCAGCTTCAGGTGGTGGCCGCAGTGCGCTACATCAGCAACGGCACGTATCTCGGCATCATCAAGGAGATGCTTGAGAAAGAGGTTGCAGAAGAGCTGAAGCCGCTGAAAGTGCGAGTGGAAAAGATGGTCGAGCTGTATGAGAAGGCCGTGGCCTACGTGAAGGAGGCCGAAAACCAGGAGATGCACGACTTCCTCGCTCGCCGTCTGTACAACATGACGTGCGACATCATCATGTCGCTGCTCATCCTTGAGGACGCTACACGCGCTCCCGAACTGTTCCAAAAGAG
>CAVAPI010000191.1:0-3503 GCA_963590445.1 Lachnospiraceae bacterium | reverse complement strand
ATGGGCAACATCAGGGGCAGGATAACAGACACAGACATGCAGGTGCTGCCGGGAGCATGCGTGGTGATAGAGGAGCTGCACACCGGAGTGACCAGCGACATCAACGGCTTCTACAGTCTGCCCAATCTGAAACCGGGCACATACAAGGTGAAAATAAGCTACGTGGGCTACTCGCCAAAGACATACACCATAAAGGTGGGCAGGAAGAGCGTGGAGCAGAACATCACCCTTGATGCCGGAAAGAAACTCGACGAGGTGGTGGTGACAGGAGCATTCTACGGCCAGCGCAAGGCCATGCAGATGCAGAAGGAAAGCATGGGCGTGACCAACGTGGTGTCGGCCGACCAGGTGGGCAAGTTTCCCGACACAAACATCGGTGATGCACTGAAGAGAATAAACGGCGTTAACGTTCAGTACGACCAGGGCGAAGCGCGTTTCGGCCAAGTGAGAGGAACGTCGGCAGACTTGACCTCTGTAACGGTAAACGGCAACAGGATGCCCTCGGCTGAGGGAGACACCCGCAACGTGCAGCTCGACTTGATTCCGTCTGACATGATACAGACCATAGAACTGAATAAGGTGATTACCTCCGACATGGACGGCGACGCCATAGGCGGAGGGATAAACCTCGTGACGAAGAACACCCCCAACCACCGTGTGCTCAACTTCAACGTCGGGTCGGGATATTCATGGATAAGCAAGAAACCCGAATGGGATCTTGGCGCCACTTGGGGACAACGGTTCTTTGACAACAAGCTGGGCGTGATGGCAGCCGCGTCGTATCAGTATATGCCGGGCGGATCGGACAACACAGAGTTTGAATATGTGGAAAACGACAAGAACGAAGTGGAACTTAAGGAAGCCCAGGTGAGACAGTACTACGTGACCCGCGAACGCCAGAGCTACTCGCTCGCACTCGACTATGTGTTCAACCCGCAGCACAAAATATCTTTCAAGGGCATATACAACCGCCGCAGCGACTGGGAAAACCGCTACCGCGTGTCGTACAAGAAGCTCAACGGCAAGGCGTCGAAACAATCGGTAGTGATGCAGACCAAGGGCGGCTCAAGCGACAACAAGGACGCGCGGCTGGAGCTGCAACAGGCCATGGACTTCACCCTCGACGGCGAGCACTACTTCGGCAACCTCAAGATGGACTGGGCGGCAAGCTACTCTCGCGCTACGGAGGAAAGACCCAACGAACGCTATGTGGCGTACTCGCTGAAGGGAACAGACCTGGGCAAAGACTTCGGCGACGTGGGCGGAAAGCAGCCTTACTACACAGGACAACTGCCGTCTCTCGACGACTCAAGCTGGAAGCTGAGCGAACTTAACAACGCCAACCAGGACATCGTGGAGAATGAATGGAAGGGCAAACTCAACTTCACTTTGCCTCTCGCCACCGGCCTCTACGGCAACACGCTTAAGTTCGGAGCCAAGGTGACGGCCAAGGACAAGAGCCGTACAAAGTCATACTTCGACTACGACCCCGACGAAGTGCTCGGCAGCAACTGGCGGCAGCTCACATCGACACAGATACGCGACGGCTTCATGCCCGGCTCGCAGTATCCCATCGGCACGCCGTTCATAACCATAGGTACGCTCAGCGGCATAGACTTCTCCAAATACCAGGGTACGGAAAACTTTGAGGAAGAGGCCGGCAACTACAAGATAAACGAACGCATCACGGCCGGATACCTGCGCTTAGACCAGAAGATAGGCAAGAAACTGTCGGCCACAGTGGGTCTGCGCGTGGAGCGCACCGACCTGAAGACCAGCGGATATACGGTGGAAGTGCCGGAAGACGATGAGGCCACCATGACTCCCACGGGCGACTTCAAGAGCCACTACACCGATCTCCTGCCCAGTCTGCTGCTCAAATACAAGTACTCCGAAGACGGCAATCTTAGGGCTTCGATAACAAAGACAATATCACGGCCCAAGTATTCTGCGCTCATCGCCAACAAAAGTTTCAATATAGCCGACCTTGAAGCCACCATAGGCGACCCCAACACAAAGCCTGCCAAGGCCATAAACGCAGACCTCTCGGTTGACCACTTCTTTAAGAACGTGGGAATGGTGAGCCTCGGATTGTTCTATAAGGACATAAAGAACGTGAACATCGAGTGGGCATCGAACAAGTATCTTGGTAAGGACCTCGGCCTTGAAGGCAAGTATGCCGACGAGGAGTTTGCCGTTACACAGAACATCAACGCCTACGACGCTCGGGTGTTTGGAGTGGAGGCCGCATACCAGCGCGACTTCGGCTTCATAGCTCCCTCACTCAAGTGCATAGGTTTCTACGGCAACTATACCTACACCCACAGCAAGACACGCAACTTCAACGAGCGACTCAACATAACCGACGAGGACAACGTGAAGGTGGCCGGTTCGCCGGAACACACCGCCAACGCATCGCTCTTCTTCGAAAAGTTCGGCCTCAACGTAAGGCTCTCATACAACTACGCTTCGTCGTTCATAGACGCGATGAGCACCAGCCGTGCCCTCGACCGCTACTACGACAGCGTGAACTACCTTGACCTCAACGCCAGCTACACATGGGGAAAGAATACCAAGTTCACCGTCTATGCCAATGCAAACAACCTGCTCAACCAGCCGCTGCGCTACTATCAGGGCACCAAAGACCGCACGATGCAGGTGGAATACTACGGCGTGAAGGTTAACGCCGGCATCAAAGTGAACCTCTAAACAACAGAATTAAAAAAGAAAAAGACATGAACAGCAAAAGACTTTTAGCAAGGATAGCCGTCTCGGCTGTGGCAGTGATGGCGGCCATAATGCCGGCTAAGGCGCAAGACGCTCCCGATTGGAAAACGCTGAAAGGCGAGATAAACCTATACTTGGCCAGCGACTTGGGCCGCAACGGATACTACGACCAAAAACCCATAGCCGAGCTTATGGGAAACATGGCTAAGGCGGTAGGCCCGGAATGTGTGCTCGCCCCTGGCGACATACACCACTTCAACGGCGTGGCATCGGTCAACGACCCTCTGTGGACCACCAACTACGAGCTTATATACTCGCATCCGGAATTGATGCTCGACTGGTTTCCGCTCTGCGGCAACCATGAATACCGTGGCAACACACAGGCAGTGCTCGACTACAGTAATATTAGCCGCAGGTGGATGATGCCCGCCAAGTACTACACAAAGGTATTCTCGCACAAGGGCACAACGCTCAGAGTGGTGCTCATAGACACTACGCCGCTCATAGACAAATACCGCAACAACCCCGACGAGTATCCTGATGCATGCAAGGAAGACATGCAGAAGCAGCTCGACTGGATAGACTCCACGCTTAAAAACGCCAAGGAAGACTGGGTGATAGTGACAGGCCACCACCCCATATACGCCGAAACGAGCAAGAGCGAGAGCGAGCGCACCGACCTGCAGAAGCGGCTCATGCCCATACTGCACAAATACAACAACGTGGCGATGTACGTGTGTGGACACATACACGACTTTCAGCACATCAAGATGAAA
>CAVAPI010000190.1:0-3657 GCA_963590445.1 Lachnospiraceae bacterium | reverse complement strand
TTTATGAGAAAAATCTACGCTCTTTTCCTGCCGCTTGCTTTGGCCGGAAGCATGGCCGCCAACGCCATCAACACAATTAACCCCACCAAAGCGAAGCGCATTGCAACAGTGAAAGGCTCCGCCCCGATGCATCTGTCGGCCGGCATCCTCAACAAGTCTGTACAGCTGCCGTTCAGCGACGCCCGCAGCGGTGCAATGATCACCGCCCCCAAGGCCGGAAACGACCCAGTGCTGAGCCAGGAGGCCGAGACATTCGGCTACATAGGCGGTCCTGACGGCACATACTGGATGTACACCGAAACGGTAAAGACACGCGGCTACTACTACGGCTCGGCCTCGTTCACCGTTTATGACAGCGGCCACAAACAGGCCGGCACAGTAAACGTTGAGGTGCCCGACACGATGAGCGTCAACCGCATCGTGATGTTCGGCGACGTGACCACCAAGCTGTTTGACAACGACGCCAACACCCAGGAGGTGCTCGTGGAGCTGCACGTCGTGGGCAACGCCAGCAACAACTACTCCGACAGATATATCACCCGCGTGTACCGTCTGGACGGAACGCTGGTCACTGAATACAACGGTTCGGGTATGCTCGTGGACGAGCAGGTGAACTCATGGACAAAGTACCAGAGGTTCATACTCAGCTATTCCGACTATGAGGACGACCTGTTCGTGAACCGCTTCGACGTAATCCGCGGCCCATCATACGTACAGACGGAGGCCTACGTGGAGCACTCGTTCACCATCGACCCGGAACTGCTCGTGATGAGCGACCTCGGTGCTCCCCTCAACGTCTATTTCATCGACGGCAAGGCCTACTACACCATTTCGCACTACGCCAAGCCATACGTGGAGGGCGTTGACACCACCACCTACGACCAGATATACGCCAAGGACAACCGCTATGTGGTGAAGTCCTACGACCAATACTTCCAGCTGCAGGACTCTATATCGGTGCCCCTGCATTGCCCGGCAAACGCTATGGTGAGAATGGCCTCGTTTGGCGCAATGAGCAGCGACGACCTGTCCAAAAACTACTTCACGGAAGACGGCAAGCTCGCATATGTAGTGAGCTTCTACGACTACTTCCTCTCCACCGACGACTATTCCTATGCGTTTGTGGTTTACAACTCCAAGGGTGACAGCGTGAAGACCGTGTGCGACAACGTGGTGAACACCTATCAGTACATGGCCGAAGTGAAGGGACAGGAAACGCAGATACTCTTCATGCAGAGCATCGACGGAGTGGAGCAGGTGCAGATGGTTGACGTGCCGAGCTGCACCAAGCAGACTCTGTTTCCAGCCACCATCAACGGCGAACAGATTTCCACCGACATCAACCGCTATCCCTATGGCGACAGCTACCAGTATGTGATGAAGATGGGCACGGGCGACGCCGATGCCGACAACAACCTGATAGCCCGTCTGGGCTGGTACAACCGCGACCTGACGCTCGACCACTACACGAGCTTCAACCTCGGCCCCAACGGACAGCTGTTCACTCCCAACCTTAGCGAGAGTGCGCTCAACCCCTACCTCTTCAACACCACCGACAGCCTTGAGTACATGTACCTTGCCAAGATAAAGCGCGAAGGCAGCAGCACTATCGACGAGTATCTGCGCATAGCCGACGAGCAGGGCAACGTGATCAGGGAGTGGGGACCCGACGATGCCAAGGGAGCATTGTACAGCGCAAACCTCATGGTATTCGAAGGACAGGACAAGGAGCTTGTTGTAGTCTATTACAACCAGGAAAACGGCAAGTACACCCTCGACTACTATCCCCTGCCGTTCACCAAGTTTGAGAAGGGCGGCGACGGAACAGCAGCCAATCCCTACCTCGTGGCCACCGCCGGCGACTTGGCTCTCATGGCCAACGAGCCTGCCGCTTGCTACAAACTGGCCAACAACATCAACATGAACGCCGCCAACAAGGACTGGACTCCCGTGGCCTCGTTCAGCGGCTCGCTCGACGGCGACGGCTACGCCATAAGCGCCCTCTCGATAGAAAGCTCCGACGCCAACGCCGGACTGTTTGGCTCGCTCTCGCCAAACGCTAAGGTTAAGAACATTACATTCACCGCACCCACAATAATCCTCACCGCTAACAACCAGTACGTAGGCTTGTTGGCCGCACAGTCTGTGTCGGACACCATCAGCAACGTACACGTGTTCGGAGCAAGCATAATCGACGGCACCGGCAGCGGCTCGGCCACCACCGGAGGCATCGTAGGCCGCTCCAGCCTGTACAGCCTTATTGAGGGATGCTCGTTTGACGGCAAAATCAACCTGCCAGAGGCAACTTCCGTGGGCGGTATTGTCGGTGAGCTTATGACCTCGTCCAAGGTTGAGGCTTCGGGCGTGAGCGGACAGTTCTGCGTTGCCAACACTCTGGGCGGCATCGCCGGTTCAATAGGCTCCAACGGCTCGAGCGTGAGCAACTGCCGTGCCGACGTGACCATGCGTGCCGAGAACACCGTGGGCGGTATCGTTGGCGACAACGGCTCGCGCGGCGGTGTGAGCAACAACATCGCCAAGGGCACCATTCTGGCCGACGCTCCGCGCTGGAGCGGACTCTCCGCAGCCGGCATCATCGGTAGCCTGGGCAGCGACTGGGAACATAAGGACACCGTAATCGTGAAGAACAACGTGTCGGCCGTTACCATAAGCACCAACGACGAGAACGCCGGCGACACCGTGGCGCACGCCATCGTGGGGTGGACCATCGCCAACGAGCAGTATGAGCCGGGCGAGAAGCACTACACCGACGCAGGACTGGCTGACAACTATGTGGTGGACAGCGTGACGGTGCTTGGCAAGGCCGTGGCTTCAACCAACAGCAAGTCGGTTGAGGGTGCTAATATTGCCGCTTCGGAACTCAACAAGGCGTTCTTCACAGGTCTCGGCTACACCTTCGGCAACAGCATAACCGAACCTTGGAAGGGCGAGAACGGTCTGCCCAAGCTCTTCTTCAGCGACGAGGCTCTGGCTCTTATACTCAGCGACTACGCCCTGAACATAGAGGAAGGCAATGAAAAGGAACTCTTCGCCGAAGTTTACGGACTCACTTCCGACGCCATAGATGTCTCTTCAAGCGACCCCAACGTGGCCGACGTGGAACTCACACCGGGAGAAGATGGCATGGTTAGCATCCGCGTAATAGCCAACAAGGCAGGCACAGCCACTATCACAGTTGAAGCCGGCAGTCTGACAGCCGAGTGCAAGGTGGTGGTGAACATCCCGTCGGGCATAGACAACGTGGTTGCCAACGGCAGCACGACTGTTAAGTTCAACGGTGAGAACATCACTGTTGACGGTGCCAGCGCCATCAGCGTTGTGGCTCTCGACGGCAAGACAGCCGCCCGTGCAGCCGGCAGCACCGTAGCCACAGGCCGACTGGCCAAGGGCGTGTATGTCGTTGTGGCTACAGGCAACGGCGGCAAGAAGACAACAAGCAAGATTGTCATCAAATAAAAGCAATGAACACTAAACGGTTATTCGTAATCCTTATGACAGCTGTCTGCCTCGTGCAGACAGCTGTCGCTATTCCTGCCGACCCCAAGCCGCGGCGCGTCAGGCAGGCCGACGGTTCGTTCATAACCGTCACCGTGCGCGGCGACGAGCACGGGCACATGGCTTTCACAGCCGACAACC
>CAVAPI010000189.1:0-3689 GCA_963590445.1 Lachnospiraceae bacterium | reverse complement strand
TCAGGCAACTTCCTATGAGAAATCAGGCGGGTAAACATGGGACAGAATCGCAACAACAGCATTACTACAGAAGTTGTCCCATACAACGGAAATCCGGGAGACAATGCTCTCTTTCAAAGCATCGTCTCCCGTATTTCGGTTATAGACAAGCGGTTTACCGCTTACTTATTGTCGCAAATGAGGTTTTCGCCAGTCATGTCGGCGGGCTGCTCCAGTCCCATTATGTGCAGTATCGACGGTGCAACGTCGGCCAGACGACCGTTCTTCACGGTTGCGCTGTTGTTGTCTGTCACATAAATGAAAGGCACGGGGTTGAGCGAGTGCGCCGTGTTGGGCGTACCGTCCTCGTTGATTGCGTTGTCGGCATTGCCGTGGTCGGCTATGATGATGGCCTCATAGTCATTGGCCTTTGCAGTCTCTATCACCTCACGCACACAGTTGTCAACGGCGTGAACGGCCTTTGCTATTGCGTTGTACACGCCGGTGTGACCCACCATGTCACCGTTTGCAAAGTTCACGACGATGAAGTCATACTCCTGAGTGTTGATGGCTCCAACAAGTTTGTCCTTCACTTCGTATGCACTCATTTCGGGCTTGAGGTCGTAGGTAGCCACCTTTGGCGACGGCACGAGTATGCGGTCTTCGCCTTCAAACGGAGTCTCGCGACCGCCATTGAAGAAGAATGTCACATGGGCATACTTCTCTGTCTCGGCAGTATGCAGCTGTTTCTTGCCCTGCTTGCTCAGGTATTCGCCCAGAGTGTCCTGCACATTCTCCTTGGGGAACAGTATGTGAACGCCCTTGAACGATGCGTCGTAGGGAGTCATGCAGTAGTACTGAAGATCCTTTATGGTCTTCATGCCCTCTTCCGGCATGTCCTGCTGGGTGAGAACCTGCGTAAGTTCCTTAGCGCGGTCGTTGCGATAATTGATGAAAATGACCACATCGCCCTCTTCTATGCGACCGTCAACGGTAGAGTTGCAGATGGGTTTGACGAACTCGTCGGTAACGCCCTCGGCATAACTCTCCTGCATTGCCTTCACCATGTCGTCAGCTTTCTTGCCCTTGCCGTCAACGAGCAGGTCGTAAGCCTCCTTCACTCTGTTCCAACGCTTGTCGCGGTCCATGGCGTAGAAGCGTCCAATGATGCTTGCTATGTGAGCGTCGTTCTTGGCGCAAACGTCGGTAAGGTCCTTTATGAAGCCTTCTCCGCTCTTCGGGTCGGTGTCGCGACCGTCCATGAAGCAATGAACAAAAGTGTTCTTCAGTCCGTATTCTTTCGACACCTCAATGAGTTTCACCAGATGATCCATCGACGAGTGTACGCCGCCTGTGGAAGTGAGTCCCATCAAGTGCAGCTTCTTGCCTGTCTTCTGTGCATATGAGTATGCGCTGACCACCTCCTGGTTTTTCAGGATTGAGCCATCCTTGCATGCGCGGTTTATCTTCACCAAATCCTGATACACGATTCTGCCTGCGCCGATGTTGAGGTGTCCCACCTCGGAGTTGCCCATCTGTCCGTCGGGCAGACCGACATCCTCGCCAGAAGCCTGCAACTGTGAATGTGCGCTGACGGCGTTAAGATAGTCGAGATACGGGGTTGGGGTGTTGTAGATAACATCTCCGGCACCGTGTTTGCCGTTGCCCCAACCGTCAAGAATCATAAGTAATGCTTTCTTTGCCATAATATTAATTGTAGTATATGCTTTTTCCTTTCAGCGTGCAAAATTACTATTTTAGTCGGTAACGGCCAAAATGTCAGGGATGAACCAGCGTTCCTATCTGTTCGCCAGCCATTACTTTCTTCAAATTTCCCACGATGTCCATGTTGAACACATATATCGGCAGGTTGTTTTCCTTGCACATAGTGGTGGCCGTCAGATCCATTACCTTCAGTCCGCGCGTGTATATCTCGTCATAGGTGATAGAACTGAACTTCGTGGCGGTGGGGTCTTTCTCCGGGTCGGCGGTGTATATGCCGTCAACGCGTGTGCCCTTGAGCATCACGTCGGCCTCTATCTCGATGCCCCGTAGCGACGATCCCGTGTCGGTAGTGAAGTAAGGGGAACCCGTGCCGGCCGAGAATATGCACACATATCCAGCCTCCATGGCCTCTATTGCCTTCCATTTGCTGTAGAACTCGCCTATCGGTTCCATGCGTATGGCCGTGAGCACCTTTGTCTTCACGCCTATTGCTCCCAGTGCGGAGCTTAGTGCCAGAGAGTTTATCACCGTTGCGCACATGCCCATCTGATCGCCTTTCACGCGGTCGAAGCCCTTTGACGCTCCGCTGAGTCCACGGAATATGTTGCCGCCGCCTATCACTATGCCTATCTGAACACCCATTTCGCTCACTTCCTTTATCTGCTCTGCATACTCGCCGAGCCGCTTTGGGTCGATGCCGAAGCTCTGTTCGCCCATCAGACTCTCGCCGCTGAGCTTCAATAATATTCGCTTGTACTTTGCCATTGTTTTGGTTTTTATGTTAATTCGTTGTTTGCCTGTCTCTTTTCAAAGCAGATATTCCACCTCCTTGAAGGCGTATTTCATCACCTCACCACTCTCCTTGCGCAGCACAAGGTGGCCGCTTGGCTCCACCGTGATTATTGTTCCGCAGAACTCGCCGCCGCTGTCACGGTATCTGAACGTGCCGCTCCGGCGGTAGAGCGCAGCAAGATAGGCTTCGTGGATGTCGTCGTAGTCGCCTGCATCTATGCGCTCCAACTGTCTTGAGAAGTGTGTTGTCAGTTTGTAGAGCACCTCGTCCACTTTTGTCTCCCTGCCGGTTATCTGTCGCAAAGACACAGGGTTTGGAGCATCACTTGTGAACTCCGTCTGGTTGATGTTTATGCCTGTGCCTATGATGCAGCCCTTCACCACGCCCTTGCTTAGGGCACACTCCGACAAAGTGCCGCTAATCTTGCGGTCTCGCCAGTATATGTCGTTGGGCCACTTTATGGTTATGTGGTCCGTGTATGCACTCAGCACGTCCCTGATGGACAGAGCCATTGCCTCAAGCATTACGAACTGACGGTTTGCCGGTACGTCTTTCGGATAGGTCTTAAGACTGAATGTCAGGTTCTTTCCGCGCTCACTCTCCCACGAATTAGTACCTTGGCCACGTCCGTTGGTCTGGTATTCGGCCACAGCCACGGTCATCCGCCGCCCCTCTTCGCCCCGGTATTCACGCAGAAACCGGTTGGTAGAGTCGGTCTCGTCAAGGCTTATCAGCTTTATGTCGTCCATATACCTGCGTCGTCTCCTCTATATATTAATAAGGTATAGGGATAAAAGCACTCTTGATGTGGTTTATTTCGGGTTTGCCGTCGGCAGTTTCGGTCACGGCAATGATGTCGAAGCGCAACGGAAGCCCTATTCTGCGCTGCTTCACAAAGGCACTGGCCGCAGCGGCAAGCGACTTCATCTTCTGCCTGTCCACGGCAAGTTCGGGCGCCACGAGGGCATTGGCGCGCCTTGTCTTCACCTCCACCATCACAAGCTCGTCGCAGTCCATCGCCACAATGTCTATATCGCGGTGACCGTCGTGCCAGTCGCGCTCCACAATGCGGTAGCCCTCGGCGGCGAGATAGTCCGCCGCCACCTGCTCACCCCACCGTCCGAGATCGTTGTGTGCTGCCATTGTGCCGTATTCGTTTTGTCTGTCGTTGTGTTGTGCCGCCGTTCTAACG
>CAVAPI010000188.1:0-3725 GCA_963590445.1 Lachnospiraceae bacterium | reverse complement strand
TTTTCCTATTCTCCCTTGAAACCGTTGAGCAGGTCGATTATCCTGTCTGCCTCGCTGTCGGTGAGTGTTTGGTTGAGTGGTATGCTCAGTTCTTCGGCGTGAATGCGTTCAGTTATTGGCAGTTCCATTCCGCCGAGTAGGTCGCGGTAGCACTCTTGACGGTGTGGCGGTATGGGGTAGTGTATCATTGTCTCCACTCCGTTTGCCTTCAGATATTCCTGAAGCTTGTCGCGCTGTTTGCAGAGCACGGGGAAGATGTGGAACACGTTGTCCCTGCAAAACTCTGCCGAAGGCATTTCTATGGCCGGGTTGCTCACTTCCTCCACGTATCGCCTTGCTATAGCCTGACGACGGGCGTTGTCCCGGTCCAGATGGCGCAGCTTCACGCTCAGAACGGCTGCCTGCAACTCGTCAATCCGGCTGTTGCACCCCTGAAAGTCAAACACATACTTGCGGCTGGAGCCATAGTTGCCGAGCGACCT
This sequence comes from Lachnospiraceae bacterium, assembly GCA_963590445.1. Taxonomy (GTDB): domain Bacteria; phylum Bacteroidota; class Bacteroidia; order Bacteroidales; family Bacteroidaceae; genus Prevotella. The sequence continues at coordinate 3,243 of CAVAPI010000188.1, read as the reverse complement.
CACCGCTTCTGCCAGTTCAGCGTCGTCTGTGGTAACAGCTCCGGCGTCGCCCAACGCCCCGAGATTCTTGCCCGGATAGAAACTGTGGCCGGCAGCATCGCCCAATGAACCTGTGTGCTGCTTGCCCTGCCACAGGCATCCGTGCGCCTGGGCATTGTCCTCTATCAGCTTTAATCCGTGCTGACGGCAGAGGTCACCTATGCGTTCCGTGTAGGCGCACCGCCCGTAGAGGTGAACAATCATGACGGCCTTGGTGCGAGGAGTGATGGCCTGTTCAATCAGTCTGTCGTCTATCTGCATTGTTTCCGCCCTCGGCTCCACGAGCACAGGGCGCAAACGGTTGTCGGTTATGGCGAGTATCGATGCAATATATGTGTTTGCCGGCACTATGACCTCGTCGCTCTCCGCCATGACGCCCAGTTCCTTGTATGCCCGGATTATCAGGGTAAGTGCGTCAAGCCCGTTGCCGCACCCTATACAGTGGCGTGTGCCGATGTACTGTGCATAGTCGTTTTCAAACGCAGCGGTGGCCTGTCCTTTCAGAAACCATCCGCTGTCTATCACGCAATCTATGGCGGCGTGTATCTCACCGCTGTACATCTGCGTGACTTTTTGTAAATCGAGATATTTTATTGTTTGTGTTTTGACCATAGTGCAAAGATAATGCAAATTTGTCAAGTTACGTAATTGACAAGGACAGTTAGTAACTTGTGCTTGACAGTATGGAATGTCGAAATATGTTGTCTTTCCTTGCGTATTTGCATCATCTGAATTCTTAAATCCGAAACGTTGAGTAACGTAAGGACAACGTTGGACTTTATAGTGACGAAAAGAGGGCGTGCCAGTCTTGACACGCCCTCTTGCTGACAAAAGGAATGCACGTTCTCACCTCCCCGTCGCCTGCAGGTACTCCCGTTTCTTCACCTCGTAGGTGGTGAAGGCCTCCACGTACTTATCGCGGCTCTGCTGGTAGAGGCTTTGGGCGTCGAGTAGGTCGCTCATGGTGGCGGTGCCTGCTTCGTAGTAGTCGGTGTTGAGGCGTAGGTTCTCGTCGCTCTGACCGATGCTCTCCCGGGCTATCGCCACTTGTCGGTATGCATCGTTGAGATCGGTCCATGCCTTACGTATCTTTACTACGAGCAGTTGGCTCTTTTCTATCCTCTCGTTCTCAGCGTTCTCCACCTGTAGCTTCTGTCGCTTCATGTCGTGCGAGCCGCCCCACCAACTGCTGATGGGCACGGAGACGGTGACCATGCCCACGAGGCGGTTCTGCGACTTGTCCATCACGTCATTGTATAGGTAGCCTCCGCCCACGGCGACGGAGGGGAGGTTCTTGCCCACGGCGAGCTTGTACTGCAGTTTGCTTGCCTCTATCTGCTTGCCGAGCAACTGGTACTCGCGAGTTTGAAGTAGCGAGACCTCTGCCGTCTGGTAGAGCTGCTGCGGACTCTCCGGCATGGGGTAGGAGAGGGGTGTCTTGCCGTCTGTAACCATCCGACTCTCTACCTCGATGCTTTCCCCGGCATGTCCCATCACCTGCGCCAGCAAGTCCTTCACTGTCAAGACGGCGTTCTCCACTTGAATCCTCGAAGTCTTCACCTCGTTCTGTCGCAGCTGCACCTGAAGGAGGTCGTTGCGGTTGCGCACGCCGGCATCCACGGCATTCTGCGCATCCTGGCGCACACGCTCCAGCTGGCGGTCGAGCAGGTCGAGGGTGCGGAGGTTCTCCTGCAGCTGCACGAGCTGCCAGTAGTATTGCTCTGTGTTGAGTCGCACCTCATTCTCCGAGAGGTCGCGCTGCAGACGTGAGACATCCTCGCCAATACGGGCGAGCTTATTGCCGTTGACTATCTGTCCACCGGCAAAGACCGGCTGCATCGCCGTCACTCCGGCTACGAGTCCGTTTTTTGCCAACGACATCGTCATGCCGCCAAGGTCCATCTCCAGCATTCCCTTGTTGGCGATGAAGCCGCCGCCCACGGCGGAGACGGTGGGGAAGTACTTGGTGAGAGCTTCCTTGCGCTGCTCGGCAGACATGGCTATCTCGTTGTCGGCATTGCGGAGCGTGAGGTTGTTGCGCACCGCCTCGCCGATGCACTCGTCGAGCGTGTATCTATGGCTCGTCTGCGAGGAGACGGGCGTTTTACCCTTGTTCTCTTGCGAGGAGGCTGGCAAACTCATTGCCAGTCCTCCCACTATCATTGTCATTGCAAATATCTTTTTCATCCGTTCGTCTATATTAGTTTATTCCTTTTCCATTTCCAAAGCCAAGGCCCGCTTGTTCTCCGTTCCCTCGAAGACGAGGAGGTATGTCACGGGCACTACGGTGAGGATGCAGAGCATGGAGATGAGCGTGCCGTAGCAGATGACCGTGCCCATCGGCATCCACAGTCCGCTGCCGCCGAGTATCATCGGGATGACACCCATGGAGGCTGCGGCGGAGGTGAGGAAGATGGGGCGCATACGTCGGCTGGCGGAGTGCCAGATGGCGTCGCGTACGTTCATGTGCTCCGTTTCGCGCAGTTCTTCGGCATAGTCGAACATGATGATGCCGTTGCGCACGATGATACCCATCAGAGCCACTAGTCCCATCACGCAGGTAACGCCGAAGGGCAAGCCCTGTATGTTCAGTCCCACGCTGGCACCAAAGAGGCTCAGCAGCATGCTGCAGAACACGATGGCCGCCAGATTTATCTTGCGGAAATGCGCCATGAGGATGAAGAATATCATCACCGCCGCCACGGCGAGGGCCGTCATGGTGGGGCCCATCGTCTCGGTGCTGTTCTCCAGGTCGCCGCCGTACACCACGCGGGTGTCTGGCGAGAGCTTGATGTCCTTCATCTTCTCCTCGACCTGCTGCGTCACCGCCATGGCGTTCACGCCCCGCCGGGTCTCGGCCATCACCGTGATGGTGGGCACTCCGTTGCGGCGCACCATCTGTCCGTACTGCGTGGTGGGCACGATGTCGGCTATCTGGCGCAGGGGCACGGTCTTCAGTCCGCCCATCACGGGAATCTGCTCGTCGGCGAGGTGCTCGGTGGAGGCCCGGTTGCTGCGTGTGCTCATCAGCACGATGGGCACCTGCTTGTCGCCCTCCCACACGTTGGCGATGCCCATGCCGCTGCCGTAGCGCATGGCGAGGGTAGCCTCCACCTGTATGTTGCTGACGCCAAGGCGCGCAGCTTCGTCCTCCTTCAGGCGGATGGTAGTGGTGGCCTGCGGCTCCTGGAAGTTGGTGCGCAC
>CAVAPI010000187.1:0-3745 GCA_963590445.1 Lachnospiraceae bacterium | reverse complement strand
GGCAACAAGAAGAACGACAACACATGGTATGTACGCCAAAACATCAATGTAAACGGTGACGCAAAGGCAGCCAACGCCAAGGCTCTCGACATTCTTAACAAGGGTATCGACTCGCTGGGCTTCCACTTCGGCGGCGACATGGTGAGCCGCGGGTTCGTGGAAACGCTGCTCGACGGTATTGAGTGCGAGTGCATCGAGCTTAACTTCAATACCTGCAAGCGTCATTCTGTAGAGTTGGCCAACATTCTCACCGCCTATTTCGAAAGCAAGGGCTACGACAAGGAGAAGATTGTGGCCTCAATAGATTGGGACCCGATAGAGAAAATCGTCATGCACGGCATGGATGTGACCCCTATCCTGCAGTTTGCGCCGCAGCTTGTGGACGCTCTGAAGGACTATCCCCACTTCCGCTGCATCACAGTAAACGCAGCCGCTCTCAACAACGCCGGAGCATACATTGTGCAGGAGCTGGGCTACGCCCTCTCTTGGGGCAACGAGTATCTTGCGCAACTGGTGGATGCCGGAATAGACCCCGCATTGGCTGCAAAGAAGATAAAGTTCAACATGGGCATTTCGGAAAACTACTTCATGGAGATAGCCAAGTTCCGCGCCGCACGTCTGCTCTGGGCGGAAATAGTGAAGCAGTATCTGCCTGAAAACAGTTGCGACTGCGCCTGCAAAATGTGCGTGAACGCCACGACAACCGCCTACAACATGACCATGTTCGACAGCTATGTCAACCTGTTACGCACGCAGACGGAGACCATGAGTGCAGCCATTGCCGGCGTACACTCCATAGTTGTGCGGCCTTTCGACGAGGTTTACGAGCAGCCCACCGACTTCTCGGAGCGCATAGCCCGCAACCAGCAGCTGCTGCTCAAGGAAGAAAGCCACTTCGACAAGGTGGTTGACCCCTCGGCAGGTTCCTATTTCATCGAGGAACTCACCACTTCACTGGCCGATGCCGCATGGAAACTGTTCCTCAAGATTGAGGACGAGGGAGGTTTCCTCGCCGCAATAAAGAACGGAACGGTGCAGGACGACATCAACGCCACCAACATCAAGCGTCACGGAGACGCAGCCAAGCGCAAGGAATTCATTCTCGGAACAAACCAATTTCCTAACTTCACAGAGAAGAGTGACGGCAAGACTCCGCTTGAAAGGGGTCATCACAGCTGCGGCCATGAGGCTACGGCTTTCAAAGCGATCCACTCTTCACGCCTTGCAGCCGACTTCGAACAGCTCCGACTGGCCACAGAAAGCAGCAAAAAGGTGCCCACGGCGTTCATGCTGACCATAGGCAACCTGGCTTGGCGACAGGCTCGCGCACAGTTCAGCAGCAACTTCCTGGCATGTGCCGGCTACAAAATCATCGACAACCTTGGTTTCGATACTGTAGAAGAAGGCGTTGACGCTGCCTTGAAGGCCAATGCCGACATCGTGGTGCTGTGCTCAAGCGACGACGAATACGCCACTTATGCCGTCCCGGCATTCCAGTATCTGGACAACCGTGCCATGTTTATCGTGGCCGGAGCACCCGCTTGCATGGACGAACTCAAGGCCGCCGGCATAGAGAACTTCGTGCATGTGAAGTGCAACGTGCTGGAAACTCTCCAAGAGTATAACAAGAAGTTAGGAATATAAGTATTACTGCAATGAGAAAGAATTTTAAAGACATAGACATATTTGCCGGCATCAAGGCCACCGACGGCAGCCAGTGGCAGAAAGACAACGGCATCAAATACAACTGGAAGACACCAGAACACATAGAGGTGAAGCCCACCTACACCAAGGAAGACCTTGAAGGGATGGAGCACCTTGACTTTGCAGCAGGCATTCCCCCATTCCTGCGCGGCCCGTATTCTATGATGTATCCCTTCCGCCCGTGGACCATCCGCCAGTATGCCGGCTTCTCCACAGCCGAAGAGTCCAACGCATTCTATCGCCGCAACCTTGCTTCGGGACAAAAAGGTTTGTCCGTAGCCTTTGACCTGCCCACCCACCGTGGCTACGACCCCGACAATGAGCGCGTGGTAGGCGATGTGGGTAAGGCCGGAGTGTCTATCTGCAACGAAGAAAACATGAAGGTGCTCTTCGACGGCATCCCCCTCAACAAGATGTCGGTGTCCATGACCATGAACGGTGCCGTGCTTCCCATCCTCGCCTTCTACATTGTGGCTGGTTTGGAGCAGGGAGCCAAGCTGGAAGAGATGGCCGGAACCATACAGAACGACATCCTCAAGGAGTTCATGGTGCGCAACACCTATATATATCCGCCTGCATTCTCGATGAAAATCATTGCCGACATCTTCGAGTACACGTCGCAGAACATGCCGAAGTTCAACTCCATATCCATCTCAGGCTACCACATGCAGGAAGCCGGAGCCACAGCTGACATCGAGCTGGCCTACACCTTGGCCGACGGAATGGAATACATCCGTGCCGGTGTTAACGCCGGTATCGACATTGATGCGTTCGCCCCGCGCCTGTCATTCTTCTGGGCTATCGGCGTGAACCACTTCATGGAGATTGCAAAGATGCGCGCCGCACGTGTACTGTGGGCAAAGATTGTCAAGAGTTTTGGTGCAAAGAACCCCAAGTCAATGGCTCTGCGCACCCACTCACAGACTTCGGGATGGTCGCTGACTGAGCAGGATCCTTACAACAACGTGGGACGTACTTGCATCGAAGCCATGGCCGCAGTGCTCGGACACACGCAGTCGCTGCACACCAATGCACTCGACGAGGCCATCGCCCTGCCTACTGACTTCTCGGCACGTATCGCCCGCAACACCCAGATTTACATCCAGAACGAGACCAAGGTGTGCAAACACATCGACCCGTGGGCCGGTTCATACTATGTGGAGAGCCTCACCAACGAACTTATCCACAAGGCCTGGGAACACATACAGGAGATTGAGAAACTGGGAGGCATGGCCAAAGCCATCGAAACCGGAGTGCCAAAGATGCGCATCGAGGAAGCAGCGGCACGCACACAGGCCCGCATCGACAGCGGCGTGCAGGTAATCGTAGGTACAAACAAGTACCGCCTTGAGCACGAAGACCCCATCGACATCCTTGAAGTGGACAACACCGCTGTGCGCAAGCAGCAGGAAGAGTGTCTGAAAGAGGTTAAAGCCAAGCGCGACGGCGAGGCTTGCAAGAAAGCACTGGCCGAACTCACCGAGTGTGTGCGCACCGGCAAAGGCAACCTGTTGGCTCACGCCATAGAGTGCGCCAAGCTCCGCTGCACACTGGGCGAGATAAGCGACGCTTGCGAAGAGGTAGTAGGACGTTACAAGGCAATAATCAGAACAATATCAGGCGTGTATTCATCAGAAAGCAAAAACGACAAGGACTTCGAGTTGGCGTGCCAGCTCACGGAAGAGTTCGCCAAGAAGGAGGGTCGCCGCCCACGTGTGTTCATCGCAAAGATGGGACAGGACGGCCACGACCGTGGTGCAAAGGTAGTAGCAACGGGCTATGCTGACTGCGGCTTTGACGTTGACATGGGACCGTTGTTCCAGACTCCGGCCGAAGCAGCGCGTGAGGCAGTAGAGAACGACGTGCACGTTGTGGGCGTTTCTTCTCTCGCCGCAGGTCACAAGACCCTTGTTCCGCAGCTCATAGACGAGCTTAAGAAACTCGGACGCGAGGACATAATGGTAATAGCCGGCGGTGTGATACCTGCCCAGGACTACGATTTCCTCTACAAAGCTGGCGTTGCAGCCATCTTCGGCCCCGG
>CAVAPI010000186.1:2340-3895 GCA_963590445.1 Lachnospiraceae bacterium | reverse complement strand
AGCATGGCCTTTTCAAAGTCCTTGCGTTGCAGTTTCCGCTTCTTTCCGTTGAGTGTGAGGGCGAGTTCTTCGCTGTCTTCGGGCATGACAATCAGGGTGGCGAGAAGGTCGTAGGCCGGTGTCAGGCAGAACCCCATCGGAGTTTTGTAGAGGGAGAAGTTCTTCATGTGCATGTCCGAATTGCCCGTTATCCAGGAGAACACCACCACTTCCCAGAAGTTCACCAGGTCGAGCTGCGGAGTGGCCGAATATTTCCTTATGAGTCGGGCTATTTGTTCGTAGGAACCCTTGTATTTGTACTCCGTAAGGCGTTCGGACAGCTGGCACATGTCTTCCATCGCTATTTTGGAACCGTCGGCTGTGCGGTCTATTCTCCGGGTGATATAGCACAGTTCGCCGTCGGCAAAGCGTATCAACCCATGGGGAACAGCGGCAATTTTCGCCGCTTCGGCCATGTGCATGGTGAGGTCTTCAAGTTCGGGAAGGCATCTGTAGGTGTCGGTCTGCGGCTTCAGGATGTAGCGTCCCCACAGTCCTACGATGGTGAAACGAGCCGGTTCGTTCTTTCCTCCGACGTTTACGTCGAGCGAAAGTTTGGCCTGTACGCCCGTGAGTGTGGTCTGTGAGCGCACAACCATCTTGGCCAGTTCTCCTATCTGCTTCCTTCGGTAGGGCAGAATGGGGGCGGTCTTGGTTCCAAACAACTTCTTTGCGCAGGCCGGATGGTAGTCCGTCTGTCCTTCTTTCAGTTCTTTGTAGCAGAAAAGGCATTTAGACATGGTCATTCCCCCTCGTCGTTAGCAGGTACAACACTTACCGCTCCTATGCAGTCCTTGCAGCATGCGAGAAGCAGAGACATGCGGTCGCGCTGGTTGATCTTCCAGCTTTTCTCGGCTATGCCGAGCAGCCATCCCTCAGGGATCAGCCCGTCGAAAAACGGAAACAGCACGGTGTCGCGGTAGCAGTCGGCCGTAAGCGGCATGGTGAGGCTTATCGCTTCCGCACCGGCAGACTGGAGATAGTCGTTGTCGTAAACGAATGTGAACCCCGTCTCGTCTTCTGTCAGCACGCCGGCAAAGCGGTTGTGCATATAAACCTTTCCCGTTTTCATGCCTCATTCTCCTGATTTATCTCTACTGCTCCCACCTGTCTGCCGAACAAAGCCAGCACTTGATTGACTTTGTCCAGCCGTAGCGTCTGCTTTCCCTGCTCCAGTTCGCGCACAAACCGGAGTCCGACACCGGACTTCTCGGCCAGATCCACCTGCGTCAGGTCAAACTGTTTGCGCATCTCCTTGACAAATGTAGATAGTGTCATGCGTTTGAATATTATACCCGTTTGGGTACAAAGATACAAAACATTCTTTTAATTATACCCTTTGGGGTGTAATTTGTGCAAGTAAAGTACCTTTTATACTCAAAAGGGTATAACCTTCCGACCTTTCAGCAATGGTTGAAAGGCGGGCAGGGGAGGGTTTTCAGACGGAATTTGTGTGTTCGGGGGCTTAGTGAGCCTCCAGCCAGTTGCTGCCCCAGCCGCAGTCGGCCACAAGAGG
>CAVAPI010000186.1:0-1415 GCA_963590445.1 Lachnospiraceae bacterium | reverse complement strand
GTCTTGGTCTTCTTGGCCTTTTCCACTATGCGGAGCCTGTCGAAGAGCACCTCACCCACTTGTTTGGGCGATGCGATGTTGAAGTTGATACCGGCCAACTCGTATATGTGCTTCTCGATAGTGGTGAGTTTGGTGGTCAAAACCTTTGACGTTTCTTCCAAAGAGTGCGTGTCGAGAGTCACACCGTTGCGCTCCATTTCGGCCAACACGGGCATCAGCGGCATCTCAACCGTGTAGAACAGACTGTCGGCGCCGTACTTCTTCAGTTCAGGTTCGAGCTTGTTCTTCAGTTTCAGGGTGACATCGGCGTCTTCGGCGGCATACTCATACACCTCACTGGGCTGCAAATCGCGCATGGACTTCTGGTTTTTGCCCTTCGGGCCTATGAGTTCGTCTATGTGGATGGTCTTGTAGTGAAGATAAATCTCCGCCATGTAGTCCATATTGTGATGGAGTTCGGGCTGGATGAGGTAGTGTGCGATCATTGTGTCGAACATCGGGCCGGCCAACTTCACGCCGTAGTTGGCAAGAACCGTCAGGTCGTACTTCAGGTTCTGCCCGATTTTCAGTGTTGTCCCGTCTTCATAGAGAGGTTTGAACAGGTTAACAATTTTTTGGGCCTCTTCACTGTTGTCGGGAACCGGCACGTAAAAGGCTTCATTTTCCTCGGCTGAGAAGCTCAAACCGACGAGTTCTGCATCCAGAGCAACGGTTGAAGTGGTCTCTGTGTCCAGACTGAGATTTTTTTTTGTCCTTAAAAAATCAAACAATTTGCGCCTTTTCTCTTCAGTGTCAACGAGTTCGTATCTGTGAGGGGTTGATTTTAGGCTCTCATAGCTCTCGTTTTTTGAGCTTTCCTGCCCGTCGGGCGGATTTACGGCAAACAAATCGAGCTGGACAGAGGCCTGTTTTGGGCTGTTTTCCGGTTTGTTAAGGATTCGTGTTAAAAAGCGTTTGAACTCCAATTCGTTGAAAATCGAGGCCAAAGTTTTCTCGTCGGGTTCCTTTACCCGAAGCTCTTCGAGGTTCAACTCTACGGGAATGTCGGTCTTGATGGTGGCGAGAAATTTGGAAAGCATGATTTTCTCGCGGTTGTCCTCAATCTTTTTCTTCATCGCTCCCTTGAGTTGGTCAGTGGAGACGAGCAGGTTGTCGATGCTGCCGAACTCGTTTATCAGTTTCACGGCGGTCTTTTCGCCCACGCCGGGGCATCCCGGGATGTTGTCGGAAGCGTCGCCCATGAGTCCGAGCAGGTCGATTACCTGCCTTACGCCGGCTATTCCGTATTTTCCGGTTATCTCCTTTTCGCCCCAAACGTCATAGCCTGTGTCGCCGAAACGAGGCCGGAACATGAACACGTTGGGGCGAACGAGCTGTCCGTAGTCCTTGTCGGGGGTGAGCATATAGGTCTCTAT
>CAVAPI010000185.1:0-3922 GCA_963590445.1 Lachnospiraceae bacterium | reverse complement strand
AACTTGATACGGCGGATTCCCCACCACAGCTCCAAATTTCATTTTGTTTTTATTCTTTTTGTCGCCATGCCAGAAGCCTTCGGAGAGGAGGTCGCGGATGAGAGCCTCGCGGTCTTCGGTAGCACGGCGGATGAGTTGTACAGATTTGATATTCAGTCGCTCGTTGCCCTCACGCTGGGTGAGCTGGCGGAAGCCGAGCAGGGTGCGCTCGGTGATGCGGCGCGCCATGGGGGTGTTGCAGATAACGTAGACGTTGTTGCAGAGGATGTCGTCCCAGATAACCTGTTCCTCCTCCACGCTGTAGTTGTCGGGGTCGTCGATGAGTCCGCCCGTAGCCTCAAAGTCGCGTTTGCGCTGACGGTAGAGCGAGTAAGCCACATAGAGCGGATAGAGACCCGTCTTGGAGTTGATCTCCAGAATCTTCGAGCCGCTGGCAAACACCTCTTGCGTCACCTCGCCACGGTCCACGAAGCGGGGCTCCAGCGTGGGTACCCACTCAAAGAGCTGCCCGTCGGTGCCCGGCACCTCACGCTCGCAAGGGCCGTCGAACCGCTCGTTGAAGAACGTGTAGCCGCCCAAGGTGTCGCTCATGTGCATGTTCACCACACGCCACGGCGTAAGGACCGTCTCCTTGTCGGGGTTGTGGAAATAAGAGAAGATGTCGCTGATGCGGCGCACACGCTCATCGATGTGCATCGTGTCCGCCTCGCGCGCCAACTGGCGGTAACGCTTGCCGGCTGCCACGAAGATTGTGGCGTTGTAGCACTTGCGGAACTTGTTAAACTGCGCCTTCGTCACACCCTTGGGCATAAACTCCGCCCACGACTCGGGATCGATGATGCGTGTGAAGTTCTCCAGCGTGATGCCCTCGTCCTCGTCGTCGAGCTTCGCGCCGTACATCATCAGCGGTATGCGCAGCGAGATGCCGCGCAGGATGGTGATGCGGTTGTCGCGCTCCTTGCGCTCCTCGGCACGCCGCTTCTTCTCCGCCTCCAAGGCTTCGCGCTCCTCCTCGGTGAGCTGCTTGCCCTCACGCTGCTTCTTCTTGGCACGCTCGGCGGCAGCCTTCTGCTGCGCCGTCAGTCCGTTGCCCGCTATGTCGATGTTCTTGGCACGCTTGGGCTTCTCCATGTTGGTGGTCTTGCCTATCTCCATGCCCAGGTCGTCGAGTTCCTTTATCTCCTTGGGGGCGAGCTGCATAAGCTGGCGTATGTCATAGAGCGAGTTGTCGTTGAAGCCGTTGCGCACCACACGGTCTACATACACGTGCTCCAACTGCTCGAACAGCCTGTCGGCACGGTACTCCACCATCCGTCCGCCCTGCATGGCGATGACGGGGCAGAAGGCGAGAAACTGCTCCATGTTCTCGATATCCTTCTCGCGCGTGGTGGCGGCAGAGGCATACTGCTTCTGCTTCTGCGTGAGCGTGGCAAACTTGGCGGTCTCAGCCACCATCTTGAGCGAGCGGTCGGGGGCGAAGTCGAAGACATAGCACTTGGTCTTCATCCTCGTCTGTCCGTTTTCGTCCACATAGGTATAGGGCGACTGCACACGGAAGATGGTCTGCATATAGGTAGCGGCAGAAGTGTTCTCCGAGCCTTTCAGGTAGAACACGGCAGTCCAGGGGCGCACGGTGACACCCGTGGTCAGACGGCCGCAGGAGATGGTGATGGTGTAGGTCTGCTCGGGCTTCTTGCCGATGGCCTTCTTCACCTTGTCAAGCGCATCCTGCCGCAGCTCATCGTCGTTGCCGTTGCCCGCCACGTTGACGATGGCATCGAACGAGCCGAAGATGTCGTGCTCCCTGAGCAGCCGCTCCAGTGCCTTCGCCTCCTTCACGCCCGGCACCACCCAGAGCGTGTGGTTGAACGCCTCGCGGTACTCGTCGGTAGAGAAGGGATAGTGGTTCTCCTCGTCGTCGCTGCACATGAGGTCGAGAAACTCCCTTACGGCATCCTCGTGAACGAAGCGTCCGCGCTCCTCGCAGGGTACATCGTTTCCCTGACGGGTGCGGAAGAACTCCTTAAACTGGAAGGTGGCGGCCTCGCCTAGGTCTACCCGGACGAGACTGCCCAGGTCGTAGGTGCGTATCTCCATGTCGGGCAGTTCGCGGTAGGGGTTGTTCTCCTCCGGCTGGTCGGCGTGCTCCTGCGGCCAACGGCGCTTGGCGGTCTGCTCCTTGATATAGTCCCAGGTGTAAATCTGATCGTCGGCAAAATCCTCGTAGAGGTTGAACGGCGTGCCGGAGAGGTGGAGCGCACGGGTGTGAGGGTGCTGCGTGAGCTGGTCGATGACACGCTGTCCCAGTAGGGTGCGTGTACCTTCGTGCGCTTCGTCTACCACCACGAGGTCCCAGTCGGCGGTGAGGATGTCGCGCTTCAGCGGCTCGTCGTTGTCGCCGCCCACAAGGGTGGACCGCCGCAGGTACTGCATAGAGGCGAAGAAGACGAAGTGCTTGCCGTCGGCTACGGAGCGGTTGAGCGCATAGAAGTCGCCCTCAGCTGAGTCGTCAAACTTGGTGCCGTAGTGATAGGTGGTGCAGTCCTCACCGAAAATCTTGTCAAAGTCCTCCTTCCACGAGTCGTTGACCACCGGGCGGTGAGTCACAATGATGGTGCGGCTCACCCGGTCGTCGCCCTCCAGACTGCCCATGCGCTTGGCCAGTTCCAGTGCGCAGACCGTCTTACCGAAACGCATCTTGGCGTTCCAGAGGAAGCGGGCGTTCTTCTTGTGCCGCTTAAAGTATTTGATGGCTTCGCCCACAGCCTGTTCCTGTTCGTCGCGCAGCTCTATGCCGCCTTCGCCAGAATATCCTGTCTGCAGCTTGGGCTTGACAGCCTCGATAGTAGTATATACCGCCATAAGCCTATGTTATTATGTCTTGATAATCATGTTCTTATTTTTTGTTTTTTGGTACGAGGGAGGTGAAATGAGGTTTCTTCTTCTCCTCGTCCTTCCCTGCATACCGCCAGTCGCGTATGCGGCAAGGGATACCGATGTGTCCGTCCATAGTGCCGCGTTTGCAGCCTGGACATTCACTTTTCTTGTCATCGCCATATATATCACGATAAAACACCTTGTTACACGAACCGGGAATGACGAGGCGCAAGCCATCCATCTGCCAGAGGTTCCACGAGATGATGTACGCCATGCCTTCGAGCGACCGTTCGGGCACCGGTTTGGAGAACTTTGCCTCGTAGTAGTCGCAGAAGGTGTAGAACACCGCCTCGCGTGCCAGCAGCAGGTTGTCGCCCTGCCACTCGAAGCCGTAGGTGGAGCACAGTGCCTCCTTGGCAGCCTTGAGCCATTCGCCGGAGGTCTCGGTATTCTCGCTCACCACACGGAGCTTGCGGTCGAGGATGCCTATGCGGCGGTTGAGCGGCAGTATGGGCTGCCCCGACACGGCATCGTAGCGGCTCACCAGATAGGGAGCCTCGCCGCACGACACCTCCAGGCGGTTGTCGAGCACATAGTCGCGCCACGTCTTCCCCTCGGGGAAGGTGACGGGAGCCTCGGTGGGAGTCCACGTGTGGTCGTCGTTCTCGTGGTTGAACACATCGGTGCGCCCAAACCACTCGTTGTCCACAAGGTTGTTCTGCGCGTTGCATATCCACGAAGGCGTGAATACCTCCGCCATGACCTTGGCACGCTGCGTCTGCACCTCGGCGGCCTTCACGGCACGGGGCTGAATGATGCAGCCGTTCTCGCCCGTGATATGCTCTACGGTAATCTCGTCATCGAAGCCGAAGCCTTCGCCAAGGTGCGCATACGACTCCGTAGCCCAAAAGATGTTCTTGTGGGTGGTGTGGTCGTGAAGCAGCTTCTTGAGCACCTCGGGATGCGAGCGGAGAAGGTCGTTCTCACTGATGTCAACGTCGTTTGCCATTATGTTGTTGTTCAATGTTCTTGTTACTGTTCATTA
>CAVAPI010000184.1:2455-4186 GCA_963590445.1 Lachnospiraceae bacterium | reverse complement strand
TCAGCCCTGCCAATCAGGTTCTCGAAGTCCTCGCCCGGGGTGAATACGATGTTCACCGCCTTGATGTTGTCGGCAGTAAACTTCTCGCAACTCTCAGCCCCGTCGCAAGAAAGCGAAATCCAAAAGTTGCCAAGATCGTCGAGCTGCACCTTCTTGCCCTCCAGCAACATCTCCACCAGACACTCGCACATGTCGGAGGGCACGCCCTTCACCTTGCCACGGGTGTAACCGCCGTGGTCGGCAATGTGCTGGATGAAGCTGCGGAAGCTCATCACCTCCTTCGCCTGTGCCTTGGCATATGCCTTGGGAGCCACCTCTGGCTTCAGAGGATTCGGCAACATAAATACACTGTAGTTTATCATCTTGTCGCCCATCGTCGGTATGGGACTTCGTGCTTACGTATGCAGTCGATACGCCCGACAGAGGTTATACATTTTATCAGATAAGCAGTCTTGCTTTTTCTGAACTGCAATGCAAAGTTACGATGGTAAAATACCGAAAGCAAGGAAGAAACCAGTCCCCAACTTTCTTCTTTCTTTCACCCTGACATTCAGTTGACTACGCTCTAAAAAAGAAACCGCTATGGACATCAATATAACAGGCAATCCCGGCACTGGCAACACCTTTACTGAGGTACGTATAGGCACTGTGCAGAACTATAATCCCAATGCCACTACCGTCATCAACTACAATTACGGCGAGAAGCAGAAGGCTGCACCTTCCGCCGACAAACCCTTGCAGGATGCAGAGCGTGACCAGCGCAAGGCGGAAATCATGGAATACGTGCTGCGCCTGACAGAACATGTAGCCCAGGAATGGAAGAACCGCTACGAGTCTACATGGCAAAAGATTCTCGCCCTTCCCGAAGTGGAAGAGCAAGTCTATGAGCCAGGCAAGCAGCAGGGCACCACCTTCAATCGCAATCTCGTGGCACATATTATATATATAATGTGTAAAGCGAAGGTGTTCTCCACCACCAATGCCACCCATCTCACCGTCACCCTCGTAGGAAACGGCGAGCATGCGGTGCGCAACCAGTTGGGCACCGCGCCCAAGGACAAGGCGATAACTGAAAAGGTCAACGCCCTATTGTGCCCTCAGTAACCCCGAACATCATCCCGACAGCAAGCCTTATGGAACTCAACATCAAAGGCAATCCCGGCAGCGGTAACAGCTACAACGAGGTCAATATACCGCACGTGGGCAATTATAACCCCAATGCCCAGAAAGCCATTACGAATATCAATTACGGGCATACCGACAGCCGCCTTACCAGTTGGTTCCGTAAGCTCAGGGAAGAATTCGAGCACGACGTTAGGTTGCAGAAGAAGCTCGACGACATCAAACGATACCGCACCAAGCTGCCCCATACCATCGGACTGGACCGTAAACTGCAGGACGGCGGATTCTCCCAGACCGCCATCGACCGCGCACGCCGCAAGAAACAGTACTATGCCAAGAAGGCTACCAAATACCAGTACTACGAGTCGGCATAGCGCATAGACAGCTACCTCTTCGCCATCGTCTGCAACCGCTTCGAGAGCTACATCTCCCCCATGATCGAGGAGGCACAGCCCCTGAAAGCCATACAGCAGGCAGTCTACGAGCAAGTGGTCATGCCAGTCATGGCGGAGCTGAACGCCAACGGCGCCGACGACACCTTTCTCTGCTACACCGAGGACGACATCTTCGGCATGCTCTACTACCTCACGGGCAACTGCCATATCAACT
>CAVAPI010000184.1:0-2284 GCA_963590445.1 Lachnospiraceae bacterium | reverse complement strand
ACGGAGAAGAAGTATAGGGAGCAGTTGCGCCAGTTCATCGACCCGAAGAAGAACCCCTACAATGAGTCCACCAACGACCGCCGCCTCTTCGAGCAGCTGCGTCCCTACCAGATGATAGCCCTGAGCCACATCGCCAGCTACGGCCTGATAAGCCCCGACCATCTCCTCCGTCAGCAAGTGAAGGTAGTGGATGCCCATAAGATTGGCAGCGTGATGTCGCAACTGGGCGAGATGCCCGCTGCCGAGCGCAACGTCATCTCCTGGCTCAACCTCTGCTTTCGCACCACTCCACTCTGTGGCACCTACGGACTGAAATATCGCACCCAACTCCTGGAATACAAATACGATGGCTGTTAATTTCTTTGTCAATCGCCTCTATGTGCTCACCGCCCAAGGCAAGGTAGCCTACGACGAGCACTTCCACCATGGTGTCAACATCATCCGTGGAGCCAACAGCAGCGGCAAGTCCACCATAACCCACCTCCTGTTCTACGGTCTTGGAGGCGACTACACCCATTTCGTCGCCGAGGCACGAAAGTGCACCAGGGTGATGGTGGAGGTCAGCATGGACGATGCCACGCTCACCCTCTCACGCCCCATCGATACCGACACCAAGGGAAGGGTTCTCAACCAGCGGGGCATGACCATCTACTGGGGCACGCTCACCGAGGCACTCTCCGGCACCAGCCGGCAGACCACCTGCGGCTACAAGGCCTCCGCCAGCCGCCAGAGCTTCTCCAACGTCCTCTTCGAGGCGATGGGGATGCCCGTAGTGCAGGGCGACAGCAACATCACCATGCACCAGCTGCTCCGTCTCATCTATATCGACCAAGAGTCGCCCACGTCCACTCTCTTCTATCACGAACAGTTCGACAGCCAGACCACCCGGGAGACCGTGGCAGACCTCCTGATGGGCATCTTCGACGAGCAGCTCTACGAGGCCAAGAAACGCCAGAAGGAACTGGAAACATCCATCTCCGACGCCACGATAGACATCCGCTCGCTCGAACACTCCCTGTCTCCACAGCAACGCTCCACCGAGTTCATCAACCAGCTCATAGCGGAGAAAAACAAGGAGATAGACCACCTCTCAGTAGAAGTCGCCCGTCTGCGCCGTAGCGAGCAGACCGCCAAACCTAAGAAGTCGCAGACCGACCAGTTGAAGGCGGACGTCAGGCGACTGGAAGCGGACATCGCCCGTACGGAAGAGACCATCGACCTCATGGAGCACGACATCGAATACACTCGTATGTTCGTCGACGAACTCTCGCGCAAGCAGTCAGCCCTACGCCACTCCATAGACACCCGCAAGATACTGGGCAGCCTCCAACTGGAGTATTGCCCCGAATGCCTGTCGCCCCTGTCGCGGCATACGCCTGAAGGCACCTGCCACCTCTGCAAGCAGACAGTGGAGGGCAAGTCGGGCATCACCCAGGCCAAGCTGAAATCTCTCAAGGTCCAGCGCTGTCATGCACGTCGTGACCTCGACGAACTCCTTGGTTCAGCACGCAGCAGCACGGCAGAGGCCATCGAGGACCTGATATACAAGAAGGGTCAGCTCAACGGCGAGTTGCAGCAATACTACACCATGCTCGAACTGGCAGGGCGATACGAGCAACTGATAAAGGAAAGAGAGCAGCTGGAGTCGGACATGTCTGCCACCCGGCGACTCATCGAAGCCAAACTCTCCCAGCAAGACCAGCGCCGTGGCGAAGTGATGCGGAAGATACAGCAGCACGGCGTCTATTTCCTGCACCATGATAAGGAGAGCCAAAAGGCATTCACCGACGCCCGGCCGTCCGACTTCATGGTCGACTTCTCCTGCAACCATGTCTTCCTCCACGACCCCAACGACAAGTACAGTACCTCTTCATCCTTCTTCCTGAAGCTCGTGGCCCGTTTCTCCCTCTTCTTCGCCTCCCTCGACATCAGTTGGATGCGCTATCCCCGCTTCATCTTCGCCGACAACATGGAGGACAAGGGAATCGAGGAACGCCGCGCCCAGAAGTTCCAGCAGACCTTGATAGACCGTTTGCGCCACTACGCCCCAGACACCTACCAGGTCATCTACACCACCTCCTACATCACCGAGGCATTGGACCATAGCGAGTATGTCGTTGGCGACCACTACGATGTCAACCACAAGAGCCTTAAGAACGTATGAAGCAGAAGTCAGCCGCCTTCGCTGCCAAACGCAATAGGCTTCGATGCCCGATGAAGCCTACTGCGATGGCTAACGAAGCAGGCTTCGATGGCAAATGAAGTTAATTAACAAACGTGGTGC
>CAVAPI010000183.1:0-4305 GCA_963590445.1 Lachnospiraceae bacterium | reverse complement strand
TTTACGAGATATTTCTTTCCGTTGCGGATATAGAGTCCCTTTTGTGGAGTGCTTGTCAGTCTCCGTCCCTGCAAGTCGTAGATGGAACCGTCGTGGCGGTTGTCACGGGCAGACTTGATTTCAGAGATACCCGACACATCGGAACTGCTGTAGGTAAGGGTGAAGTTGTCAAACACGAGCCATGTGGTGCCAGCGGACGGCTCTGCCACACCGATGGTGAGCACTCCGTCGGTGACAGCAGCATCGACCGTAAGCTTGCCATAGTCCGGATTGCTCGCCATCTTGTCGCGTTGCGTGTTGAAATCGCTGCCAGAGCAACTCTGGCTCACCACACTCTTGCTGGTAGTAGAACCTGTTGTGGCGTAGAGATAACCCGTATTGCTGCCATCGCCGTTAGCCATCTGGCAAGTGACCGTGTATCGGCCTTCTGGAAGTCCGGATATAGTCTGCGAGATACTGAAGTTGGTAGAGTGCCAAACCTCGGCTGCGCCATTGTAACGCTGGTTGCCCCATGAGCCTACCATAGTCCATCCGTAGCCATTGGCGGCCACAAACGAGGGGTTGGCCAGCAGTGGAGTGATGTCAACGGGAGCGTCTGCACGCAGAGTATAGTCGTTGTGGAAGCGGTTGCGGTTGATTGCAAAGAGCTGAAGATGGCAGATGTCGTCGCCATTCTTGTTGCAGGCAAGCTCCTCACCCGAGTTGTAGCCGTTGGCCGGTGTCCACAAGCCCAGCCAGTTGCCTGTATACTTTCCGTTCTCCACCGTCCAGCTGTCGCCTGAGTATTCGAACAGCAGTCGTGACCACTCGCATGCCAACGGTTGGTCGTGAGTGCGCATCTGGTCGGGACGATCCATCTCTGTCTGAAGCAGCAGAGCGTCGTAGTCAATGTTGCGCAGGCAGAAAGCGTCGCCGTAGGTTTCGATGGAGAACACGGTTGACAGGTCTGTCATAGGCTCTGCCGGGATAGTGAGCATGAGAGCCTTGTTGCCGTTTTTCGGTGCGTCGCGCAGAGCCACGAGCAGGTCAGCCTCGTCTGAAGCAAGCACAAAATAGCTGCTGGCGGATAGTTTTTGCAGTTCATCGGCCGAGCTTACTATGCTGTAGCCCTTGTCCGTGGTCAGGACACTGTAGTACGAGAAGTCCGAAGCCTTGACATCGACGGTGAAAGTGTAGTCCACGTCATGGTATGTGGCCGTTGCTGTGACGGTCTGCGTCACGTTGTTGAGTTCAAACGAAGTGCCGTGCGAACCGTCCTGCCAGGTTATGTCGTCAGGATTGCCGTATGACGGAATGACAAGTTTCAGGGTACAGTCGCTGCCGGCCAATACACGCACGTTGTCGGTCTCTGCTCCGTTGATGGTCTGCTGCGCTTCCACCACGTTGATGCTGAACACGCTCTCACTCACCGCACCGCTCTGGTTGGCATACTGGCAGCGATACTGGCGCGAGGCCACTATTGCCGGTATGGTAACGGAGTTTGCCGTTGCGCCGTTGTCCCAGAGATAGTCGTTGGTCCAGCCGGTTGTAGCACTGGCAGACAAGCTTACAGTCGAGCCTTGCAGCACGGTCTTCTCCGTAACCGTTTCCTCCACTCCGTCAACTGTCATTTTCTCGGTCATAAGGTCGGCCTTGCCGTCGCCGCACACTGCTATTGCGAAAGCCTGCTGACTGACTTTGCCGTTGGCGGCGGTGTAGCTAACGCGGTAGATGTAGCTACGGTCGGCCTTGACGGTTATGTTGCGTGTGGTTTCCCCTGTGTTCCAGAGCCATTTGCCGGTGTCTTCCGTTCCTTCGGGCAACTGCGGCATGAGCGTAATGTCGGCACTGTCAGCCGGAATGGCCTTGGTTGCACCGGCTTCATAGTTGTATTTCAGTCCGCCGAGGTTGGTCTGGTTGGTGTAAGTCTCACCTTTATATATAATGTCTCCCGAAAGCGGAGTGATGGCAGAGTCGGCTGCTATGGCCGGACGCCAGCTTGTGAGTGTGGAGAAGCCAATATGGTCGAAGCCACCACTGTTCTGGCTGTAGTTGCCGCCACCGCCGTCAGGGCAAATCTTTGAATGTGCCAGGTCGGCATACTGTAGTTTCACGCTGCGCAAGCCCTCGTAGTAGCCTATGGCACGGTCCCAGTAGGGACGGTACTCACCGCTGCCACCTGTGTTTGGGCCTGTCATTTGCCACCCTGAACCCATCGTTCCGCGACAGTCAGCATAGTTGTAGTTGATCCAAGGCAGCGACGTAGCGTCAACACCTCCAAAGTTCATAGCCGCAACAAACTCCGTTCCGGCTGCAATGCGGTCGTTCATGTAGGCGAAGAGGTCATCACCCTGGTTGAGACCCACCGTACAGATGTCGAGGGCCAAGCCAAGAGCCATGAGAGCGTGCCCTTGGTCGCGTCCGCTCTCCTGCATCTGGCCGAGATAGCCCAGCGGACCGCGCTCGTCGGGCAGCACTACAGGCACAAGATTGCCTATAAATTCGTCGCATCCGTCGTTGAGTATCAGAGAGTTGTTGGTGCGGTCCTTGTACGTGCCCACGTGGTCGTACTTGTAGAAAGACACGCCCTGATTGTACATATGCACGTCGTCGCACAGTATGCCTATGCTCATTACGCACAGCGCATTGCACAGTCCCCAGTTGCTCCAGTAGTGTCCGGGACGCTGGCCGAGGTTGCTGTAGCGCGCATTGAGCCAAGTATCGTGACGACGGCGCAGGAAATCGATGGCGGGATTGTACCACACACGTATCATATACTGGCGGAACGTCTCGAAATCCTCGCTGCTCCAGCCCTCATAGTCGCGCATCAGTTCAGCGGCATTGGCCAGTTCGTAGCCGTAAATGCCGGCTGCAAGCGACAGGTTGGTGTCGCCGCTCACATACTTGTTGCCCTTTGCCCATGCCATAAGTATGCGTACTGCGGCATCGGCGTTGGCGGTTGTGCCACCGATTTTCCACCGCAAGGCGTTCTGGTAAGCCATGGCTGCGCCGCGAGCCACGTTCATATAGTTCTGGCCGCCGCTACCGCCACGCACGATAGTCTCCACAGGCCAGGTCTGTGTGTCGGCACTACTGTATGCATTAGCGCACAGGATTTCCCATGCCTTGGTTATGGTTGCGTCACCTTCAGCCAGGAGTTGCTTCGCCCGGTCAATGTCCTGCTGCGACACAATGCCGCCAGGATGCACAAAACCGTGGTTGTTTGTCTCTTCGAACACGCGCTTCGAAGCATAGCCCTCGGTGGCCTTTGCATTGTCATATGCGGTTTGCAAAGCCTGCAAACGCTCGTCAAGCAACAGTTGTGAGGCCTTGCCCGTGGCCAGTTCCGTCTCGGCTATGGTCACAGCATCCTGCACTTCGCTTATGGCGTTGGGGGCATAATTGCCTGTAGCTGCGCCAATCCACGTCTTCGCCTCGGCCACAAGGGTCTGCAAAGCGGTAGGGTCGCCGGGCGTACCGTAGCGGTATTCCTTGTCAATGTCGGTGGCTATGGCTGCGAGCGACTGCACTTCAGCGTCGCTTATGGCTTCTCCGTAGATGCGGAAGTCGGCCACAAGAGTTTTTCTCAAGAAGTTGTCATCAGCAAATGGTGAGCGTCCCACGTAGCAACAGGTAGGCGTTTCGGTGAAAATCTTGCTCAGTATGGGCATGGAGGCGTTCTCTCCTACGAGTTTCCCGTCGATAAAGAGTTCGCCTGTGGTGCCGCTCTGGCGGTAAACCACGCTGATCCACCGTCCCTTGGGCGATGTTGTGCCCACCTGTATGCCGCTTTCATTGTTGTAGCCTCCGGTTGACGTGGCCACGCGTTGGGCATTCAGACGGTAAGTTGTGTACTGGCCCTCGGTGGCTGTGCCGGCTGCCGATGTGGAGAATGTCCACAGAAAGAAGCCGTTGCCCGACAGCGAAGCATCACTGGCCACACGATAGCAAGCGGCCACCGTGTAGTCGTTGAGCGACTGCACTATTTCGCCCGTAGCCTTGCCCATTATCAGATAGCCACGGTTGTTGCCAAGGTCGAGGGCATGGTATTTGCCAATCTGAACCACCGATGCGACACCGGCAGCCTGAACCGTGACACCTGAAACCGGGTCGGTTATGTTTCTGTCCGACACATCTTCAAAGTCCAAATGCATCTTCAGATTGTTCTGCGCCGGCAGACATGCGGCCAGTACAAGCAGTAATGATGTAATAGTTGTTCTAAGCATGTAGTTAATTTAATTGTTGGTACGAGTTAATTCATTGTTAGTATGCGGCAAATGTACGGGTTTTCATCCGTAACCGCACCACTTACACGTCCCAAACCGC
>CAVAPI010000182.1:0-4503 GCA_963590445.1 Lachnospiraceae bacterium | reverse complement strand
GCCATAGAACATCCGCGCCATTTGGACATGAACCTTGTAAACGCACAACAGGCACGACGTGTGCTCGACCGTTTGGTTGGTTTCAAGCTGTCGCCCGTGCTGTGGCGCAAGGTGAAGCCCGCTCTCTCGGCAGGCCGCGTGCAGAGTGTTGCAGTGCGCCTGATAGTGGAGCGTGAGCGCGAGATACAGGCTTTCCAAAGTGAGCCATATTATAGGGTGAACGCCATATTGGCCACGACCAATCCCGATGGGTCGGCCACAGAGGTGAAAGCGGAACTTAACCGCCGCTTCAAGACCCGTGACGAGGTAAAGGCATTCCTCGAAAAGTGCAAGGACACCGAGCTTACTGTAGAGTCTGTCACATGCAAGCCGCAGAAGCGCACGCCCGCACCGCCGTTCACCACATCGACACTGCAGCAGGAGGCGGCGCGCAAGCTGGGCTTCACCGTGTCGCAGACCATGATGGTAGCCCAGCATCTGTATGAGAACGGATGCATAACCTATATGCGTACCGACTCTGTAAACCTCTCTTCGCTGTGCGTCAATGCCGCCAAGGCGGAGATAGAGAAGCTGTGGGGCGGGCAATACAGCAAGGTACGCCACTACCAGACCCACTCAAAAGGGGCACAGGAAGCCCACGAGGCCATACGCCCGACATACATGGACAGCACCTCAATAGAGGGTTCGTCGCAGGAGAAACGGCTCTACGACCTGATATGGAAGCGCACCGCCGCCAGCCAGATGGCCGACGCCGAACTGGAGAAGACCACGGTGAGCATATCGCTGTCGGGGCTTGACGAACAGTTTGTGGCCACGGGAGAGGTGGTAAAGTTCGACGGTTTCCTCAAAGTCTATCGCGAATCGCACGACGACGAGCAGCCTGACGATGAGAATATGCCCGTGATACCGCCGCTGAAGAAAGGCCAGACACTCGTGCGCCGTGAGATTTCGGCCACCGAACGCTTCAGCCAAGGCCCTGCGCGATATACTGAGGCAGGCCTTGTGCACAAGCTGGAGGAGCTGGGCATAGGCCGCCCGTCAACATACGCCCCGACCATCAGCACCATCCAGCAGCGCGAGTATGTTCACAAGGGCGACAAGAAGGGCGAGGAGCGCACCTATACCGTTGATACACTCAAGGGAAAGGTCATAACCCAAGGCACGCGCACAGAAATGGTGGGCAGCGAGAAGGGCAAACTCATGCCAACCGATGTGGGAATCGTGGTAAACGACTTCCTCATGAAGTACTTTCCCGGCATCATGGACTACAACTTCACGGCCAAAGTGGAGCAGAAGTTCGACGAAATAGCCGAGGGCGGCGAGGCGTGGACGGACATGATGAAGGACTTTTACCGGGACTTTGAGCCTACTGTGGAGAAGACTATGAACGAGCGTTCGGAGCATAAAGTGGGCGAAAGGACGCTTGGCAGCGATCCCAAGACGGGCAGGCCTGTGTCCGTAAAGATAGGCCGCTTCGGACCTGTGGTGCAGATAGGTACCGCCGACGACAACGAGAAGCCGCGCTTCGCGCAGATTCCCACCGGCAAAAGCATGGAGACGATAACCCTCGACGAGGCTCTGGAACTGTTCAAACTGCCGCGCAAGATAGGCGAATACGAAGGGGCAAAGGTCGTAGTGGGCGCAGGCCGCTTCGGCCCCTACGTCATGCACGACAAGCAATATGTGTCGATACCCAAGGGAACCGACCCGATGACAATCACTCTCGATGCGGCTGTCGGACTGATAATGGGTAAGCGGCAGCAGGAAAAGCAGCGGCATATAAAGCAATTCAGCGAGGATGCCAAGCTCGAAGTGCTCAACGGACGCTACGGACCCTACATAGTTTACGACGGAAAGAACTACCGTTTGCCCAAGGCAATGCACGACAAGGCCGCAGAACTGACCTACGAAGAGTGCATGGATGTGGTAAAGGCGACACCCGCAAAGAGGAAATGACACCGGCAACCCCGTAACCTACACGACAAAACAATGAACCGCATAATGCTTATCGGCTACATGGGAGCCGGGAAAACTACGGTTGGAAAGGTCTTGGCCAAGGAACTCGGACTTACGTTCTATGACCTTGACTGGTACATAGAGGGGCGGATGCGCAAGACAGTGCCGCAACTGTTTGCCGAAAAAGGCGAGGACGGCTTCCGCAAAGTGGAGCACACCATGCTGCACGAAGTGGCGGAATTTGAGGATATAGTGCTCAGCTGCGGCGGCGGCACGCCGTGTTTCTTCGACAATATCGACTACATGAACTCGCAGGGGCAGGTGGTTTATCTTAAGGCCTCGCCGGGTGTGCTCTACAAACACCTGCTTATGGGCAAGACCGAGCGGCCTCTGCTGAAGGACAAGTCGCCAGAAGAACTCAATCTCTTTATCGCAAACCAGCTCGCAGATCGCGAGAAGTTCTACTCAAAGGCTCGATATACCTTCGACGTGAGCCTGATGGACAACTACGAAAAGATTGAAATAACGGTGGCCGGGCTGCGCGAAATGCTCGGCATCTGACCGCATTGGCGGCGGGTTCTGGAGTGTTTCGGACATTCAGGGCCCGCCTTGACCTGTAAATACAAACGACATCGTGGCGCACAACCGACCGCCCACGGCACAAAAACCAACGACAAACAACAGGCAAATGAAAAAATGGACGACCGAAGACTCCAAGGAACTGTACAACATAAACGGTTGGGGCACTTCCTATTTCGGGGTCAACGACAAGGGAGACGTGTATGTCACACCGTGCAAGGACAACACTCAGATTGACCTGCGCGACGTTATGGACGAGCTGTCCCTGCGTGATGTGACCGCCCCGGTGCTGCTCCGGTTTCCCGACATCCTCGACAACAGGATTGAAAAGACCAGCAGTTGCTTCAAGAAGGCGGCCGACGAGTATGGCTACAAGGGCGAGAACTTCATAATCTACCCCATAAAAGTCAACCAGATGCAGCCCGTTGTCGAGGAGGTAATCGGCCACGGACGCAAGTTCAACCTCGGTCTTGAGGCTGGTTCAAAGCCTGAGTTGCACGCCGTGATAGCCGTGCAGTGCCAGAGCGACTCGCTCATTATCTGCAATGGCTATAAGGACCAGAGCTATATAGAGCTTGCGCTTTTGGCGCAGAAGATGGGCAAGCGCATATTCATAGTAATAGAGAAACCCAACGAACTTGAGATAATTGCACGCGAAGCAAAGAAACTTAACGTGAGGCCAAACCTCGGCATAAGGGTGAAACTCGCCTCGTCGGGCAGTGGCAAATGGGAAGAGAGCGGCGGCGACGCCAGCAAGTTCGGCCTTACGAGCGGTGAACTTCTCGATGCTCTAGAACTGCTTGAGAAGAAAGGCATGCGCGACTGTCTGCGCCTGATACACTTCCACATTGGTAGCCAGATAACCAAGATACGCCGCATACAGGCAGCCTTGCGCGAGGCTTCGCAGTTCTATATACAACTGCACAAGATGGGCTACAATGTCGATTTCGTTGACTGCGGTGGCGGACTTGGCGTTGATTACGACGGCACTCGCTCGCCGAGCAGCGAAAGTTCGGTCAACTACTCCATCCAGGAGTACGTGAACGACTGTATATACACCTTTGTCGATGCGGCTGACAAGAACGGTTTGCCACACCCGAACATCATCACAGAGAGCGGACGCTCGCTTGCCGCCCACCACTCGGTGCTGGTTATCGATGTGCTTGAGACTGCATCGCTGCCGGAAATGCCGGAAGAGTTTGAACCGGACTCCGACAGTCACCAGCTCGTGAAGGACCTTTACGACATCTGGGATAATCTCAATCCGCGCACAATGCTTGAGGATTGGCACGATGCTGAGCAGATACGCGAGGAGGCACTGGAGCTTTTCAGCCATGGTATACTCGACTTGAAGAACCGCGCCGAGATAGAGAAGATGTACTGGAGCGTGTGTCACGAGATAAACATCCTTGCAAAGCACTTGAAGCACACACCCGAAGAACTTGTAAACCTCGACAAACTGCTTGCCGACAAATACTTCTGCAACTTCTCGCTGTTCCAGTCTCTGCCCGACTCATGGGCCATTGACCAGCTGTTTCCCATTGTTCCGCTGCAGCGGCTCGACGAACGTCCCACCCGCAGTGCCACCATTCAGGACATCACTTGCGACAGCGACGGCAAGATAACCAACTTTGTAACCAACCGCAACAACTCGCACATACTGCCCGTACACAGTCTTAAGCGCAATGAACCCTACTATCTTGGCGTGTTCCTTGTGGGTGCTTACCAAGAGATACTCGGCGATATGCACAACCTGTTTGGCGACACCACCGCCGTACACATAAGCGTGAAGGACGGCAAGTACAACATCGACCAGGTATTTGATGGTGAGACTGTGGCTGAAGTACTTGATTATGTGCAGTACAACCCCAAGAAACTGGTGCGTCAGTTGGAGATTTGGGTGTCGAAGAGTGTCAAGGAGGGCAAGATAACGCTTGAGGAGGGTAAGGAATTCCTGTCCAACTACCG
>CAVAPI010000181.1:0-4616 GCA_963590445.1 Lachnospiraceae bacterium | reverse complement strand
CAGACTCGGTCTTAATCCCTCGCCTTATGAGCAGGCCGGCAAGAATGGGACTCATGCCAATCTTGTCCGCAAGCTCTTCAGCCGCCTTTTGCGTCTCCGGAGTGGGTTGTTCGTAATTCCATTTGAATTGCATTATATATTTTGTTTTTATTTTTCTCTGGGCTTTTCGTTCGGAAGCAGTGTCCGAACTAATGTGTAAAGTTACGAAGAAAACAGTGAAACAGTGTTGTACAACCTTAAACTTTTTATGTTTTTAACGGCTGCATTGAGGGTGGTGGCCATTCAGCAACAGCAAATGGGCAAGTCTCATTCGCTGTTTCTGAATGGTCATATGGATGCAAAGTTGCAAAGAAACTATCAAAAAGAATGGACATTGCCATACAACCATTCCAAATGTACCACTTTTCACTATATGGCGGTTCTATATGTATTAGTTCTTTCTCTTAGGAAAAATCTCCGTTCCGTAGTTCGGAACGAAACTTTCAGTTAGGCAAAGAAGCAACTTCTCTTAGGCAAATGCAAAATCACACCATGGCTTCTCACGGTTTTGTCAGCTGCCTTCTCTAGACAGAACCTCTCGCTTGTCTCCTATATGGCATTATATCAATCATGGAATGTTATTTCACATTTCACTCAGAGTGGCATCCATGGAGAACTGAATAGTTACAGAGAGCGGTTGCTGTACTGTTTCCTACAGAGCAACGCTTTTTTTACTCTGCGTCCAAGGCATCCATGCGGCGGCGTGCCTCGTTGGCTTCGGGGTAGAGTTCGAGGGCTTTCCTGTAGTTGCGTATGGCAGCTTCGGTCATTTTTTCTGCCTCGCACTCTTTGCCGAGCAGGGTGTATTCGGCGGCCAGACGTTTCATCATCTCCATTTGCCGTGCCCTTTCGGCTTCGAGTCGGCTCACTTCGCTGCGCAACCGGGTGATAATGCTGAGTTTGCGGCGTATGAAACGTTTGGCCGCCGGCTTCTCTATATCATAGCGACTGTGGATTGCCTTGAAGAAGTTGTCGATGAAACCGTCGAAATCGTCACGGTCAAACGCTTCCACTGCTTCCCGGTATTCGCGGTCTGCCTTGCTTTCCTTGAGTGCGGTGCCGATTCTCGTACTGTCGTTGTATTGGCTGGCAAAGCGCAGCACCTCGTCGCGCACGAATATGTCGCTCCGTTTTATCGGCTCTTTCAGGCAGATGCCCTCCAGCGAAGTACATCGGCTAAGGGCAACGTATGCCTGTCCGCCGGCAAACACGCCGCCCGTGAAGTCGATGTTGACCTGACGAAAAGTGAGTCCTTGGCTCTTGTGTACCGTGATGGCCCATGCGAGGCGCAGCGGAAACTGTATGTACACGCCGAGTTGTTCCTCTTCAATCTTCTGTTCCTTTTCGTTGAACGTGTAGCGGAGGTTCTCCCATATCTCCCTTTCCACGGTATATTCCTCGCCGTCTTCGGTCACTACCGATATGATACCGCCCTCTTCGTCTATGCCACTGACCACTCCGAGCGTGCCGTTCACCCACCGCTTCTCCTTGTCGTTCTTTATGAAGATCACCTGTGCGCCGGGTTTTATGCGGAGTTCCATGGGAGTGGGCAGCGAAGTTTCTGGAAACTCGCCCTTGATGCTGCCGTAAAACACGGTCGGAGTGCCCTCTATCGAGTTGAGCTGCTGCTCGTTTATGTAGTCAACAGTGTCGCGCCGTGTGGCAAGAGTGATGGCCAGACTGTTGCTGCGCGTGGCTATGGGTGCGCCTACGCGTGCGTTGAGCATGGCCAAGTCGCCCTGGCTCGCGGTGTTGTTGCGTATTCTGTCGAGTATTTTTATGAAGGTGTCGTCGCTCTGGCGGTACACTTTGCGCAGCTCGATGCTGACGAGGCTGAACTCGCTGAACACCTTGGCGGAGAAAAAGTAGGGGGTGGGGTAGAACGGATGCAGCAGCTGGCGCTCGTCTTCGCGCACGACAGGCTCAAGCTGGTATATGTCGCCGACAAGCAAGAGTTGCTTTCCGCCGAATGGAATGCGCATATTGTGGCAGTATATGCGCAGCACTTTGTCGATAAAGTCTATGATGTCGGCGCGCACCATGCTTATCTCGTCGATGATGATAAGCTCTATTTCGCGCAGAAGTTTGCAGTGGGCACTGTTATACTTGAGGGTTTTGCGGATGTTGCGCGTACTGTAGCGACTGTCGTTCGGCAACAACGGGTGGAATGGCAGGCGGAAAAAGCTGTGTAGAGTGCTCCCACCGGCATTGATGGCGGCAATGCCAGTGGGCGCAAGGATAACGTATTTCTTCTTTGTCTGTTCGGCTACGTAGCGCAGAAAGGTCGATTTACCCGTGCCCGCCTTGCCTGTGAGGAAGAGCGAGCGACTGGTATATCGGATGATTTGTAGAGCGTCTTGCCACTCCTTGTTGTCCAGATCAAGTTCCATACCAGCGTGTCAGTCGGAGAAAGTCACGTCTTCGTATGTCGGTTTCTTGCGCTTTTTGGTCTCTGTGGCAGCACCCTTGTTGTGCTCGGTAGCGTTTTCTTTTACCGTTTCGCCGTGCTCGGCGGTGTGTTCGTGCCCTTCTGCTACAGCACCTACAGGCGTTTCTTCGCCCTCAAACGTCACGGTCTCTTCGCCACCTATGCTGTCGGTGCTGATAGAGTCTGTGTCTTTACGGCTTCTGTAGTAGCTTGCACAGTTATACATATCGTATGTGATGTCGGCATCCTTGGGCTTGGCAAACTTTCCATGGTATTTCTGGAAAGCAGGGTCGCCGAGTACGGAGTCGAAGAAGTAGCCACAGATGGGTAGGGCCGTGCGACTGCCCTGGCCGAGTGCTCCTGTGCGGAAGTGGATGCAACGGTATTCTCCACCGACCCATGCTCCTGCCACCAGATTGGGACTGACTCCTACAAACCATGCGTCGGAATGGTTGTTGGATGTGCCGGTCTTTCCGCCGAAATCCGTGTCGCGGTATTTGCCCACATAGCCCCACAGGCTCTGGCTTGTGCCTCCCGGTTCGCGCATACCGCCCTGCAGCAGCTGCTGCATGAGGAACGCACTCTTGTAAGGTATGGCTTGCTTTTGCTCAGACGGTGCGGTATAAATCTCGTTCCCGTCGCGGTCGAGCACTTTGACGACGAGTACTGGTTCGTGCATCTTGCCGTCGTTGACAGCAGTGGCGTATGCGTTGACAAGTTCCAGCAGGTTCACGTCGCTTGAACCGAGCGCAAGCGACGGTGTGTTGTCGAGCGGACTCTTGATACCCATCTCGTGGGCAGTGCTAACGATGTTGTCTATGCCCACTTCCTGCCCGAGTTTCACTGCCACGGAATTGATACTTTGGGCAAAGGCGGCCTTCAGTGGCATGGAGTCGCCCGTGAAGTAACCGTTGGCATTGGTCGGTGCCCACGTGACTTCTTTCTTTTGTTGGCTGTCGTACACCTTCATGCTGAAATACTCGTCGCGACGTTTGTCACAAGGAGTGAGTCCCTGGTTCATGGCTTCAGTATACACAAAAAGCTTGAATGTGGAACCCGGCTGGCGCATGGCCGTTACCTTGTCATATTTCCACGAGCTGAAGTCAATGTCACCTACCCATGCCTTTACATGACCGGTGCCTGGCTCCATGGCCACGAACCCGCAGTGCATGAAACGCACCATATAGCGTATGGAGTCCATCGTGCTCATCTCCTTTTCTACAGTGCCGTTGTCGTAGTCGAACACTTTTACCTTGTGTGGACGGTTGAGGCAAATCTGTATGGAGTCGGGATTGTTGGGGTATCTCTGCAAAAGCTGTTTGTATATAGGCAACTTTTGCACTATACCTTCAATAAAACCAGGTATTTCCCGGTGCTTTTCATCTTGCCAGGGATTGGTCTTGCCCCAGTGGTTGTTGAAGTTGCGCTGCACTGTGCGCATCTGCTTGCGCGCAGCCTCTTCCGCATACTTTTGCATACGTGTGTCAACGGTGGTGTATATTTTCAGTCCGCTCGTGTACAGGTCATATCCGTTGTCGTGACACCAGTCTTTCAGCTCGTTGGCCACCGCTTCCCGGAAGTAGGTTGCCTGTCCGTCATAGTTGCTCTCCACGTTGTAGTCGAGAAGTATAGGCTTTGCCTTAAGCGTATCGAATGCCGCACGGTCCAAATCGCCGTGCTGCATCATGTTGCTCAGCACAGTGTTGCGGCGGCGCAGACTGTTTTCGGGATTGATGCGTGGGTTGTAGTAGGTAGTGGCCTTGAGCATACCCACGAGAATGGCCGCCTGGTCGGTGGTCATGTCCTTTGGCGTTGTGCCGAAGTATGTGTTGCAGGCCGTTTTCACGCCGTAAGCATTCGAACCGAAGTCCACCGTGTTGGCGTACATGGTCAGGATTTCCTTCTTGTCGAACAGCATTTCGATCTTAACGGCGGTAATCCACTCCTTGCTCTTCATTATCAGCATCTTCACACCAGGGATATAGCCGAGCAAACCTGTGGAGTATTGTGTGCGGACCCGGAACATATTCTTCACCAACTGCTGCGTTATCGTCGATGCACCGCGCGCATCGTGATGCACGGCATAGTCCTTTGCAGCGGCGAAAACGCCTTGCAGGTCAATGCCGAAGTGGTGGTAGAAACGCTCGTC
>CAVAPI010000180.1:0-4705 GCA_963590445.1 Lachnospiraceae bacterium | reverse complement strand
GGAGTATTCTCGTCGCTCCAGTCCATCTTGGTCTGGCGCACATAGCTCTTGTAGCGGAGCTGTGCCATGCGCTGAGCCTCGGCAAACAGTTCCTCTGCCTCGTCGGGATAAGCCTTCTTGACAGACAGGTAGCGAACCTCGCCAAGCAGGAAGTCGTGGAACTTAGCCCAGTCGGGAGCCTTAGAATCGAGCGAGAACGGGTTCTTGCCCTCTGCAGCCAGTTCGGGGTTGTAACGCCACAGATGCCAGTAGCCGCACTCTACAGCCTTGCCTTCCTCGGCCTGACTCTTGCCCATGCCGCCCTTGGCCTTCAGACCGTGGTTGATACATGGAGCGTAGGCGATGATGAGTGAAGGTCCGTGGTAAGCCTCTGCCTCGCGGATGGCCTTCAAGCATTGTGCCTGATCGGCGCCCATTGCTATCTGGGCAACGTAAACGTATCCGTAGGTTGTGGCAATCATACCGATGTCCTTCTTCTTGATACGCTTGCCCTGTGCGGCAAACTGTGCGATGGCACCAAGAGGAGTAGCCTTTGAAGCCTGACCGCCGGTGTTGGAGTAAACCTCGGTGTCGAGCACAAGGATGTTGACATCCTCGCCGCTGGCAATCACGTGGTCGAGACCGCCGTAGCCGATATCGTAGGAAGCACCGTCACCACCGATAATCCACTGGCTGCGCTTTACGAGATAGTGGTCGAGAGTCTTCAGCTCGGTGCAAGTCGGGCATCCTGCTGCTGCGCCAGCTGCGATAAGCGGCTTCAGCTTGGCTGCGGCTGCCTTGGATGCGTCAGCGTCGTCCTTGCCTGCAAGCCATTCCTGAGCAGCCTCCTTGAACTCGGCAGGAGTCTTGTCGTCAGCGATGGCATCGTTGAGAAGCATCGAAATGCGCTCCTTCATCTTCTTGTTACCCAGTACCATACCCATACCGAACTCGCAGAAGTCCTCGAACAACGAGTTGTTGAATGCAGGGCCGTGACCCTCGGCATTGGTGGTGTAAGGAGTAGAAGGTATGGATGCGGAGTAGATTGAAGAACATCCTGTAGCGTTAGCAATCATCTCGCGGTCACCGAAGAGCTGAGAGATGAGCTTTACGTAAGGAGTTTCACCGCAACCGGAGCAAGCGCCAGAGAACTCGAACAGAGGCTGTGCGAACTGAGAGTTCTTCACGTTGCTCTTGATGTCAACGAGGTTCTGCTTGCTTGTGACGTTGTGTACGAGATATTCCCAGCGAGCGGCCTCTGCGTCGTTGCCGGTGAACGGAACCATGGTGAGAGCCTTGCCCTTCTTGGGATTGCCGGGGCAAACGTCAACACAGTTGCCGCAACCGAGACAGTCGAGCACTGAAGGCTCTATCACGAAGTGCATGCCCTTCATTGCTGCGGGAGCCTTCATTTCGAGCGTGGGAGCGTCAAAGCCCTTCAGCTCCTCGTCGGTCAGAACGAAAGGACGGATAGCTGCGTGAGGACATACATAAGCACACTTGTTGCACTGGATGCAGTTCTCGGCGTTCCATTCGGGAACGAAAGCTTCCACACCACGCTTCTCATAAGCGGCTGTACCAACCTGCCAAGAACCGTCAACGGTGTCATGCTTAACGAAGTCAGACACCTTCAGCAAGTCGCCGGCCTGTGCATTGATGGGGCGAACAAGCTCCTTGACGAATGCGGGAGCGTTGTCCTCCTTAACTGCGTCGTCGGCCAAGTTAGCCCAAGCTGCGTCTATGGCCAGAGTCTTGTACTCACCGCCACGGTCAACGGCTGCGTAGTTCTTGTCAACCACGTCCTGACCCTTCTTTCCGTAAGACTTCACGATGAACTTCTTCATCTGCTCAACGGCCAGGTCAACAGGTATCACACCTGTGATGCGGAAGAATGCGCTCTGAAGAATGGTATTGGTGCGGTTGCCCAGACCAATCTCCTGTGCTATCTTGGTAGCGTTGATGTAGTAAACGGTGATATTGTTCTGTGCGAAGTAGCGCTTCACCTTGTTGGGGATGAAGTTAACCAGTTCGTCGCCCTCGAATATGGTGTTGAGGAGGAACGTTCCGTTCTTGCGCAGACCGCGTGTCACGTCGTACATGTGCAGGTAAGCCTGTACGTGGCAAGCCACGAAGTTAGGCGTATTCACCTGATATGCAGAGTGTATTGGCGTGTCGCCGAAGCGGAGGTGCGAGCAAGTGAAACCTCCCGACTTCTTGGAGTCGTAAGAGAAGTATGCCTGGCAATGCTTGTTGGTGTTCTCACCGATAATCTTCACCGAGTTCTTGTTGGCACCCACAGTACCGTCGGCTCCCAGTCCGTAGAACTTGGCCTCGAACAGGTCGTCGCCACCCATAGGAATTTCCTCAACCTGTGGCAGAGAAGTGAATGTAACGTCGTCAACGATACCAACGGTGAAGTGGTTCTTAGGCTCAGGCAGCTCCAAGTTGTTGAACACGGAGATGATCTTTGCCGGAGTAGTGTCTGAAGAACCGAGTCCGTAGCGTCCGCCAACGATGAGAGGCTTGTTCTCAACATCGTAGAAGGCACTCTTTATGTCGAGGTACAGAGGTTCGCCCTCGGCTCCCGGCTCCTTTGTGCGGTCAAGCACAGCTATGCGCTTTGTTGTCTTTGGAACGGCTGCGAGCAAGTGCTTCACAGAGAACGGACGATAGAGGTGAACGCTGATCATACCTACCTTCTTGCCCTGCTTGGTCAAGTAGTCGATAGCCTCGCGTGCGGCCTCTGAAGCCGAACCCATAAGGATGATGATGTTCTCGGCATCCTCTGCTCCATAGTAAGAGAAGAGGTGATATTCGCGGCCTGTTATCTTGCTTATCTCACCGAGATAGTGCTCAACAACCTCAGGCACCTTGTCGTAGTACTCGTTGCAAGCCTCGCGGTGTGTGAAGAATGTTTCGGGATTCTCGGCTGTACCGCGTGTAAGAGGACGCTCAGGAGAGAGAGCACGGTCGCGGAAGTTCTTGATGTCTGCCGGATCCACGAGCTTTGCGATGTCTTCCTGCTCCATCACTTCTACCTTGTGGTATTCGTGAGAAGTACGGAAACCGTCGAAGAAGTTGATGAAAGGCACGTGGGTCTTGAGTGTTGCCAGGTGAGGAACTGCCGTGAGGTCCATCACTTCCTGCACAGAACCTGAGCAGAACATGGCGAAACCGGTCTGGCGGCAAGCCATAACGTCCTGATGGTCACCAAAGATACAGAGTGAGTGTGAAGCAAGTGTACGTGCCGAAACATCGAACACGCAAGGCAAAAGTTCACCTGCAATCTTGTACATGTTAGGAATCATCAGCAGCAAACCCTGCGATGCTGTGAACGTTGTGGTGAGGGCACCAGCCTGAAGCGAGCCGTGAACGGCACCGGCTGCACCGCCTTCCGACTGCATTTCCTGCACACTGACGTTCTGGCCCCACAGGTTCTTGCGACCACGGGCAGCCCATTCATCAACGTGCTCTGCCATCGGTGATGACGGAGTGATAGGGTAGATGGCGGCAACTTCCGAGAACATATAGCTCACGTGGGCTGCTGCCTCATTACCATCACAAGTGATAAATTTCTTTTCTTTAGCCATTTTAGATAAAATATTAATGAATAAACTTTTTAGATCCGGTATTTGGTATCGTTTAGTTGTCCTCTGACTTATACATCATTATAATATAGGGAGCCGAACTGTCAGTACAGGAAGCCGAAGAGCCACAGTGGTATTTGCTTTCCCTTGCCTATTTCGGTGTTGTACCGTGCGTATATGGTGTTCGGGGCATACCTTAGCTTGGTTGAACCCTGGGCGTTGCACACGCGGAACTTCATGCTCCCGTCAACGGTGTAGAAGTTTTCCCGTCCGCCTTGGGTTATCTTGTGGTCTTTCCACATCGTGTTCACGAAGAACGTCTCCATGATGTCCTGCTCCGTAACGTTGATGGGGTAGATGGCATATATCAGGTTCGGGTTGTGCAGCATGACCTTTGACGGTTTCTTGGGAAAGTCTTGGCCGGCCTTGGGGTATATCATGTTGGTCAGGCGGGCGTCGGCCAGATACTTTATGTAGTTCATCACCGTGGCTCGGCTGGTCTGTATCTCGTGCGCAAGCGTACTGATGTTGGGAGCCTTGATGCCGTCCACGGCCAAGAGGTAGAACAGTTTTTTTATCTTTGTCAGGTATTTGAGTTCGATTTGTTTTATCAGAAGTATATCCACTTCGGTCATCATGCTCATCGTTTTCAGCAGGTTTTCGGAGTAGTTCCGGTTTTCCTGGTAGAAAGGATAGAAGCCATGGTGCAGGTAGTCCTTGAAGTATTTGTTCGGAGACACTGCGGGGAGTATCTGTTTCACTATGTGTTCGTGCCCCGATATTATCTCGTCAAGTGTGTAGGGCTGGAAGTTGTTGCCCGTTTCCCTGTTGAGGAACTCCCGGAAGGAGAACCCTCTCAGGTTGTAACTCTTCACTATGCCGTTCAGTTCCGGGTTCTCGTCTTTCAGCCGCATGACGCTTGAGCCGGTGAAAACTATCTTCAGCTTGTCGTAATTGTCGTGACACCGGCGCAGTTCCCGGCTCCAATCCGGCTGCTTGAACACCTGGTCAATGAGCAGAACCCGTCCGCCGTTTTTGTAGAACTCGCCCGCAAAGTCCGATATGCCGCGCCCCTGGAAGTAGAAGTTGTTCATGTTCACATAGAGGCAGCGCCTGTCGTTCACGTCAAAGTTCTCTTT
>CAVAPI010000179.1:0-4970 GCA_963590445.1 Lachnospiraceae bacterium | reverse complement strand
TTGCAGCGAGTCTTGCAGATAAACGGCATCGGTAAAGGGCACCAACTCGTCAAGCACCTTGGAGCGACTGGACAGTTCCTCATAGTCGGGACGGTCTTTGTCGAGCAGTCCGATGGCCTCTCCGTAGCAGCGTTTGGCATCGCTGTACTTCTCCTTAGCCCAGTAAAGGTTGCCAAGATGCAGCAACAGCACGCCTTTCTCTATGCCACTGCGCGTTGCCTTGGCGTTTCCCTGCTCGTAAGCGGCTATGGCGTTGGCCGTATCACGAACGGTGAGGTATATGTTTCCTATGGCATAATACACCTGGTCGAGGTACTCCTTGTTCTTGTCTGACGCTGCCATGCGGCGCAACCGCCTTATCATCTGCTTTGTCCTGCCCTTTGCCATCACCTCGGTCTGCGCTATGCGGGCGTTGAACTCCACCTCATACGGCGGATTCTGGCGCACCACTCGCTTGTAAGCCCGATAGGCCTCATCACGGTTGCCGAGTCTGGTCTGCACTTGTCCCATCAGATACCACAGACGCGCCCGTTGCAGCCGCCTGTCCTCATGCTTTATGGCCTTGCGCAGGTACGGTACGGCCTCGGCATACTGGCCGTTGCGCACGTAATAGTCGGCGTATGTGCAGTCCCAGTCGGCCACTGCACGGTAGTGCATCGTGTCACGGCGCATCTTTACTATAACGTCTTCGGCATCGTAGAGCCACCCTAACTCACAGTAACTCTTGGCCAGCCATGCACGGGCAACGCCATTGATGGCCGGTTGTGTGGCATACAGCCTCGACATATAGGAGAATGTTGCCGCTGCCTCGTCGAACTGTCCTTTCTGAAACTGCGACTTGCCCATCAGCAGCCATGCCTTCCACAGGAAAGGATTGTACTCCCGGCGCGACAGCCACTCTATATCCTTGGCTGTTTTGCGCCTGTTCTTGGTCCATTCCGGCCGTTTCTTTATGCTATGCTGCTTTATTGCCTTCTCGCACTTCTCTATTGCGCGGTCAAAATTGGCCTTGCCGATGTCGCGGCTTGCCTTGTTGCCCACAGCATACATCGGTATCAGTTCCGTAAAGTTGTCCTTGTTGCCCTTCTCTTTCTCCAGAGAACCGTCGATAAACGCCTGACTGCCGTTATAGAACGTGTTGTAACGGGCATTGAAAGAGTGCCACCAGCGAGTGCGACCGGTGTTTTTTTGCGTAGAACAGCCCGCCACGGCCAACAGCACCAGGGCGGAGAGCATTATTATAATATGTGTCCTATTGCACTTCCCCACTCTTCTTTAACTTGAAAGCCACCGCTTTTATTGCCTTAAGCGTGGCATAAATGATTACGGAAACAAAGATTATCGAAGCGCCGGAAGGCACATTGAGCCAGAATGACACCGCCAAACCGGACACACAGTACAGGAAACCGAACACAACGCTAAGCATTATCATGCGGCGGAAGTCATAAGTAAAGAGGTTAGCCGTCATCTGGGGTATTGTGAGCAGCCCCATTGCGAGCACTATGCCCACCATGCGCAGGGTGGAAACGATGGTCATGGCCGCAATAGCCATCATCATGTACTCCACAAACGTCACGGGCAGATGTTGCGAACGGGCGAACACGGGGTCGAAAGCCACGCTGACTATGGTGCGCATGAGCAGCGTAAACAGCACCGCCACGACCGTTGCCAGCACACCAAGCAGCCACAGGTCGGAAGAACCTATCGTGAGAATGTTGCCAAACAGGTAGGCAGACAGGTCTGGCATGAAGCCCGGCGTAAGGAAACAGCAGATTATGCCCACGCTCATGCCTAAAGTCCACGACACGGCAATGGCAGAATCTTCGCGTATGCGCCCCCGCTGTGATAGCCACTGCACGCCACAGGCACTGCCAACGGCAAACACCATGGCCGAGAGTATGGGGTTAAGTCCGAAGAGCACGCCCAGACCGATGCCGCCGAACGACGCATGGGTAATGCCGCCGCTGATGAACACGAGTCGGCGCGACACTATGTAAGTGCCCACAAAGCCGCACAGCACACTAGCAAGCAGACTCCCGAGCAGGGCATTTTGGAAGAATGAATATTCTATTATGGACATTTCACTTGGAAAGTTTGCGGACATGCAGTCACAACGTCACCGCCGCTGTCAGGAGTCCGACCTGTTGTCGGCAATGAGCATCATCAGTTCGTCCTTTATCTGGTCCGGCACATTTATCCCCCTCGCAGAGAGGCTGCGGCTCCAGCCTTCGGCCTCATCTGGGCGCATGGTGTAAAGCACATAACGGAACTCTTCGGCCTCGGAGTCGGTGTACCCGTTAGAGGAGCGGCCTTGATAGGTGTCCAAATCCTCATCATCGTAGTACTCAACGGGCTGCACCGCCGCTTCAACCATACATTCGTGGGCGCATTTACCGCTGCCTGAAGTACACGAAGCGCAGGAGTCCGCAGGAGGCGCAACACCGTTTGTGCCGAGAAAGCGCCGTGCGGCCAAAGCCAGAATGAGCAATACCGCAAGGGCGATGATACATACCGTGACCATATCCGTACAGGTTTGTTACGTTCAGTCCTCGCTCTCCTCCACTGTAAAGCCGGCCTTGCGCAAGTCGTTCCAGTAGGAAGGATAGGATTTTGTGACCACTTGTGGATTTTCTATGCGCACTTGACCTAACTTGAAAGCCAGCGGAGCAAAGGCCAAAGCCATGCGGTGGTCGTCGTAAGTGGCCACAACAGGGTTGCTGTCTGGCTTGCAACGTTCGCCGTCCCACACCAGTTCGCGTCCGTCCACGTCGTTTATCACATAGCCGAACTTGCGTAGCTCCGCCTTAAGAGCCTCTATGCGGTCGGTTTCCTTTATCTTCAGAGTCTGCAATCCGGTAAAGCGGAACTTTATTCCCATGGCCGCACAGCACACAACGAACGTTTGCGCCAGGTCGGGCGAGTTTATAAAGTCGTATTCCAGCCGTGGCACCCTCCGTCCGGTGCACCTTAGAACAACCGACGTGGGCGTGTTGGGGTTAGCGTCTGCAAAGGCCGTGTTGACTCCAAGCAGACTGAATATATAGCGCACTGACGAATCGCCCTGTCTACTGCCGTCGGCAAGTCCGTCAAGAGTCACCCGACTGTCGCGTGTGCCGCCGATGGCCATCATTTCATACCAGTATGAGGCTGCGCTCCAATCGTTTTCTATGCAGTAAGGGCGCATGGTGTAAGGCTTGGGGCGCACGGTTATTGTGTCCATATCGTTCCATTCCGCATCAGCACCGTAGGCTGCCATGAGCGAAAGCGTCAGGTCGATGTATGGGCGTGATATAATTTCGCCCTCAAGATGTAGCGTCAGACCATTTTTCAGCATGGGAGCTATCATGAGCAGGGCCGAGATATACTGCGAACTGACGTTGCCCGGCATGGGCAAGTGGCCACCTTCGAGAGTCCTGCCATTGATGCGCAGTGGAGGAAAGCCCTCTTCACCCTCGTAAACTATATCGGCTCCGAGATAGCGCAGGGCATCCACGAGCACCTTAATAGGGCGATGCTTCATTCGTTCCGTGCCGGTTATGGTGTGGCTACCGGGCGTTACTGCAAGATAGGCAGTAAGGAAACGCATGGCGGTGCCGGCGGCCTTGATGTCAATCACATCGGGTTTGTCACGAAGGGCAGCCACTGTCACTTTTGTATCGTCGCAGTCGGAGAGGTTTTGCGGTATTTCTGTGCCTCCGGCAAGCGCGTTTATTATCAGCACACGGTTGCTTATACTCTTCGAGGCGGGCAGCGACACCCGGGCATCAAGCGTCTTTGGGGCAGTTACTGTATATATCATAAATGGGAAAGTCGTTGTTTCTACCGGTTTTATCCGACACACAAAATTAAGCATTATAATCGGTTCGGACAAATTACAGCTTCAAATTTCGTGCCAGCCCTGCCGCTTTAGCCTGTATATCCATGAGTCACAAAAGCTGCCTCTCGTTATGGCCAATGCATTACTTGCCCTTCTTCTCGCCGAGAAACTTGCCCCAGCGCACGTTGTTCACCTTCAGTCCCTTCACATTAACCGCCTTTGTGGTATATTTGCGCACGGTGTCCACATTGAGGTTCTCTATGGCAACGTTCTCCACGGGCAGGTCTTTGTCGCCGTTTATCTGATACACGCCGTCGGCCACGCTGCACTTCACATTCCTCATATATATGTCGCGTATCTGCGTAACGGAATCTTTGTAGGTCGGTACGAGGTCTTTCCACTGGTAGAGCACGTCGGTGTCAATGGCAAAGGCACGCTCCATGCTGTTGGCACTCACGCGCTCCATGTATATATTACTAATGTATGCGCCCCGGCGACGGTTGGTTTTCAGGTAGAAAAGCGTTTTTACACGATCCTCCATCGAGCAGTCGTGCATATAAACGTTACGTATTCCGCCCGAAATTTCGCTGCCTATCACAAGCAGACCGTGGGCATTGCGCAGACGGCAGTTGCGCACTACGACATTTTCCGTGGGTTGTCCTATGCGCCAGGCATCGTGGTTGCGTCCCGACTTTATCACCACTCCGTCGTCGCCCTGGTCAAACAGGCAGTTCTCGATGAGCACGTTGCGCGTCATTTCAAGGTCTATTCCGTCGTTGTTGTGCCCGTGTGCATACACGTCAAGGCCGCGCACCACACCTCCGACACAGCGGTAGAGATGGATAGTCCAGAATGGAGACTGGCGTATCTTGAAGTCTTCGAGCAGCACATTGCGGCATTGGTTGAAGTGAATCAGGTGGGGGCGCAGGTGATTTTCACCAACCGCCATCAGCCGTTCGGACACAGGCTTGTTGAAAGTGGCCCAGTCGTAGAGCTGCGCCAATGCATTCATGTGCGCCTTGGGACGAGTAAACCATGTTTTCCACACCTTCATGTCGGGCGTAAGCGTGCCTTTTCCGGTTATGGCCACATTGGTACATTGGTACGCATAGACGAGCGGCGAGTAGTTGATGCACTCCATGCCCTCCCAACT
>CAVAPI010000178.1:0-5475 GCA_963590445.1 Lachnospiraceae bacterium | reverse complement strand
CAAGCCCGTCGTAGGTGAAGCCATATCGTCTTGTCATGCCGTCAAGGCCGGCCTTCCATTCCATTGACGAGACGTTCCCGCCGTAAAGTGGCTTGGCCGTGCCGTCGCTTTCGTTATAACGCAATAGCATCTCAAACGCGGGGTTCGTCACTTTAGTCAGCCACGAGCGTAAGTTATAGTCATAGCACGTGGCAAGGGCATCGCTGCCGTTTGGCTTGTTGGCTGCCAGCCTTCCAAGCTCGTCGTACCGGTTGTCCGCCAAGACGCGCGTTTCACCGCCGCTCACGGCATGATCGACCGTCAGGAGCCTTCCCGCATTGTCATAAGCGTAGGCGTATTCCTCCTCAATGTCTTTCCCCGGCCTTGGGACGTGGTGCGTGAGGCATCTCTTGGTTACCCTCCCCAAGAAGTCATGTTCCGTGTCCTCCACGTCGTAGCCTCCCATGAGGTTCTCCGTCTCTATCCTCGCCTGCCTTGTCCGATAGTCGTACCTTATGACGGAGAACAGCTTGCGTGGCGTTACGCTGTCCGTAGCCTCAAGCACGGAATTCACGCGGCCTGTCACCAGGCCGGTGACGCATTCAGCCTGTCGCCCGTATCTCAAGCCGCCCTTGGGAAGCTTGGAGTCCCGGCAAAGGTCGTCAAGGAAGTCGTAGCTGTCATGATATGTCGCCGTGAGCACCCTCGCGTCCGTCAGGGTGACGCCTGTAACCACGTATCCAGCCAGTCCGTCTCCCTCGCCCGTATAGTGGCAGTACACCTCGCCTTGCACACTGTATCCCCGCGGGAACGTGAAGGAGCATGTGCCAGTAACGCATTGACGCCCGAGGGAGTCGCGAAGGACAAATGTTGACCTGCCCTGCTTCCGCTGTTCCGCGTCCTGGGAGAATACCATGTTGTCGTTTACGTCATGAGCATGGTAAACCCATCCGCGCCCCGGGAGCTTCTTGGCCGTCATCCTGTCTAGGTTGTCATACCGGTATTGATAGGCGTACGCGTCCATCAGCCCCCTGTCCACGTTGCCGGTGCCGATTCCATCGGAGGCGGCCGGGGGAAGAACGGCGAGCAAGTTGCCGAACGCCCCATACACGTAATATGTGTCAAGCGTTTTCCTCATCCCGTCCTCATTCAGTACTCTCCTCTCCAAGACCGTCCTGCCGTCACGGTCCTCGAAACGATAGCTTACTTTCCCGTCCTCGTCCTCCGTCCTTGTGACGGACAGCGTCCCCGTGGCATATTCGCCGTCAGACCTTACGGTGACGTCCTCG
The DNA here is from genome assembly GCA_963590445.1 of Lachnospiraceae bacterium. GTDB lineage: Bacteria > Bacteroidota > Bacteroidia > Bacteroidales > Bacteroidaceae > Prevotella. Next base: position 4,207 of record CAVAPI010000178.1, on the reverse strand, counting down.
CCGCCGTTTACGGCCTTGAGCATTGCGCACCCCAAGGTGTCGCTTCCGCTGACGTTGGCAAGGCATGCCGTGACCATGCCCTTGCCCTTGGCGTGCCAGTCCTCGCCGGGGCCGTACGCCACGAGCGTCCTCGACAGCGGCGAGTCCTCATACACGGTGTAGGAGTAAGGCTCCCCGTCGGAGTAGTCACCGCCATTGCCGTGGAAATCGACGTCGCCCAGGAGCATGTCCATGGGGATGTCAGACGACGAGGCCACCGGCAGCCAAACCCTGCGCTCGCGCCCGAAGCCGTCGTACTCTCGCGCCTCCACGATGTCGTTTCCCATGGGGCTCATGCCGCGGGCTATGGTCTTCGTGAGGCGCCCGAAGTCGTCATATTGCGTCATGACGCTCTCGCCGCCATACATGGACCCGTCACGGCTGGTGAACTCGGTAATGGTGTTCCACCCTGTCACCTCAGCCTTCCCCGGTGGCGGCAGGAGCGGCAGGCTCTCCATGGCGACCGTGATGGCGGACTGCTCGCCCTGTATGACCATGGCATTCCTGGCAATGGGGGCTGTCATCACGTCCTCCTTGTAGCCCCCATATACGAGAAGGTACGTCCCGGGGCTCAGGACGAGCCCGCAAGTGTCCACGGCAGTGGTGTCGGCATAAAGTTTTTCCGTGCCCTCGACATACCATCGGAACGAGGCCAAGGGGGAGCCGTTCCCGGACGTGTCGTCATACAGCCGGACGTCAAGCGGCAGCTTGCCGTCGGGCATGCCCGTGCCAAGCCCTCGCGTATACTGGAAGTCGACGCACCTGAAGCGTATGGTCTGCGTGTCGGCCAGGGTTATCAGGTACCCCCTCAGGCTGTCAGGGGTGGCGCCGCTGTTCCAGTGGGTCAGCTTGAGAGTGGCCGCGTAACCTTTTGCCGGGGCTACAGGCCTGTAGGAGTCAGCCACGGGCACTTCCACGGGATCATTGGACATGGCTTGCGACATTGCGTCAGGTCTCAAGGTCCCTTTTAACGCGTCGTCGTTGTAGTAGTCGTACATGTACCGTTTAAGGGTCGCCCTCCGGCTGTCGCCGCCGTCTTGCCTCTCATTGAAGTAGACATGCCGCAGCCTTCCCAGGGCGTCATGGTCGTAACATTCGGTCTGGAGTGAAGGATCGGTATGGGAGTCAAGCCTGAGGCAGCCGTCATAAGCATACAAGTGAATGAGAGAGCCGGGGTATTGTCTTTGGCCAAAGTCGTATGACTCATTGCCCACCGGGATTGTCGCCCCTTCGATGGCCATGGTGTCAACGCTGGCGTAAGCTTTCTCTCTTATGGGGAGGACAGGGCGCCCCCGCGAGGCGAGGGAATAGTTATCCAACCTCGCGCCGAGCCTTTGCCCCTGGTTGAACCAGACAAGCGTCGAATGCCTGCCGTTTTCTATCGTCTCCCTGGGATTGCCGTACTCGTCGGCTGACAACGCCTGGTACTCGACCTTGCCCATGCCGTTCCTTATCCTGGTCAGGCGGCTTGCGTACGGCGTTGACCGCGAACGGTCGTTGGCCTCATAATCCATGACCGCCACGCGCTCCTCGCCATGCCTGCTTTCCTTTTTCCTGACTACATGGCTCACGAAGTGCCGTCCCGACATCCATGAGAGGCTCCCGTCATCGTAAGGGTATGAATACTCCGTGCTTGCCCAGCTGCCGTCGCTAAGGAGCTTCCGCTCTTTCCTTATCAGCCGCGTGGAATCGTAGTCGACCTCCCTCCTGGACGTTACGAACGTGTCACTCCCCGTTGACCTTACCGACTCGCTCATGGTCACGGGAAGGTAGCTGAACGTGTAAGCCCGCGTGACGCATCCGGCCTGGGTGGAGAGGAAATGATACGGAGCCACGCAGAAGAAGACGGTCTGGCAATAAGGAATGAGGATTGAGCCGTCGCGAACCCGCTTGTAAGTGTATTCCTCCTTTTTCACCAGGTTGTTGCCGCTGTCGTAATATTCCCTTTTCAGCAGCTTGCCTGTCTCGGGCGAGACGCTCGTGTATGGAGCCACGCCGGCGGAGTTGTCCATGTTGTGACAATACTCCGCGTGGGAGTTCGTCCTCCCCGTCCCGTAGTTGGAAAACGAGGAGCGCACATGTCCCAACGTCTTCCCGTGGCCGTCGAGCGTCTCCTCTATGACGGAGGAATATCCCACCGACGGGGAGACCTGCCCCGTCACGCACGGGAAGAACCCGCCCGCTGACAACATGTCCAGGCGGACGGTGCCCTTGTCTTTCACAGGCGCTGAATAGCTGACGCCGTAGACGGGAATCCCCCTCCTTGTCCCGCTGCTGTTGCGGGAACCGTAGGCGTCGGTGTACCGGTACCTTTTCACGGAAGTGACGCTGTCATGCCTGTCGCGGTTCCTGATCTCCGCTATGCGGAGGCCGCCACAGGTGCCGCCGGTCTCGATGACGGACACATGGTCTTCCGCCAACGCCTTGGAGTAGTCGTTGAGCTCGTACTTGAAATCTGTATACCCGCCCGTCGGCCATTGGACGGTCTTCAAGGTCATGGCCAAGGCGGCGTCCAATACGGGCTCCGTGTCCAATGACTTCCCGACGCTTTCCGTAAGCTCGTGCGTACCGCCGGAATAGAACCCCTCGCTGTCCGTACGTCCCATGACGTAGCTGACGGGCATCGGCGTCTCGTCGTAAGTGAAACGCCATACCGGCATGTCCTGGAAAGACTTGTTGGGCGGGGTCTCCGTCACGGTATACGTCATCCCCCCGCCCGTCACGTCACGGACAATGAGCCCCGGGGTTCCCTCGCGGCATGAGATTGACGTCAGGAGCCTCCTGGAGCGCGTCTTGTAATCGAAGAAAAAGCTGCGGCCGTTGCCGCCGTACCTTTCCGATATGGCCATGCGGCGGAGGTACTTGCTCGCCAGCGCGTTCATGACGCTTTTCCTGCCCTCGCCCTCGCTGCCGCCCCCGTCGGCGTCGATCAGCATGAAGAACTGTTCCTGTGGGTTCATGATGTTAATGTAGGGGTCGTGCCTGTTGACGCCGCTCTCCCAGTAAAGGGGTATTCCCTTGTCAAAATGGTCGGCGTGGCCATAGTCGCGCTGGTAGTCAAAGGCCACGGTCTCGTTTGGGGTGGTAATGCTCTTTATGTTTGCCGGATAGACCATGAACCCCGTGAATCCCCTCATGCCGGTGTTGTAGCTGACGAGATACTCCTTGTCCGCCTCCCAGTTGGTGAGTTGGGTCGATGACGGGACATACCGTATGTCGCACGTCACGCTTGAGGTGTCGTAGGCGAAGTCAATATGGTGGCCTTGCGGGGTCACTATCCTTGAAAGTCGCCATGTCGTGGGTATGAGGTCGGAGTGGTTTCTCGAATAATAGGGTATGCTGTATTCCGTGGCGTTTACGCCGCCGAACTCGTAGCGGCATCCGTCGGGCGTTGTCAGGGTGAACTTGTTGAAATAGCGCCGGTTCTCCTTCTTGTATTGCCATTCCTTGAACTTGGGAATGCGGCCGTACAGCCCTTCACAGCCCACGAAGCCGTCACCGTCGGCGTCGAACTCGAGCTTTATGTCCGTGTCTGAGATGACCGTCCACCCCCCTTCCTCGTTGAGGTAGAACCTGCCGCCGTATCCGCAAAAGTCAAAGGAGAACTCGTCGGGGGCCAGCTCGTACCAGTCGTGTGCCGTCCCGTCGCTCGCGGTGCTGTCGCTTACAATCCGCCTGAACCGCTCGCCGGTCATGCCTTTCATCCCCTTGGCGTGCCCGTAGTAGCCGTGTATGTATTTGTCGCACTGTTTCTCGTCATACACGCCATGCACCGTCCGGCTTATGTACCCGTCGGTGCGCAGGCTCCAGCCCAGGCCGATTATCCCGGGTTGGGAATGCGGCTTTACGGTCGCGGTATGGTAAGTGGCGGTTATCGGGAAGGAGAAGTTGCCCACATGGAGCTCGTAAAGCGGCACGGATATGTCGGGAGTGCCGGTGAACAGGCTGACGGGAACGGTGCCGTAAGTGCCCAGCGAGGCGATGTCGGGGCCGGGTACATTGTACACCGGCTTTTCCTGGGCCTCGCTCGCGAGGCAGGCAAGGCAAAGAAACATTGCCGCCGCCGTTTTGGGGATGTTCGGGCATCTCATGGAACAGGCTTTTACTTGTGGTTGAACTTCTCGGTATGGATTTCCCCTGCCGTCTTGATGTAGACGATGTATTGCCC
>CAVAPI010000177.1:0-5523 GCA_963590445.1 Lachnospiraceae bacterium | reverse complement strand
GACATCCGCGGAGCCGGAAACCTGCTCGGCGCAGAGCAGAGCGGTTTCATTGCCGACCTTGGCTATGAGACTTACCAGAAGATACTCAACCAGGCGGTGACGGAATTGAAGAACGATGAGTTTGCCGAACTGTACTCCGACAATGAGCAGAAGGGCGGCCTGACCGATGGAGACTTTGTGGACGACTGTGCCTTGGAGAGCGACCTTGAGATGTATTTCCCCGACACCTATGTGCCGGGCGACAGCGAACGGATGCTGCTCTACCGGGAACTGGACAACCTGAAGACCGATGCGGAACTGGAACAGTACCGTCAGCGGTTGACCGACCGCTTCGGACCGGTGCCTAAGGAGGGTGAGGAACTCATGCAGGTGGTGCCGTTGAGGCGCATGGGCAAGGCTCTCGGCTGTGAAAAGGTGATACTCAAACAGGGGCGCATGACCATCGTTTTCCCGTCAAACCCTCAAAGTCCGTATTACCGCAGCTGCGCTTTCGACGCGATGCTGGCCTACATAGCCGCCAACGCCCGCCGCTGCAACCTGCGCGAACACAACGGTCGACGCTCAATGACGGTCGACGCGATTACAACCGTAGAGCAGGCCGTGGACGTGCTGAAGGCTATACAGGGGCGCAAGTAAGTCTCGTTATTGGGGGCAAAGGCAGTTCTTCTTTGCCCCCGAACAGCTCTCTAATTGTCGTAAATGTGTCGTTTTGTCATGCAAAACGGCCATAGTGTCATATAAAACTATGCTTGGTATGCTTGTTGCGGTACAGTTGGTGCAACGGATAACCCCGAAAGAGGAAGCCCCGGAAGCAAACAATTATAATGACAATTTAAACTATAGGAGATTTGACTATGACATCGATTAGAAGAAACACAGCATGGTTGCCCGACGTATTCGGAGACTTCTTTGGTACAGATTATTATATGCCGAAAGCCAACGCAGCAGCTCCGGCCGTCAACGTTAAGGAAAACGACCACGAATACACCGTGGAACTGGGCGCTCCAGGCATGAAAAAAGAAGACGTGACAGTACACATAAACGATGAAGGAAACCTCACCGTGAAACTGGAGACAAAGGCTGAGCACAAGGACGAGGGCGACAACTCACGCTATCTGCGCAGGGAGTTCTCTTACAGCAAGTTTGAACAGACCCTTATCCTGCCCGATGACGTTGACCGCAACAAGATTTCGGCACACGTGGAGAATGGAGTTCTTACCGTGGCTCTGCCCAAACTTGAGTCGAAGACATCCAAGGTGGCTCGGCAAATCACTGTAGGATAACGCTCCGCGCGGCATCGGCTTGCCTGAAATGTGTGGATTGGTGACTTGAAAACCGTTGGTTGACAGCTTGACTTGAAAGGCATACTTTAAAAGGAAAAAGGCGCACCGGATTATTGGTCTGGTACGCCTTTTTCTGTGTCCTGTCCCGTGCGGATGTTGTGCGCAGAGGGGCGGTTTGGTCAGCCTTGTTCCCGTTCTTTTTCCATTGAAACGATGACCGCACGTATTTCGTTGTAGCTGATGCTGTCGCCGAGAGCCTCCCTAACCTCCGACATGGTGGTCGCTTCGGGGTGGGAGATGAGGTAGTTGCTGATTGCAATCTCGTGTTCGCGGCTCACGAGGCGGCTGAGTGCGAGCCGTCCCTCGGCCACGAATTTCACCAGATGGCCGAATACTGTGCTGACGGCGAGGTTTCTTTCTTCGGCAATCTGTTCTATCGACATTCCGCCGTTGAACATTTCGAAGCTTATCTCGCCAGTCGGAACTTTCTTGGGCTTGGGTTCTTTTGACTGCTTTGGCTCGTTTGCCAGGCTTGTCGTTGTGGAGCTTGTCTGGCTTGGTATTGTACCGTTTGCCTGACTAACAGTACTTTTTGCCGTGCGTTTCTGCTTTTTGCTTGGGCTTGGCGGCTGTTGGCCGAGCAGGAAGCAGGCTTTTGCGCGGAGATAGTCGGCCACGGAGAATTCGGTTTCGGGCTTGCTCTCATAGTCGAGCAGCTGAATCTTCATGCCGAACGTTTCCTTGAGCACGTCGAAACGCTCGTCAAACTGCTTGCTTACTGTCTTGTTGTCGGTGCTCACCTTTGTCTTCTTTATCAGCTGCCCCAGTTCCTTCAGGCTTTCACGGAAATATTCCGCCCCTTTGTGTATGCGCTCCTGAATCTGCGGATTGGACGCATCGCCGTTGTCGGCAAGCAGCTGGGTGTATTGCACCCTGAACTTCCGTGCCACCGCCATGAGCTGTTCCATGGGTGCAATGGTGCGTCGGTATGCGTTGAGCAGGTCTGCGTAGCGGCGCGAGAGGTGCTCCGACAGGGTGCGTATCACCATGTTTGTGGCAGCCTTGAGTCCGCTCATGTCAAACAAGTCGTCCATGTTTGCCACCACAAAGTCCCTTGCGAGCGAGCTTACCTGTCCGTCGGTTGGGGCGTTGTCGGCCACATGACTGTTGAAGGCGTCCAGTTGGCTGTCGCTTATTATTGCCGACGGGCTGAGCGGTTGACTCAATACCAGTCCGTCGAGCGACTTGCAGCGGCTCAGGGCCACGTAGGTCTGGCCGTGCGCAAAGGAGTTTGACGCGTCTATTATGGCGTGTTCAAAGGTCAGTCCCTGGCTCTTGTGTATCGTTATCGCCCATGCCAGTCGCACCGGATATTGGCGGAACACGCCTTCCACGCTTTCCTTTATCTCCTTGGTGGTCTCGTCGAGCGTGTATTTCGAGTTGGTCCACTCCGCTTTCTCTATCTCAAACGGACTGCCGCCGTTCTTGCCGCACACCGTTATGCTGTCGTCTTCCACCTCCAGCACTTCGCCTATCATGCCGTTGAAGTAGCGGTGGTTGGCGTCGTTCTTGATGAACATTATCTGCGCCCCGGCCTTCAGTCTGAGCTGAAAGTCCGCAGGGAAAGACGTTTCGGGAAAGTTTCCGCCCACCTCGGCGTTGAAGGTGTAGAGCTTGGAGGGCAGTTTGTCCAGTTCTTGGTCGTTGATTTCCTGTGCCGGGCGGTTGTGTGTGGTCAGCCGGATGTAGTCGCTGTCCTGTGCCGGACGGAAGTTCGGGATGTAGCAGCGGTTGAGTTCGGCCAGCGTTTCGGCTGTGGCGCGGTTCTCGCGTATCTGGTTGAGCAGGGCTATGAAGCGGTCGTCCTGCTGCCTGTACACCGTTTTCAGTTCCACGGTGAGGTAGCCGGCCATGGCCAGCGCCTTGCTTGAGAAGAAGTAAGGGGTGTCGTAGACCTGCGAGAGCATGGCCCACTCATCGTCTTTCACCACTGGAGCCAGCTGTTGCACGTCGCCAATCATGAGCAGCTGCGCTCCGCCGAACGGTTTGTCGTGCTTGCGGTAGCGGCGCATCATCGAGTCGACTGCGTCGAGCAGGTCGGCGCGCACCATACTTATCTCGTCTATCACTATCAGGTCGGTGGTGCGTATGATGTTGCGCTTCACCTTTCCCACCTTAAACCGTCTGTTGTCGCCGCCTCCGAAAGTTGCTCCGGGCACGTAGGGCGACAGCGGCAGTTGGAAAAACGAGTGGATTGTTACTCCTCCGGCGTTGATTGCCGCTATTCCGGTTGGTGCGAGCACCACCATGCGCTTTGGCGACAGCCGTCTCAGCTCCTTCAGAAATGTGGTCTTGCCGGTGCCGGCCTTGCCTGTGAGAAACAGGTTTGCCCCGGTGTTTTCTATGATGTCCCACGCCGTGCGTGACTCCTTGCTCATCTCCATATGCCGTGGTCAGAGTTACTTGATTATTCTTCGATTATGCTGTTGAACAGTCCCCGGCAGGCATCTTCGAGCAGTTCTATCACCAGTTCAAAGTCCTTGTCGCCGCCGTAGTAGGGGTCGGGCACGGTGGCCTGGCCAGGATGGGCGGTGAAGTAGTCGGCCATGCGCACTACCTTTGCCCTTTCGTCTGCGGTTGTGGCCAAGGCCAACACGGCGCGGCGGTTGTCTTCGTCCATCGTTATTATATGGTCGAAGCGGCTGAAGTCGGATCTGGAAAACTGCCTTGCGCGGCTGTCAAAGGCGTAGCCGTGACGCTGGCCGTGGCTTCTCATGCGGCGGTCGGGCAGCTGCCCAACGTGCCAGTCGCCCATTCCGGCCGAGTCGATGACGAACCTGTCGTCCATGCCGGCTTCGCTTACAATGTGCTTCATTATGCCTTCGGCCGCAGGAGACCGGCAGATGTTGCCCAGACAGATGAACAAAACCTTGTGCTGCTTGTCGTTTTCGAGTGCCATTTCGTTTGTTTTTGTGGTTAAGTAGGTATTCAAAATTATTCGTATATACTTATTGGTCAGCAGGTGCCTATTATACTTTGGCATGTCTCTGCACTTTCTTTTTGCCTGTGTGCCCGACTTTCATCGGTCGTGTAGCCCGCTACACTCCCTCTTCAATCCGAACACACAGTCAAAAAATAAAGCGCATATCCATATCAAATAATTTTGAACACCTACTTACAATACGCAAAGGTACGCAAAAACTCCGTAACGGGCGAAGCGTGGCTGTGCTGCTTTACACTCCGAGCAGCGGTATTATCGACGGCGTGAGCAGCGAGGTGAATATTCCGTTGAGCGTCAGTCCGAGGCTTGCATACGCTCCGTGTATCTGGTTTACTCCCATTGCCGTGGCCGTACCCATGGCGTGGGCGGCGGTGCCCATCGACAAGCCTTGCGCCACAGGACTCTTTACATGGGCAAAACCCATGGTCTTGTAGCCGCACACGGCGCACATCAGTCCCACGCACACCACCACGGCAGCCGTGAGCGACGGTATTCCGCCAACGGCCTTGGTCACTTCCATGGCTATGGGCGTAGTGACAGACTTGGGCGCGAGCGAGAGTATCACCTCGTGCGACGCTCCCATCTTCTTGGCAATATAGACCACCGACACTATGCCCACCACGCATCCGGCCAGTTCGGCCACGAGTATTGGCGCAAGGTTCTTCTTTATCGTTCCGAGCTGCAGGTAGAGCGGCACTCCCAGAGCCACCACCGCCGGGCGCAGCCAGAACTCTATCAGGTGGCCGCCCTCGTTGTAGGTGTCGTAGCTAACGCCTGTGACCTTCAGAAACACAATCATCAGCGTGATGGCCACGAGTATGGGGTTCATGATTACCCATCCCGTCCACTTGCGCAGCAGTTTGCCCAGAAAGTATGTGCCGAAGGTGAGGGCTATGAGGAAAAACTCGTTGGAGAAATAGCTCATTCTTCGCCTCCTTTCTCATCGTCGTCAGAGTGGAAGTGGTGGCGCACTTTTTGCGAAGTGGTGCCGTAAATCTGGTGAACCCAGCCGGTCACGGCCAGTACCAATATGGTTGAGATGACCATGGCAGTCACTATCGGCCACAGTTGCGCCTTGATTACGTCGAAGTAGAGCATCACGGCCACACCGGGCGGCACGAAGAAGAAACCGATGTTGGCCACGAGAAAGTCGGCCAGTCCCTGCACCCACTCAAGGCGTATTACCTTCAGTTTTAGCAGTAGCGTGAGCACCAGCATGCCCAGTATGCTCGACGGCAG
>CAVAPI010000176.1:3779-6112 GCA_963590445.1 Lachnospiraceae bacterium | reverse complement strand
GGCCGCAAGGCCGTGGGGGTGCTCGGACGTTTGTCTGGGCTGAGATTATACCCGTAACACCTGATCCGGATAATGCCGGCGTAGGGATTACTCGTTTTCTTTCCGCAGCACACGCTGCCAGATGTCCGTTTTGGGACTATGGTAAGCATGGAAAAGACCCCTGCATATTAATAAACTAACGTTCAAAACCATCAGAAAGTATGGAAAAACTGATTATTGCAGGCAAGGAATTTGAGTCCCGGCTGTTTCTCGGCACGGGCAAGTTCAGTTCAAACACAGTAATGGCCGAGGCCATAGCGGCATCCGGCACGCAGATGGTGACAATGGCCATGAAGCGCATAAGCCTTGGCGACAAGGACGACGACATGCTCGCCCACATAGCCAAGCCAGGCATACAGCTGTTGCCCAACACTTCAGGCACACGCAACGCCGAGGAGGCTGTCTTTGCAGCCAAGATGGCACGCGAGGCGTTCGGCACAAGTTGGCTCAAGTTGGAGATACACCCCGACCCGCGCTATCTGTTGCCCGACCCGATAGAGACGCTCAAGGCCACCGAGGCACTGGTGAAGGAAGGCTTTACGGTGTTGCCATACTGTCAGGCCGACCCCGTGCTTTGCAAACGACTGGCCGAGGCAGGAGCAGCCACGGTGATGCCCTTGGCCGCACCGATAGGAACGAACATGGGACTGCGCACGCGTGATTTCCTCAGCATCATCATCGATGAGGCTTCGGTGCCTGTTGTGGTAGATGCCGGAATCGGTTCACCAAGCGACGCTGCGGCAGCAATGGAACTGGGAGCATCGGCCGTGCTCGTCAACACGGCAATATCCGTGGCCGGCGACCCTGTGGCCATGGCAAAGGCGTTCAAGAAAGCCGTTGAGGCAGGACGCGAGGCTTATGAGGCTGGACTTCCCTCACAGTCAGCCAACCTTGAGGCTGAGGCAAGTTCACCATTGACAGCATTCCTCAACTAAACCACACAAGCATGAAAGTGAAGATAAACAACACGCCCACCGATACACAGGCAACCACAGTGGCTGAGCTTGCCGCCGAGCAGCAACTGCCCGACAAGGGAGTGGCGCTGGCGGTGAACAACGACATGGTGCCGCGTACGGAGTGGAGCACACGCAAGCTGTGCGAAGGCGATGACATTGTTATACTGAAAGCCTTTTGCGGAGGATAACTGTTCCGATATAAGGTATATATTATTAGTTACCGCCGTAACTAACAATGGTGCATTATAGAACACCTATAAAGGAAAGAAAAGAAATGTTCGTAGACGAAATAAGAAAGATAGACTGGGACGAGACAACAGCCCGGATAATGGCAAAGACCGATGCCGATGTGCGTCGGGCACTGGCCAAGAGCCACTGCGATGTTGACGACTTCATGGCTATGGTGTCGCCAGCCGCCGAGAAATACCTTGAGCCAATGGCACGGCTCAGCAGGATGTACACACGCGAGAAGTTCGGAAAGACCATCAACATGTTCATCCCTATTTACATAACCAACTCATGCGCCAACTCATGCGTGTATTGCGGTTTCCACGTACAGAACAAGATGGCACGCACCATTCTTACAGAGGAGGAAATTGTGCGCGAGTATAAGGCGATAAAGAAGCTCGCGCCGTTTGACAACCTGCTCATTCTTACAGGCGAGAACCCTGCAAAGGCGGGAGTTGACTACATTGCGCGCTCGCTCGACTTGGCCAAGCCATACTTCAACAACCTACAGATAGAGGTAATGCCGCTGGCAACTGAAGACTACGCCGAGCTGCGCCACCACGGACTCAACGGAGTAATCTGCTTTCAGGAGACTTACAACGAGGCGCGCTACAAGGTTTACCATCCAAGAGGACCGAAATCGAACTACGAGTGGCGCTTGAACGGCTACGACCGCATGGGTATGGCCGGCGTACACAAGATTGGCATGGGCGCACTCATCGGTCTTGAGGACTGGCGCACCGAGGTGGTCATGATGGCCTACCACTTGCGCTACCTTGAAAAGACCTACTGGCGCACGCAATACAGCGTGAACTTCCCACGTATGCGCAAAGCCGAGAACGGAGGTTTCCAGCCCAATGTCGAGATGACCGACAGGGAGCTGGCTCAAGTGACATTCGCAATGCGCATATTCGACCATGACGTAGACATATCCTATTCCACACGCGAGACAGCAGAGGTACGCAACAATATGGCCACGCTCGGAGTGACCACCATGAGTGCCGAAAGCCACACCGATCCGGGCGGCTACTGCTGCTATCCCAACGCCTTGGCACAGTTTGACGTGAGTGACGAGCGCACAGCACGCCAAGTGGAAGCTGACCTGAAGCG
>CAVAPI010000176.1:0-3589 GCA_963590445.1 Lachnospiraceae bacterium | reverse complement strand
ATATCCTACAGCCCTCACCATAGCGGGCAGCGACAGTTGCGGAGGAGCCGGTATTCAGGCCGACATCAAAGCCATGTCGGCACTCGGATGCTACGCTGCTTCGGCCATAACCGCCATAACCGCCCAAAACACCCTCGGCGTTGAGGCTATCGAAGCCGTCAGCCCCGAGGTTGTGGCGGCACAGATAAGTGCGGTGATGGACGACCTGCACCCACAGGCCGCCAAGATAGGCATGGTAAACGACCGTGACACGATAAAGGCCATTGCGTCCACGCTTGCCCGATATGCGGTCGGCAACCTTGTGATTGACCCTGTAATGGTGTCAACAAGCGGTTCGCGCCTCATGCAGCCCGAGGCAATGGAGACATTCCGCCAAGAGCTGATGCCCATGTGTACTCTCCTCACGCCCAACCTGCCGGAAGCCGAGGCTCTGTCGGACATACATATAAATAATGTGGACGACTGCGACAAGGCGGCAAGGCTCATAGCGAGCGAATGTGGCGGATATGTGCTCATAAAGGGAGGTCACGCCGCCGACAACGGACAGAAACAGGACAGGTTATACGACGGCAACGGACAGTTCATAGGCTCGTTTACAGCCAAGACCGTGCCTACTCGCAACACCCATGGCACAGGATGCACCCTGTCGGCAGCCATAACGGCACTGCTGGCCCGCGGACTTGCCATGTATGAAGCCATCGCCCGGGCCAAGGAATTCGTGTCGGCGGCCATAGCAGCGGGGGCGGATGTGAACATAGGGCACGGACACGGACCTGTTAACCATTTCTTCAATCCACAAAAGCTGATGCCCATAGACATCAAAACCACATGAAACAGATACAGTTTATAACCCACTTCAACGACCAGTATGGATATGTTGACGGCGCACGCATGGCACTTGAAGGCGGTTGCCGTTGGATTCAGCTGCGCATGAAAGGTGCTTCCGACGACGAAGTAGCCGAGGCGGCTGCGCAGATACAGCCCCTGTGCCGGGAACACGAAGCCATTTTCCTGCTGGACGACCGTGTGGAACTGGGCAAGAGCCTCAAGGCCGACGGCGTACACCTTGGAAAAAATGACATGCCGATAAGTGAGGCGCGCCGAGTGCTCGGCGAGGAGTTCATAATAGGCGGTACGGCAAACACATTCGACGACATAGAGCGACTGTCAAGCCAAGGTGCCGACTATATAGGCTGCGGCCCTTTCCGTTTCACCACCACCAAGGAGAAGCTGGCACCCGTGCTCGGACTTGAAGGCTACCGAAACATAGTGGCGCAAATGGAAGCAAAGGGCATCAACCTGCCCATCGTGGCCATTGGAGGGATAACCTGCGAGGACATACCAGCTCTCATGCAAACCGGAATAGACGGCATTGCCATAAGCGGAGCGGTGCTCAACGCTGCCGACCCAGTTGCCGAGATGAAGCGGATGATTGAGACAGACTGATTCAAAGTTAATTATAGGAATATCAACGACCCAGTACAAGAACATTAACACATTGACACACGACTATGAACAACAACATTAAGATTACATACCCCTCTTCCGAGAAGGTTTACATGCCGGGCAAACTCTATCCCGAGCTGCGCGTCGGCATGCGCAAGGTGCGCCTCACACCGTCGGTAAACGTTGTTGACGGCAAAAAGGTGATGGAGGACAACGCTCCTGTCTACATCTACGACACCAGCGGCGCATACAGCGACCCCAACGTGGAAATAGACCTCAGCAAGGGGTTGCCCAAACTGCGCCAGCCTTGGATTGACTCTCGTAAGGAGGGCGAGACGCAGATGGCTCTGGCTAAACGAGGCATAGTGACACAGGAGATGGAGTATGTGGCCATACGTGAGAACATGAACTGCGCCGAGCTTGGCATAGACACGCACATCACTCCCGAGTTTGTTCGCGACGAAGTGGCTGCCGGACGCGCCGTCATTCCGGCCAACATCAATCATCCGGAGAGCGAGCCGATGGTAATCGGAACCAACTTCCTTGTGAAGATAAACACCAACATCGGCAATTCGGCCACCACGTCGGGCATAGACGAGGAGGTGGAAAAGGCAGTCTGGAGTTGCAAGTGGGGTGGGGACACGCTCATGGATCTCTCTACAGGCAAGAATATCCACGAGACACGCGAGTGGATACTGCGCAACTGCCCCGTACCTGTTGGCACTGTGCCAATGTATCAGGCATTCGAGAAGGTAAACGGAAAGGCAGAAGACCTCACATGGGAGATTTTCCGCGACACGCTCATTGAGCAGTGCGAGCAGGGAGTTGATTATTTCACCATACACTGCGGCATAAGGCTGAAGAACGTGCCGCTGTCGCAAGGCCGACTGACAGGCATGGTGAGCCGTGGCGGCAGTATCATATCAAAGTGGTGCATGGTACACAAGCAGGAGAGTTTCCTCTACGACCACTTCGACGACATCTGCGACATCTGCGCCAAATATGACGTGGCAATATCGCTGGGCGACGGTCTGCGCCCCGGCTCTACCCACGATGCAAACGATGCTGCACAGTTTGCCGAGCTTGACACCATGGGAGAACTTGTCGAAAGAGCGTGGGCAAAGAACGTGCAGGCGTTCATCGAAGGCCCAGGACACGTGCCTATGCACAAGATCAAGGCCAACATGGATCGTCAGATTGACAAGTGCCATGGTGCGCCTTTCTATACTCTTGGCCCGCTTGTCACCGACATCGCCCCCGGCTACGACCACATAACGAGTGCCATCGGAGCGGCCATGATAGGCTGGTACGGTACGGCAATGCTCTGCTATGTTACGCCCAAAGAGCATCTTGCACTGCCCGACAAGGACGATGTGCGCACAGGTGTGGTGACATACAAGATAGCCGCCCACGCCGCCGACTTGGCCAAGGGTCATCCCGGTGCCACCATCCGCGACAACGCATTGAGCAAGGCACGCTATGAGTTCCGCTGGAAAGACCAGTTCAACCTTGCACTCGACCCTGAGCGCGCACTTGAATATTACAAGACGAGCAACAAGACCGAGGGCGAGTTCTGCACCATGTGCGGCCCCAACTTCTGCGCCGCACGCATAAGCCATTCGCTCAAGGACTGCGAGAAGTAAGTGACTCAATTACTGGAAGCGGAGATTTGTGCCAATGAAGTTCATAGTCATCACAGAACCGGAATTTCTGCCCAATGAGGCGGAACTGATAGAGAGGCTGTTTGATGCCGGACTTGACACATTGCATCTGCGCAAGCCCAACTCCACGGCAGACGATTGCGCCGCACTGCTTGACAAATTGCCAAGCAGTGTGCTCCGGCACACCGTCGTCCACGACCATTTCGGTCTCTGTGCCGCCTACGGCTTGCAAGGAGTACACTTGAACCGACGCAATCCACAGCCACCGGCCACGTCCGACGGCATTACCGTGTCGGCTTCCTGCCATAGTATTGACGAGGCGGCAAGCCGCAAACTTCAACTTGACTACGTAACGCTAAGCCCTGTTTTCGATAGTATATCGAAACAGGGCTACTGTTCGGCCTATACCGACGACCAACTGACAAGCGCAGCAGTAGGCGGCATTATAGACAGCAGGGTCATAGCTCTTGGCGGCATTACAT
>CAVAPI010000175.1:0-6121 GCA_963590445.1 Lachnospiraceae bacterium | reverse complement strand
GCGTGCTTTTCCACCATACTGGCCTGGCTCTCCACGTTCATTTCCACGCCAGCCGCCGAGGCGGCGATGCCCGACTGGCTCGTGCCGCTGCTGCACACCGACACGCCTTGGCATCCGCTTATGGCCTGTGCGCTGTTCATCGTGCCGGGCGTACCAATGATAAACTTTGTGGCCGACATGGTGGAAAACCACATCGGGATGGGCATCAACCGGGCCGTAAACACATTCCTCATGGTGGCCGCAATGTCGTTTGGCATCGCCTTGGCCATCACCATCTGCGGCGTGGACAACTTTGCCAAGAACCTGAGCATGACTCCCCACAACAGCTACATCAGCTATTCGATAGCGGCAGCCATATCGGCCATGGGCTTCTCCATGATATTCAACATCGAGAAGCGGTTGCTCTGGGTGGTGGCAATAGGCGGAATGATAGCCGTATGCACGCGCAACTTTGTCAATCTGGGGCCGAGCAACAACAATATAGGTCTCGACATGGGACTGACAATGGGTTCGCTTGTAGGTTCGCTCCTCATAAGTATTATATGGGTAAAGGGCACACACGTGTTCCACACGCCTCACCACTGCCTCGCCATACCGAGCGTCATACCAATGGTACCCGGCGTGTTGATGTACCGCTTCCTGTTCGCCCTGATACAGATGCACGGCATTGTGGGCGAAGTGACCGAGGCCGTGCACAACGGAGTGAGGGCGTCCATCGTCACAATGTGCATAGCCCTTGGTGTGGCCATACCTAATATATATGCGCGGAAGTGGCTTAGCCCTATGCGCAAGCAGAAGCTCGACAAACTGATAAGGGAGCGCGAGGAGCGCGGAATATTCAAGCCTTTCGACGAATAGCGGCGGACAGCCGGAGCAAACGACTGTCACAATGCGACAAAGCGACTGTGCCAAAATGTCACCGTGTGCATTTTGGCACAGTTTTCGTATCCCTTAGGGCGAGAGTCGTGGCAACACGGCACTCGCAAATACCAAATGTATAATCATTAAAATCATAGAAGAGTTATGAACATCAAACCATTAGCAGACAGAGTACTGGTTCTCCCCGCACCCGCAGAGGAGAAGATTGGAGGCATTATCATTCCTGATACAGCCAAGGAAAAACCGTTGCGCGGCAAAATAGTCGCCACAGGAAAGGGAACAAAGGACGAGGAAATGGTGCTCAAGGAGGGCGACGAAGTTCTCTATGGCAAATATTCAGGCACAGAACTGGAGTATGAGGGAACCAAATACCTGATGATGCGCCAGAGCGATGTGCTCGCAGTGATAGGATAAAAACAACAACTAAAGAATAGAAAGGCAACAAGAAATGGCAAAAGAGATAACGTATAACGTAGAAGCACGCGAACTTTTGAAGAAGGGCGTTGACCAACTGGCAAACGCTGTAAAGGTGACTCTCGGCCCGAAGGGACGCAACGTGATTATCGAGAAGAAGTTTGGTGCGCCGCAGATAACCAAGGACGGCGTGACCGTGGCCAAGGAAGTGGAACTCGAAAACCGCTTCGAGAACACCGGCGCACAGCTGGTGAAGAGCGTGGCAAGCAAGACAGGCGATGATGCAGGTGACGGAACCACAACCGCAACAATACTTGCCCAGAGCATCGTGAACGTAGGTTTGAAGAACGTGACCGCAGGTGCCAACCCCATGGACTTGAAGCGCGGCATCGACAAGGCCGTGGCCGCTGTGGTGGAATACATCAAGAGCCACGCCGAGAAGGTTGAGGACGACTACGCCAAGATAGAGCAGGTGGCCACCGTTTCGGCCAACAACGACCCCGAAATAGGCAAGCTCATCGCCGACGCAATGAAGAAGGTGAGCAAGGACGGAGTGATAACCATAGAGGAAAGCAAGAGCCGCGACACATACATCAACGTGGTTGAGGGCATGCAGTTTGACCGTGGCTACCTTAGCGGATACTTCGTTACCGATGCCGACAAGATGGAGTGCGTGATGGAAAACCCGTACATACTTATCTACGACAAGAAGATAAGCAACATAAAGGACTTCCTCCCCATCCTGCAACCTGCCGCAGAGAGCGGACGTTCGCTGCTCGTGATAGCAGAAGACGTTGACTCTGAGGCTCTGACAACGCTCGTTGTCAACCGTCTGCGCGGTGGCTTGAAGATTTGCGCAGTAAAGGCTCCCGGCTTCGGCGACCGCCGCAAGGCCATGCTTGAGGACATCGCTGTGCTGACAGGCGGTACTGTAATCAGCGAGGAAAAGGGACTCAAACTCGAACAGGCAACTCTCGAGATGCTCGGAACTTGCGAAAAGGTGACCGTAACCAAGGACAACACAACCATCGTCAACGGTGCCGGTGACAAGCAGTGCATCGCTGACCGCAAGGCTCAGATAAAGAACGAGATTGCAAACAGCACAAGCTCTTACGACAAGGAGAAGCTCCAGGAGCGTCTGGCAAAGATTTCAGGCGGCGTGGCTGTTCTGTACGTAGGTGCCAACAGCGAGGTTGAGATGAAGGAGAAGAAGGACCGTGTTGACGACGCTCTGTGCGCCACACGCGCAGCCAACGAGGAAGGTGTTGTAGCCGGCGGTGGCACAACCTACATCCGCGCTCTCGACGAGCTTGCCGACCTGAAGGGTGACTGCCCCGACGAGCAGACTGGTATCAACATCGTAAAGCGCGCCATCGAAGAGCCGCTCCGCCAGATTGTAGCCAATGCCGGTGGCGAGGGTGCCGTGGTTGTTCAGAAGGTGCGCGAGGGCAAAGGCGACTATGGTTACAATGCCCGCAACGGAGAATACGAGGATATGCGCAAGGCCGGTGTGATAGATCCCGCCAAGGTTTCTCGCGTTGCTCTTGAGAATGCAGCCTCTATCGCAGGAATGTTCCTCACAACCGAGTGTCTCATCGTGGACAAACCCGAAGAGAAAGCAGCGGCGCCAATGGGCGGAGGTGCAGGAATGGGCGGCATGATGTAAGCCGCTTCACTGTAGAAACTCAAACGTTTCCAACTATAAAAGCGAATGAAAGCGCATGGCAAGGACCATGCGCTTTTTCTGTATCCTCCATCGGGAAAGAAGCCAACGAAGAAGGTTGCCGTGACAAGGAGGAACTGGATGCGCGTTTATTTGCCGGGCATGATGTTGAGTTTGTAGGACAAGCTGAGCATCACGTAGCGGCCAATGCGGTCAGTACGGCTGAAATTCATCGAGGAGGGGTTGACTGTGTAACTGTAGTTGGCCACGGTATTGAGCAGGTCATAGGCGGAGAGTTTGGCGGTGAGCCGCTTCCCCTTGAGGAAAGAATGGCTTATGGTGGCGTTCCACACATAGTTGTTCTGACTGGGAGTGTTGCCCAACGTAGTATTGGTGTAGTACCATCCAAAGGTAGTGCCCACAAAGACTTTGACCACAGGGATGAAACCATTGAGTGAATAGGTCAGGTTAAGGTCGTGGGTGCGGTAGCTGCTGTGGCTGTTGTCGTCAAAGCTGAAGACGTGGAGCGTGTAGCTTCCGGTCAATCCTGTGGTCATCTTCTCACTACGATAGAAGAAGTCCCACCAAGTTTTGGAATTCGTCAAGTGCCGGTCGGCCAGTTGGGAAGCGGCACGTTCACCCGTCATCTCCATAGTTTGGGTGAGTTCATAGCCCAATTTGGAGGAAATGGAGTAAGAGAACCTTTGCTTTTTGTCGATTGTTCCATAGAGTCCCAAACCTAACCCGCCATTCCAACAGTAATCACCATTCTGCGGCTGATAGGTGTAGGCACCTGTCGAGCTGTCGTAACTGTAACCGGTAAGTATTGGATTGGTCAGGTAGCCCAGTTGGGGGGTTACAGATAGGGTAAGGCGGTTGTTGAAGAGCCTCACTCGGTATCTGCCGTCAAAGGTCCATTTCTGTCCGGACTTGAGGTCGGCATTGGCCAGAGTGACGGCCAGCGGATTGGTGAAGTCAAAGGCTACGAGCGAGGTCATGTCGGGAAGGATTGTGCGGTGGACGATAGTGGCACTTAGCCAATGTTTCCAACGTTTCCAGGCAAACCGAAGGTTGATTTCGCCGTCAAGGAACGCCCTGGTGCGCGAAGCGCAAGTATCTGTGGTGGCACGTTGGTAGTTAAGCTTCTCGTTGCGCACAATCATTGGCAGGTGTATCTGCATATAGGTGAAGGTGCTGTCGGTACGTCGGTTATAGTGGAAGTTGAGACCGGTCTGCGAGTTGCGGGTGAGCTTGTTCTGGTACATACTGTTGGGTGCGGAGCGCACGGCCCAGAGGGAGTCGGCCGTGGAGGGGACGGTGCCCAGAGGCCAAAGACCGTCTCGCCATTCATCATAGCTGTCAAGCCGGTAATAGTCGGTGACGGCATGGTCGAGCGACTGCTTGTAGGTGGTGTAGAGGCGCAGGGTGAAGTTGTTGACAAAGTTAAAGAAATACTCACCCCGAGCCTCGTAGTGATAGCCCTTGGTGGGACTCTTGACATAAATGTTGCGGTAGTCGGCCTCCTGGCGAGGGTCGGCATAGTCAAGGCGGTAGTCGACGTAGCTCTTGTTTTCACGCTGCTGGTAGCCGGCGTTCAGCTCCAGCTCAAGGTTGTCGCCCCAGTCCAGCTTCTTGTTGAACACAAAGCGCTGGTAGGCATTGAAGTGGTGGCCACGGTAAAGCTCGCTGTTGCGCGCCTGATTGAGGAGCGATTCGCGGATGCCGGTGGGCTGAGGAGTGGCGAACACGGAGTCAAGGGCTTGCGAAGCCTCGCCGTAGCGGTCGGTTGACTGACTGAGCGTGGCCTGGCGCTCCGCCCCGTTCTCGCGCGTGTCACCGATGTTCACCTCGGTATAGGAGTAGAGCCACACGGGGAGCTGGAGCGTGAAGTCGTTGGTGACGGAGAGCTGGCGGTTGCGGGTGTCCGTGTGACTGTCGGACAGCGAGTAGGAGTTTCCGCTTTGAAGAAACTGGGTCTGCCGGTTGCTGGTGTTGTTCGCGTAGTCGTTCCAAAAGGCTGTGGCATTAAACGTGTTCTTGAACATCGTCTCCTTGCCTTCGGCGTAGATGTTGACACCGGCAGAGCGGTTGGTTGTCTTGCCTTCGGGAGCGTTGGATGCGCTCCAGTCGCCGTTGCTTTCGGGGTTGCGCGTCTCGTTGATATTGTTCACGTTGGCAAAAAGGCTCACCTTGGTATGGTCGGAGAAACTGCTGGCAAACAGGCGGCCAAGATAGCGGTCGGACGAAGCCCCTCCCACCTCGACGTTGCCAATATAGCCGGTGCGGTACTGTTTCTTCAGGTTAACGTCCATCACATACTCGCGCATTTCAACGTCACGTCCCATATAGCGGCTCTTGTCTGTAGTCCTGTCATACACCTTGATGTTCTGAACGGTGAAATAAGGCAGGTTGTCAAGCATAATCTTATTGTTACCCTTAAAGAAATCCTTGCCGTTAAGAGTGAGGTAGTCAACCTTGCGGCCGTTGACGGTGATGGTGCCGTCGTCCTTGAGCTCCGCGCCGGGCAACTGGCGCACCAAGGCGTCGAGCATACTGCCGTCGGGCAGTTTGAACGCTGCGGCATCATAGACGAGAGTGTCGCCCCGATAGGCTATCTTTACCTGGGTGCCCTTGACAGTGACCTCGCGGAGCGTCTCTCCGTCATAGGCGGAGGTGACTGAAGTGCGGCGCTTCATGTAATGCCAGGGCGCGACAAAGTATTTGTTGCGGGCAATACTGCGAATATGGAAGTTCACCCAAGTGTCCTCGTAGTCGGGATGCTGGGCCAGGATGATGAACCGGCACGGCTCGGCCGGGATGTCAAACTTATAGGCATAGTCGCCATTGAGTGAGTTGTTCCCTGTGACAAAGACGGTGGTGGTGTCCACCACGGTGCTGTCTTCCCGCATAAGCGTTATCTTCACGCCCTTCACGCCCACCTTTGTGAACGAGTCCTTCACGTACCCACACAGGGCTATGGTGCGTTGATTCTTCTTGTCTTTCTTGGCTGTAGCATGTGTTTTTTCCGTCATTGCGTCTGCCAAAAGGGTTGATGGACTGGCCAAACAGAGAGCCAGGACAACAAGCATTGAGTTGAATAGTTGCTTCATTAGGTATAATTCGGTCTTGTAGTTTTTATAGAATTAGACTGCACTTGGCCATTCC
>CAVAPI010000174.1:0-6562 GCA_963590445.1 Lachnospiraceae bacterium | reverse complement strand
CCTAATCAGCCTTTTCGCCTTTTCTCGGAACTCGCTCGCTTTTTCGGGTGCGTGGCAACTCAAATCGCTCTTTTATTAACATACGTTTACATATAACGAGGGCGGTTTGGGGGTCGCTCGTTTCTGCGTCATAGGGCGGTTGGGGGGTCTTCCGACGGAGTAGTTAAGGGGAAACCCCTTAACGAACCCCTTTTTGCTTGACTATCAGGACGTTTTATTTGCTACGGCTTAAAAATATGCGGATTTTGCCAATTTTCAAGCCGTGAGGGGAGCGCAAAAGGCTTGGAGCAGCGTCTTTTGAGGGGCTTTTGGGTGGGGGTAGCTTTGTGGCATTACTCACCATCCAAAACAAAAGACCATTATGTCGGATATAAATGCAAACGCCACGGTCACGCTGACAGTGAACGGAAAACAGGCGCAAAATATGCTCGAACAGCTGAAAAAGCAAGCGGCGGAACTCGAGGACAAAATAACGAAGGCGGCTGCGGCCGGCGACAAAGTCCAGTTGAAACGCTTCCAGCGTGAACTGCGCCAGACACACAGACAGATTGCGCAAATTGAGAGTGCCACGCAAGGGGTGGAGAATGTAATGAAGCGACTTGACAAGGCTTCTCCGAAGGAACTGCAACGCACGCTTAACGAACTCAAACGCTCGCTCAACGGGATTGAGCGAGGGACGGAGGAGTGGAACAAGCAGTGCGAGAGCATTAAACGGGTAAAAGCGCAGATTGCGGAGGTGAACTCGGAACTACGGGAAACGCAAGAGGAAAACTCGGGACTTGTTGACCGCATCAACGGCTTCGTGGACAAGTGGGGCAACATCCTCGCAGGGGCGGCGGCCGTGGGGACGGGACTCGTGATGGCAGGACGCAAGGCGGTGAACGCTTTTGCGGAAATGGACGCTGAAATGGCGAACGTGCGCAAATTCACGGGATTGGCGGACAACGAGGTAAAGGAACTCAACGAGGACTTCAAACGGATGGACACCCGAACGAGCCGTGAGGACTTGAACAAACTCGCCGAAGAGGCTGGACGCCTCGGAAAAACGTCCAAAGAGGACGTTTTGGGGTTCGTCAAGGCGGCTGACCAAATTAATGTGGCACTTGACGAACTCGGCGAGGGGGCAACTCTGACATTGAGTAAACTAACGAATATTTTCGGGGACGAGGCTCGGCTCGGTACGGAGAAGAGTTTGCTTGCGGTGGGTTCGGTCATCAACGACCTCTCGCAGAACTGCACGGCGAGCGCAGGTTACTTGGCGGAGTTTGGCAAACGCATGGCTGGCGTAGGGGCGCAGGCTGGCATGACCATTCCGCAGATTATGGCTTTTGCTGCGGTCCTGGACAGCCAGGGACAAGCGTGCGAGATGTCGGCCACGGCACTCTCGCAACTCATCATGAACCTTTTCAAGGAGCCGAGCAAGATTGCGAAGGCTACGGGAATGGACTTGGAGAAACTGAACGAGGCATTAAAAAGGAGTACGAACGAGGGACTGCTGATGCTCTTGGAGCAGCTGAAGAAACTCGGCAACATGGACGTGCTGGCTCCCGTGTTCAAGAACATGGGGGAGAACGGCGCGCGTGCCTCGCAGGTGCTTGCCACATTGGCCGGAAACGTGCAGATGGTGAAGTGGCAGCAGGAGCAGGCTACGGCGGCTTTTGAGGATGCCACTTCGGTGACGAACGAGTTTACGGTGCAGAACACAACGGTGGAGGCGGAACTCGACAAGGCACGCAAAAGGGTGAACGAGTTGGCGATTGAACTCGGGGAGAAACTGATGCCGATAATGAAGCACATCATCAGCACGACGACGCTGACATTGAAGGCAATGAGCACGACGATTGACTTCATGGCTCGCCACAAGGAGGCTATCGTGGTGCTGACGACGATGATTGTGGCCTACACCGCCGCCGTGAAGGCGAATGCGGTGATGCTGAAGGCGCAAGCGGCTTGGCACGCAGTGTGCCGCACCGCTTCCATTGCCTATCATGCGGTGGTGAAGTCGCTGCACGCAAGTCATTTGCTTTTGCAGTTGGGCTTGGCGAAGCTGCAAGGGAACTGGGCGCGGCAGTCGGCTTTGATGATTGACGTGAAGAAGGCAGGAACTGCGCTTGCCTCGGGATGGGGCATTCTGCTTGCGGCGGCGGTGGCACTCGGCTACGGCCTCTACAAAATGACGCAGCGGATTACGGAGGCAAGCGAGGGCGAGAAGGCGCTCGCCGCCATCCGACTGAAAGGTCAGGAGGGCATCGTGGAGGAGAAAACGAAGATTGAGGCGTTGATTAAGGTGGCGAACAACGAGCGGAAGTCGCTTGAGGAACGCCAAAAGGCGGTGAACGCCTTGAACAAACTCATCCCGAACTACAATGCGCAGCTGGACGAGACGACGGGAAAGTACAAGGCGAACAAGGAGGCCTTGGACGCTTACATCGCCTCACTCACCCGTAAGTACGAGGTGGAGGGTGCGAAGGACATGCTGAAGGAAATCGGCAAGGAGAAGGCGGAGTTGGCGCAGCAGCTGAAAGAGGCGGAGGAGGAGATTGAGACGGATAAGCGCATCAATGCTTCGGGTACTCGTTTGTATGGACGTGAAGCGCGCGCCATGGACACGGGCGCAGTGGCCCGAACGGCTTATCTGAAAAGCAAAAAGGCGACGATAGAGAACAAGATTAAGGAGCAGGAGAAGAAGGAGAACACCATCTTGGACATCTACCGCGACGACATCGGCAAGGAGGCGACGGAGGAAGTGAACGAGAAACCCGTTGTGTCGCCCTCTACGGGTGGAGGCAGTGTGCCGGAGGTGGACGGCAAGAAAAAGAACGCAAAGTCGGCGAAGTTCAAGGCGGAGCAGTCGTGGCAGAAGGAGCAGAACGCACTCAACAAGAAAGCATACCTCGAAGGGGAGAAGGACTACGAGGCTTATGTGGAGCGCATGGAGGAGATTGAGCAGGAGTTTTACACTCGTATTCTGAAACGCAAGGATGTGACCTCGGACGAACGGGCGGATGCGGAAGCGAGCTTGGCGGAGGCGAAGAAGAAGCAGGACGACCGACGCAACTCTCCAGACGACTGGAAGGCGAAGGAGGATGCCGTGAACCGCATCGACTATGCCCGTGGGGAGAAGGACTACGAGGCGTATGCGCAGCGGATGGACGAGATCAACGTGGAGTATTGGAAACGGAAGGCGGAGCGCACGGATGTTTCGGGCAAAGACCTCTTGGAGGCGCAGGCGCAGTACCAGGAGGCTTTGAAGAAGCAGGAGGAGAATGCCACGGCTCGCACGCGTGAGGCGGAGGACAAGGCGTACAATGCGCAGCTGGCGGAGTTGAAGCAGCGGTTCGTGGACGGGCTTTCGGACTACAAGACGTATGAGAATGCGGTGGAACTGACGGAGATGGAACATTTGCGCAAGGTGGTCAGCCTTTACAAGAAGGGGACGAAGGAGCGGCTTGCGGCGGAGAAGGAATACCAAAGCAAGGTGTTCGCCAACAAGCAGAAAATCGTGCAGCAGCAGGAGCAGACGCGGCAGCAGCTGAAGGAGGACTTCTTCGGCATGAGCGCAGACGAAAGGCTGACGCAGTACGACAGCACGATGGCGGCTTTGCAGGAGGTGTATGCGGCGGAACTGCGTGCGGCCGGCGACAACGCGGCGGAGAAACTGCGCATCGAGGAAGCGTTTGAGAAGGCGAAGCTGGCCTTGCGCAAACGCTACGACTTGGCTTCCATCGGGCAGACGAAGAACGGGCTGGAGAAGGCGAACGACAAGTTGGCCTCGTGGATGGAGAGCCGCGGAGGGCAGGCGGTGACGCAGTCGTTCTCGACTATCATGGGCGGCATGAGCGAGATTTTCAGCGGTGTGTCGTCGCTCGTGCAGGCGGAGCTGGAGAAGGAAACGGCGGCGATTAACTCTCGCTACACGGCGGAGATTTCGGCGGCGGAGGGGAACACGTACAAGGTGGCGAAACTGGAGAAGGAGAAGGAGGCGGCCATTGCGAAGGCGAAGAACGAGGCGAACAAGAAGATGTTTGCCATGCAGGTGATCCAAGCCGTGGCGCAGACGGCGCAGAACGCTTTGTCGGCTTACGGCTCGGCGGCGGCTATTCCGTTGGTGGGCTACATCTTGGCTCCCGTGGCGGCGGCGATGGCGGTGGCGGCTGGCGTGATACAGATTGCGGCCATCAAGAAGCAGCAGCAGGCGAGCGAGGCGCAGGGATATGCGCAGGGCGGCTTCACGCCGTCGGGACGGGCGGACGAGGAGGTGGGCGTGGTGCATGCCGGGGAGTGGGTGGCCTCGCAGAGGTTGCTTGCCTCGCCGGTGGCGCGTCCGCTCATCAATGCGCTGGACTATGCGCAGCGGAACAACGCGATTGGCTCGTTGAAGGCGGAGGACGTGTCGAGGACGATTGCGCCGAGTGCTTACCAGGCTTCGGCTTCCTCCTCGGCTCAGTCGGCTCAGCCGGTGGTGGTGCAGCAGGCGGCGGACGGGCTGGCTACGGCGACGCTGGCGAGGTATGAGCGTGCCATAGCGAAACTGAACAAGCGGCTGGACGAGCCGTTCGTGACGGTGAACACCGTGACGGGCGACACGGGCATCAAGCAGGCGCAGGAGGAGTATGACAGGCTTATCCGTAACAAAACTCCTAAATCGAAACGCAAATAATTAGTACGACAATGGAAATCACAATCAACAACCAACGGGCGGTGCTGAAAGAAGGCACGTCGTTTGACTTCATTGCGGAGAACAGCCTCTTTACGGGCTCGGACAGCTACACGCTGACCATCACGTTTCCGCTCCGTGGGTGCGCAGAGAACACGGCTATCTTCGGCCACATCAACCGGGCGGAGGTGGAGGCAAGGAGGGTGGCGCTGGACTGCGACCTGAGGGACGGGGCGTTCTTCCGCTCGGGGACGATCACCGTGACGGAACTCTCGGAGGTGGAGGTGAAGACGCAGTTCCTGGAAGGGAGGAGCGAGCAGAACTTCAACGAATCGTTTGACGAGGTTTACTTGAACGAACTGGACTTGGGTTACCCCCAAGAGCGCACGGCGCAGACGGGGCAGTGCATGGCGGCGATGCGGCCGTGGCCGGAGAACTTCTGGGTGCCGCTGCCGTGGGTGAACAACTCGTCGGGGAACATTCAGAACCAGGTGTTTTGGAACTACGACGAGAAGGTGTACCGCTGGCGGCACGAGGCGCACCCGGAGATGGGGGTGCAGACGCTGTCGTTTCAGCCGTACCTCCTTTATATATTGCGCCGCGTATGCTCGGAGGTGGGCTACGAGGGGGACTTCGGGGCGCTGGAAAGTTCGGAGCTGGCTTACTTGCTCGTTTGCAACACGCTGCCGGCGGCGTGGGACGCGACGAACTTCGCACTGGCCCTGCCGCACTGGACGCTGACGGAGTTTTTCGAAGAGCTGGAAAAGTTTCTCTTCGGCTCGTTCGCCATCAACCACAAGGAGAGGACGGTGGTGTTCCGGTTTGCGGACGCTTTGGCGGAGGAGGCCGGGGAGGTGAGGCTGGACGAGGTGGCGGACGGGTTCGCGGCGCAGGTGACGCAGGAGGACAAGTCGGACTACCTCGGGGGGCAAACGCTGAGGTATGCCGACAACGGGGCGCTGATGTGGGCGTACGATTCGTGCGACTGGTACTTGCGGCAGTGCGGCTCGGGGGCGAAGAGGTTCGGCACGTTCAAGGAGTTGCTGCAAAGGGCGAAGGACTTGAAGCTGTGCGGCGTGACGGAGTATAGCCTGGGGAACGGGACGGGCGTGAGGCTGACGAGGGGCTACGACGCTGCGTCGGACGGCAATCGGCTGCTCTACGCGGAGGACTTGGGCGTTTACTTCGTGATGTACTGCTACCGGGCGGCGCTCTACCAGGAGCAGGGCGGCCACAAGTGGTACCGCTACTTCAACCGCCTCTACCCCTTGAATGCTGCCGGGGAAAGGTGGGCCGGGGAGGACGCGGAGGAGGTGGAGATGAAGTGCGTGCCGGCATGGATTGAGGACACGGGCGACGCGAACGGGAGGATGCTCTACCTGACGTGCGGCGACATGGGGAGCCAGGACAGCTGGGTGCTGACGGAGGACGGGCAGTCGTCGGGGTCGTCGGAAACGTCGGGGCGGACGTTTTCCTCGGGCTCGGACGACGGGACGGTGGACTACGACGCTGGCGACCTTTCGCAGGGATGGGCGAGCCGCCGCATCCAAAACGGGGAGCAGGACGAAACGGATGCTTATTTTGACAAGATATACTTCGGCTTTTGGGACGGGGAGCAGAGGTGGGCGCCGTCGGAGCCGCACCCAGTGGTGGACTGCATCGAGGTGACGGACAACTTCGAGGCCATCGCCGCGCCTTACTCGCTGCGCTTGAAGGGTGGCTTGCTGGACGGACGGCGCAAGGCTCTCCGACAAATCGACGGGAAGAAGAAGTATGAGTTTTCGTTTCTCTCGAACTCGCTGCCGAACCCACGGGCGGTGTTCTACATCCGCGGCGGACGTTACCTCTGCGAAAAAATTACTGCGACATTCACGGAGAACGGAATGTCGCAGCTGATGAAGGGGA
>CAVAPI010000173.1:0-6571 GCA_963590445.1 Lachnospiraceae bacterium | reverse complement strand
ACGCCTCCACGTTGGCTATCGTGATTATTTCGGGATACTTCTCCTTGATGGCCTTGTAGAACATGTAGTAACGCTCGGCGTACTGCTGGCTCTGGGCGTTTGCGTCGGCCTGATAGTTCTCGTTGCCTATTTCGATGAACTTCAGGTTGTACGGTTCGGGGTGTCCGTTGGCCACGCGTTTGGCTCCCCATGTGGTCGAAGCGTCGCCGTTGGCATACTCTATTGCGTCGAGAGCGTCCTGAACCAGTGTCTCTGTCTCTTCAAGTGTAAAGGTGTAGCCGTGTCCAAGACCGATATTCACCACAAACAATGGCGCTGCGCCGAGGTCTTCGCACATCTGGAGGTATTCGTCGAAGCCCAGTCCGTCGCTCGACCAGTAGCCCCAGTTGTTGTTGGGATGGCCGGGGCGTTCCTCTATCGGGCCGATGGTCTTCTTCCACTGGAATGTCTGGTCATAGGAGCCGGAGCCTTCCACGTAGCATCCGCCGGGGAAGCGCAGGAACGAAGGCTTGGTGTCGGCAAGGAGCTGCGCCAAGTCGGGGCGCAGTCCGTTCTTTCTGTTCTTCCAAGTGTAGGGGAACAGCGATACAACGTCCACATAAAGATGGCCACTGGTGCCCGTAAGCAACAATAGCTGTCCTTTCTTGTCGCTGCCGGCAGCCTTGATGGTGGCGGTCAGCTTGTTCCATGTGCCCGGAGTGACTGTTCCTTCTGCCTTGGCCTCACCGATAACGGTCTTTCCGTCGTTGCTCAGCAGTCTGGCAAACACCTTGTCTGTGTATGAGGCGTTGCCTTTGGCGTAAAAAGAGAGGTGGTATGTAGAGTCTTTCACGATATTCATTCCCCAGAAGCCGGCGTTGGCCGCTCCCTTCATGTCCGATGAGGTTGCTCCTGTGGTGTTGATGTCAAGTGCATTTGCCTGCGCGGCGTTCAGCAGCTGGCTCGTTGTCAGCGACAATTCCGCTCCGCCATAGGCCGTCCAGCCTTCAAGTCCCTCGGCAAAGTTGCGGTTTCTCACCAGTTCGGCATAGAGTCCGCCCTCGCCGGCGTGGTTTATCTCCTCGAAAAAGAGTCCGTAGTGGTGGTCGCCCACCAATGGGCCGCGTTGTGTGGCGTCGATGGTCATCGTCACCTGCGCCTGCGCTGCCATAGCCACTGCGAAAAGGCAAGAAAGGCAGAATGTTCTTGTTGTGATATTCATCTGTCTGTAATGTTTGTGATAATAAGTCAGTTGTGTTTGTTGATAACAAGCAAGGAACCGGAGATGGGGTTTCTGGCCCCATCCCCGTTCCTTTTGGTGTGGTGTCCTGCCGGAACCGTGCGTTCCCACGCCCGTCCCGTCAGTAACCCGCAAGGGCTTTTACTTCACTATGACCTTGTTGACAATCACCTTGCCGTCGGCCATCGTGGTCTTCATTATGTTGATGCCCTTCACGAGTGTTGCATTGCGCATACCGTTAACGCCGTAGTACTCAACCTTGGCCACCTTAGAGGTGTTGCCGCCAACGGTGTCGATACCAGTCGCGTCGCCGCTTGGCTTCTTCTCGCTGCTCTCGCCGAAGTACATCAGCTTGAAGTTGTCGATGATGAGCCAGTCCTGGCCAACCTTGGTTTCCTTGCGGAGACCTATGCGCAGTGTCTTCTCTGTCACTTTCACAGTAACGGTGTTGAGATACTGGCCCATCTGGAAGTAAGCATTGGAGGAAACCATGTCGTTGGGCACCTTCATTGCTGTACCGTTGATGGTAACGTCAGACTCGGAGCCGGCACCGACTGCCGACGCCAAAGCACCTGCGGAGATAGGCATGATGCCCACGCTGTTCATTGCGCTGTCGGCGGAAACTGCATAGAGCAGAGCGTTGCTCAGAGTGTCGGGGTTGGTGTTGTATGCCTCTACGTCGGCTGTTGTGCTGCCCATGCGGCAGAATGCGTTGGCCGATACCTCATAGGTTCCGTTGGGCAGACCCACGATGTCCTGATACATGTCAACACCTGTCTTCTCGTAGTACTCATAGAGCAGGGCTGCCTTCTGGGTGTCGTCGTTTCCGAAGCTGCCTGTTGCGCCTGTCCATCCGGCTGTAGAGTTCTTGCCGTCTTCATCCTCGAAGCCCGGAGTGGCGATGAGTGCGGTGAGGTCCTGAGGATTGTCGTCAGTAGCCTCTCCGGCAGGAATCTTGAGTGTGACGAGCATTTCCTTTATCTTAGTCACATAGTCTGCGACTTGCTCATCGGTCAGAGATGTCTCCTCAACACCTTCCATCACTTCAGAATAGAGGGCGGTAGCCTTGGCCTTGTCTGCCTCAGAGGCGGGACAGTCACCGCTCATGGCTAAGTTGTTCATGCTTTCAGCAAGCGTAACCAGTTCCTCACAAGCCTTGATGGAAGCGTTGGCTGCCTCGATGGCTGCATAGAGATCCGAAAGGGCATTGAACATTGCCTTGCCCTCTGTACCGTCAGCAGCTTCGTTGCCTTCTGCGATGGCGGTTGTCAGATTGTCGAATGCTGTCTTGCTCATTGGGCTTGCAGGTACGCCTTCACTCTTGACGAATGCCTTTGCGCTTGTGATGGCCTTTTCCAGCTCAGGCGCGATTATGTCGGCCTTGAAGCCCTGGAAAACCATCTTGAAGTTGTCCCAGCATATCCACTGGTTGGTGTTGTCCTTTTCGCCCTTGATACCTATGCGGAGCACATCGCCGGCCTTGGCCACGAGACCGAAGGCGGTGCTGGTGTACATGTCATTAGAGAAAGCGATACCGGCATTGGTCATGTCGTTGACAAACCATAATGTATCTTGCGTCACTTCGTCAATTTCCGCCTCAAACGGAGCGGGGCCTATAAGACCTGTGGTCTGGAACAGCTCGCCTTTCTTCACTCGTTCGTCATAGATGTTCATCAAAGCGTTGGTGTTGTTGTTCACATACACGCAGATAGAGGTAGCCTTGTCCCACTTCAATCCGTTGGCAAAGTATATAGGCCAAGCCACGGAGTTGTCGCCCGGACGATAGAAGCCCTGGAGAGAAACGGAGTAAACGCCGATAGGAGCGTCCTTCACTTCCTGATAAACGTCGAATGCGGTGTTGTACTTCTCTGCGCACTTGTTGTTTGCAGGTCCGTTCACGGTAGGACTGCCGTTCCATCCTGTTGCACCTTCCTCATAACGTGCGTTAACAAGGAACTTGTCTGTAACGTCGGCACCAACCTTGATGCTGTTCTTGATACAGTTGTCGTTGGCAGCAACCAGTGCTTCCGCTTTGGCAATAACCTCTTCGGTAGTCAGCGTCAAGGCATCCAAATCATCTTCTGCGTCAAACACCATATCGCTAAGCGCATCCTTAAGTTCGCCTTCCGCAACGTCGTCGTCATTTATTGTAGCGTCAGCGGCTGTCATGGCAGCATTGTAAGCCTCCCAAGCGGCGATATTGGCCTTGATGGCGGCAGTGGCTTCGTTCAGAGCCTTGATGTTGGCCATCACTTCAGCCTTGGTGCCCGGAGTTGGCAAGCCGTTCTTCACAGCGTCGTAAGCCTCTTTAGTGCCCTTGGTCATCACTGTACCGTCAGGAATGGTGCTGGTGTCGTATGCGTCAGCCAACACCTGCTCCTGCCACTTCTGGAATGCGAGGGCAGAGTTGCCGTAGTATGTCAGCTTCCAGTTGTCGAAGAGGGTCCAGTCGGTGTCAATCGTGGAGGTCTTGAGCAGACCGATGGTGAACTGGTTGTCGTCAACGCCGAAGAACACAGTGTTGTCTTTGTAGCGTCCGTCCTCGAAGTAAGCAGAAGCAGCCTGCATATTGTTGGGAACGAAAGCTGTGCCCTCATCGGAATTCTGTCCCTTTTCGTTGTATTCAGTACCTGTGCCGAGCTTGCTGTCACGCGCATTTGCAAAGATGTTCATGATGGAAGTGGTCAAGGTATCCTGACCTGCTACGGCATAGAGCTGGGCAAGTTTGTTGATGTCACCCTTGGTGTAGTTTTCATAAGAAGTCACAACGGAACCTGCGCGGTAGAATGCCTGAAGGTTGAGGGCATACACACCGTTGGGAGCTTCGGTTATCTTCTGGTAACCATTATACGTCTTGTTGTAGAACTCTGCTGCACCATAACCAAATGCGGGAGCCGTGCCTGACCATCCGGTGTTGCTTGCGCTGGCATAGTCGGTGTTGGTGATAAGGCTGGTCTTGTCAACGGGGTCGTTGGCGTCCACTTGGGCTTCGTCTGCCTTTCGTATGGCTTCCTTCACTCCGGCAATGGCTTCGTTCAGCTCCTCGGTGGTGGAAGCCTCGTTCTCATAGACTGCTGTCCATGTGGCAACGTCAACTCCTTTACCCTTTGCCTCGGCTATCAGGTCATACAGGCTCTGCGCTACATTATACACAGCGATGGCTTCGACGTGAGTTTTGTAGTCAGCCGGTGAAACGACATACCAGTCAACGCAGTTGGTGGCGACAGAAGGATCAAGGAACGCCCACAGGCGGGTGTTGGTTCCATCATCCAGAGCCTGGTCAACTCCAACGTAAGACGGCTTAACCTTAATACTGTCTGCCACATAGTTGGTGTTGCTCTCGCTTGCGCCAAGGCGCAAGATGTCGTTGTCAAGCAAGGTGATGGTCCACAATGTGTCAACCTGCTTGTTGTGGTCTGTGTAAAGACCACCGTCCAAATAATTGGCTTTGGTTGTTGCATCTTGCGACGTTGTGAACCAGCCCTTCAGCCATTTGCCCTTGAAGTCTCCTTTCTGTACGGAGTCTCTAAGGATGACTGTCATGCCGTCCCAGTCAGCTCCTTCTTCGCTGATGAACTTTTCAATCTTCACCTGCCATCCGTCATCGGTAGCAGAGGCACGGGTGTTCCAGTCATTAGCACCGCACCAAAACGCTTTGGCACCGGCGTTGTAGAGATAGAAAGCTTCTCCGTACTGGAATGCGGTCTTTTGGGGTACAGGCTTCTGCCTTACGCCGTCAACCACAGTCGCATGGACGCTACCGCAAGTAAGCAGCAACGCACCTGAAACGAGTAGTTTTGAAATTCTCATGTTGTTGTTAAATTAAAGTTAGTAGAGTGAAAAAATTGATATATGTATGTCTGCACTGAGGACAATGGCGGCCGTCAAGCCCCCAACATTCCCGGAAGTGGTAAGTTAGTCAGTCTCTCTCGGTTTTTAGCCTTTCTGTTAGTCGGTTCTTAGTCGGTCTTTAGTTCGGGGAGGTCACAAACCCTGCGGTTCAAAACAAGCGCCCCAATTGTGAGTAATTAATAGTATATAGTATAATGTACGCGAACATTATTATATAAGGGGAAAAGTCTTCCAACCGCACCGGCCAAGTCAATCCCGTCAGGATAGAGCCGTCAGCCGTACAGGGGAGAAGGTATCGGAGCAAACATCGCCAGCGCATCAGTAACACAACGGAAGTGCGCCAGTAGCACAGCGGAAGTGCAGCGGTTGCCTGTCGTAAACGGGCGGTTTACTGTCATAACTATGGCACTTAGCCATCGGAAATGCAGCGGTTGCACAACGGCAATAGGCGGTAGCATATCAGCGGCATTTGCGGATAGCTTCCATATTTGCTACGCTCCTTTTCTTTTTGTCCCTTTGTCCGCATTGCAAAAATACGAAAAGAAACACAATTAATTGCAACATTAAGCCATTAAATAGTGTTAAAACTACACTCCGCCCAACGCTTTTCCCTATATCAGCCCTGATATTGGGATTCCTTCCGCTAAATATGCAGACAAGAGATTAGGCATTTAGTGGTGGCAAATCTTGTGGCAAGGCCAAGATTTCCTCGCAGCAATGGCAAAACCACTATTGCAGCAAGTCATAAACACTCCAGGACCATGGTAAAATCACCATTGCAGCAGACCCTACACACTCCAGAGCCAAGGCAAAACCACCATTGCAGCAGACCCTAAACACTCCAGAGCCAAGGCAAAACCACCATTGCAGCAGACCCTAAACATTCCAGAGCCAAGGCAAAACCACCATTGCAGCAGACCATAAACACCCCAGAGCCAAGGCAAAACGACTATTGCAGCAGACCATAAACACTCCAGAGCCAAGGCAAAACGACTATTGCAGCAGACCCTAAACACTCCAGAGCCAAGGTAAAATCACCATTGCAGCAGATCCAAGTTTGCCTTGTGTGCTGAGTCTTTGGCCAACTAAGTGTTCCTACGAAGGCAAGCAGCCGAACACCTCATAGGGAAAACTCAGAAACGGAGCAAGCCTTAGGAGGTACGGCGCCCCCGCCGTACCATTCGTGGGCAGATGAAGCACATGGGGGCAAACTTGGCAGGCCACCGCACCATTCGTGCTGATAAGGATTGTTTCCTGTCTTGCTCCGCATGTGACTCCCTTTCGCTCTGGGGAGCGATTGGTACGTCGGGGCGCCGTACCTCCCGAATACGCAAAACGCCCCGGGGACTGGTGTCCTCGGGGCGCACGCTTCCGTGCCATGACGCACGGGGAAAGTCGGGCGGCCTCCTGCTCTCCCGCATTGCGGCGCAGTACCATCGGCGCAGCCGGGCTTAACTTCTCTGTTCGGAATGGGAAGAGGTGGGACACCGGCGCAATAGC
>CAVAPI010000172.1:4265-6759 GCA_963590445.1 Lachnospiraceae bacterium | reverse complement strand
ATTCAGGACTGTACCATCGACAAGGGAGCCTACGAATACAACCAGTCGCTCGACATCACTCCAGAGACATTCACCACTACAGGAGCAACGAGTAAAAAGGCTGTGTTCTATGTCACCCCAGAAGGTCACGGCACGGCTTCTGCCGACAGCCCAACCAATGCCGCCTGCGCCAGCAAACTGCAGAAGGTGCTCGATGCAGCAGGACGCTACAAGTACAACAACCCGACAGACACTGTCATCGTGAAGGTGGCAAACAGCAAGACACTGCAGGATGCAGGCGAGTACTTCCAGTATTACGCCTGCCGCACCACCGACGAGATGGATCAGAGTGTGCGCGTGTGGTCTATCATCGTGCCACGCGGTGTGGAAGTATGGGGCGGTTATACCGACACCTACACCTCAGCCACCGACAACGGTTTCTACACCAAGGACACCTCTAAAGGTACCATCACCGACAACCGCGACATCACCGGCAACCCCACCTACTTCAACTCCTATTATTATAATAAGTACGAGAAGCAGAATGCCAACACCTATCACGTGGTGACCTTCACCGACCGTGTATTCGACGGCGAAGGCAATCCCTACAAGACGGGCGACAAAGTGGGCGACCCTTCTTCATGGACGGAGGGTGACACAG
Organism: Lachnospiraceae bacterium; assembly: GCA_963590445.1. Lineage (GTDB taxonomy): Bacteria > Bacteroidota > Bacteroidia > Bacteroidales > Bacteroidaceae > Prevotella. The sequence continues at coordinate 6,119 of CAVAPI010000172.1, read as the reverse complement.
ACTACCTGTCGATGAAGACGGGGGCGGTCACCGACCGTGCCGTCATCGACGGACTCTACATCACCGGCGGTAATGCCGATGCACAGGTGACCAACCTTGCCAACACGAACGTGAACATCAACCAGTATGGCGGTGCTGCCATCGTTACAGACTATGCCCACGTGCGCAACTGCATCGTGCAGGGCAACAGTGCCACCTATGGCGGCGCCTTGGCATTGACCCACAATGCCCTCGTGTCGGGATGTCTCATCGACCAGAACACTGCCGACTATGGCGGTGCCATCTATATGTTTGAGAACGGCACCAAGCTCTCAGACGGTACCGTCATCGACACCAAACCCGAGGGAACAGTGCTCGACGAGAAGATGGCGCATGTCTACACCTCTACCATCGTCAACAACACCGCCAACAGTCAGGGCGGCGGCATCTGGTTCGGTCAGGACGAAGAGAACATCAACATCCGCGTGAACTCCAGTGTGGTATGGCAGAACAGTTCGTCATCGCAGGCAAACATCTCGGGCCTCTTCAACCCTACCAAGGCAACGGGCAACACGGCTACTACCATGCAGTTCTATCCTTTCGCCTACTGTGCCGTGCAGAACCTGCGCCTCTCGGGTGTGAACAACATCCAGTTGGCTAACCTCAACTCTGCCGGTGTGCGTTTCGCCGACAAAAACAATGCCGCTACCGACCAGCAGACGCTCGCCAAGGAGGCCACTGCCACCGACTTTGCCCGATTCAGCAACTTCGGCTACTACGGACTCACCAACTACTCCGTACTGGTGCGCACAGGTATGCCTGTGAGCGAGTACACCGCCTTGATGCAGAAGTCAGGACTCTCAGCCACCGACTTCATGAACATGGACCGACAGGTGTCGACAACCAATAACCGCTCCTACATAGAGATGGGAGCACGGGCACTCGACAAGGTTCTGAGCAACGGCCAACTCATGCTGCGCCTCTTCGTGGCAAAACCCGAAGACGTGAACATGGATGCCGCGCAGACCATGATGAACCTCGTCAATACTGCCACAAAGGGCAGCGTGGAGGAATACTACAGTCAGGAAGGCTCGTCGTTTGCCTATCCTATGCAGAACCTACAGGATGCCATCGACTATATCATCGAGAAGCGTTCGTACAATGCAGACAGTACCGCCCTCAACCAACCGGGAGCCAACAACCTGCCGTTCGAGATCTTCATAGCCCAGGGCACCTATTACCCCACGCGCAACCTTGCCGGTGTGTACGGCAACTCGCCGGGTAACAGCTTCCTTATTCCTGAGGGCGTAAGCCTCTATGGCAGTTTTGCCGTGGGCAATGCTAATGATGCCAACACATTCTACGGCAGATACTACACAGCGAACAGCGATCCTGACAATTACACAGAGAAAATCGACAAGAATGTCACTGCCGTGGCAGACACGCTGGTGACCCTCAATGGCACATACAAGATGGAGCAGAAACCTATCAGTGACCTCTATACGCGCCGCAGCACTAACGACAACAACGGCAACAACATCATCGAACCGTGGGAGTTTGCCAACCAGACCATCCTCTCGGGTGACGTGGAAAACTCTCAGCACAACGGTGTGTATCATGTGGTGCAGGCTGTAGCCGACCAGAATGTGGTGGGCATGCTGCCAAAGCCGTCTGAGTCGCACAAAGAAGAAAATCCTGACTACCGCAGTCTATCCTATGCAGACTACACTAAAAAGATGGGTGCCGGATCATTCGACTACGAGGAGGGTCAGACTATCATCCTCGACGGTGTGCAGATAACAGGCGGTATGGGCATGAACTACATCGAGGGCAGTACCACCTACATGAGTAAGTACAACTACTATAGTGGTGGCG
>CAVAPI010000172.1:2503-3777 GCA_963590445.1 Lachnospiraceae bacterium | reverse complement strand
AACTGCGACCTCGTGCGCAACCAGGCAAACCTCTATCCTGCCGTGTACACCAGAAATCCCAACAAGGACTATACGGGCACACGCAACGAGGGTATCGGGAGTGATTTTCATCCTTCTACGGTGTACTACAACCAGTTTGTGAACACCGTTATCTGGGGTAACGACATCAATGAGGAGATGAGCCAGAAGTATGACTCGGACAGCCAGTATCCGCTCTTCAAGTTCAACTCGCGCCTCATCTGCAACTATGCTCCGGGCGAGTACGACTCGTATGGCGTGCCAGACTTCACCAGTTCGTCAACCAATTCACCTGCCGACCAGGAAGCACTCGACGAGGGAAGCAATGAGGCAGAGACAGCCTTCGGCGAGACGGCATGGTTCTGCGCCTACGAGGAAGGACGCGGCATCACACCGCTCAACGACGCAGACTTCAGGGCGAGTGAGTACAATCCGTTCCAGTATGTGCGCGACATCGTACATAATGCCGGCTTGGCTTTCACGCCTGCTGTAAACACCTATCAGAACTGTAACATACAGTTGGCGGCAGATAACCTCGAGCTGGAAGGCCCTAACTTCATCAATCCTTCCAACACACCGGGCTATGCAGGATATAACGAATCGGCAGACTGGAGCCCCGCCCGTATCAACAACCTCGTGGACAACGGTTCGGGACAGATATCCCAGACCATCACCCTCGAAGGCGAGACCTACAAGGCTTCGTTTGTGAAATACACGGATGTTACCGATCTTCCGAACCATTCAATCTACAATAATAGCGAAAACCCCGACGGCTACACCACAGAGGACGTGGGCGACTATAAGACCGAGGGAGCATACCCCACCACACGTGTACTCTATGGCTATGAGCACAACCGCCTCTACATGCCCGAAGGCGAGCTCTTCTACATGAAGTCGGCAGCCACCGGACAGCAGTTGTACCGTATCTCTTACGACCCGAACCCGACACACAACCAGACCTATATCGACATCGGCGTGTACGAGTATCCGCACACCGAGCTGAGCTATACCACCGACGGCGACGAGGTGGACATCCTCTGGGTGTCGCCACAGGAGAAGCCAGACAACGGACTGCCCGACGGCAGTGCCTGGAGCCAGCCTACCTCCGACCTGCAGCGCGCCATAGAGACCCTGCTCGCCAGCCGCAACGGTCACCGCAAGGAGATACGCCTCATGAACGGTACGTACACACCTATCTATAGCATCAACGACAAGTTGGCATTCACCATCGACACCAAGGCACTCAACCAGTCGGT
>CAVAPI010000172.1:0-2157 GCA_963590445.1 Lachnospiraceae bacterium | reverse complement strand
GCACTGCCGGGCGTCAAAGGATCCGCCATACACTATAGCGACGTGGCTGACAGCGTAACATCGCCTACAGCAGCCCACGTGTCGGTAAACCAGTATTACTCAGAAGCTGATACCACACAGGTGTCGGAAGACAACGAGCCGACACTGCACTTCAACCGCAAGGTGGAGAACTACTACACAGACGCTACGTATACCACAGTGTCAGAGACACCGACAGCGTTTGTGAAATACAAGTATGTGGAGAATGCCACCAACAAGATCATCATCAGCAAGAGCAAGATCATGAACAGCGGTTCGTGGAAATATGCCACGGGCGACTACACCGCCAGTGCTGTCTACATAGGCAAGAACGGCGGCAATGCACTGCTCTACAATGACGTGATGCACAGCAACTGGGGTAACCCGCTCGTGTCGGCAGTCAACACCACCGTCGTGAACAACACCTATGCCCTCAACAAGGGATATGTGAATCTCAACGACGAGACAACCCGCTCGGTAGCCATTACCTCGTCTATCTTCAACAGTGTGTTCTGGCGCAACAATGCCACTGCCACTGGCTACGACAAGCAGTTCGCCATGCCGGGATATGTTAGTCCGGAGGAGTCGGGCAGTATCTTCTCGCACAATGCCGTAACGGGATTCCGGACCGATGTCACCGACTATTCGCTCGATGTCATACCAAATGAGAACTACAATGTGGGACTCTCCGACGTGAACAACGATGTCATCAACGGTCCTAACTTCACCGACCCGAAGGAAAGTGCCACAACGAGCAAGGACATCGAGGCACGCGACTTCAGTCTGCAGCCATCGCTGCGATTGCTGAACAAGGGTAGCGATGACCTCTATCAGGACAACCTGACCAAGTATCCCGACACCTATAATATATATGACTTGGCTTGGGTTACCACACTGCGTATGGACGCGGCAGGCGAACAGCGCTTCTGCTATGACATAGACCTCGGTGCCTATGAGTACCAGAACAACCTGAACCGCATCATCTATGTCAACCCGAACATCGGCGTGTCGGGACTGGGCAACACATGGGCAGACCCTGTGGCTTACGGCAACCTGCAGGCTGCCATCGACCTGGCGTCCGTCTATCATGTGAACAACACGGGCGAGGAGGCTTACGTCTTCGTGAAGGGTGCGGGATCCAACAACACGGATCTGCACCTGGGCGAGACCATCACCATGCGCAATGGCGTGAGCATCTACGGCAGCATCCTGCCTACACGCACCGAAGACTGTACTTATACGACGCATGAGGAAAAAGGTTCTACCATGCGTACCTATAAGCAGGAAGACATCGATGCTTATGTCGCTACGCTCACGGCAGAACGCAACGGTGTGGCTAATCCTACTGCCAACCGCACCACCATCGGCGGTATCAAGGTGCCGGCATCGACAAAATTCGATGACACCAGCAGTAACATCGTGGCTCTCGTGGACGGTTTCGACGTCACCGCTACGAACAGCAGCAATCCGACAGGGGCGATAACCGAACCGGTGATAGACATCGAACCGATGAATGAAGGTGCCAATGTGGCACTGCGCAACCTTATCGTACACGACAATGATGCCTCAGGCACAGCCGGCGTAAATGTCGCCAACGTAAACAATGCCCTGATATACGAGGCACTGTTCCGCGACAACAAGGTGAGCACGACTGGCAACCAGTTGCACATCATGTCTAACGGTTATGGCGTGAACCTCACCGTGGAGGGTAAGACCATGGGAGCGAACGGCAAGAGCACCTACAACGGTGCCGGCGACGCAGACCATATCTACAATTCGCTGGTCAACTACGCCGGTCAGGCTGCCACGGAGAATACCCTCTCGGGATATAACTACAAGGTGAGCGACAAGAACCTCAACTACCAGCTCACGGAGCAGTCGCAGCACATCGACCAGTGCGCTGCCACCAACCCGATAGCAAACGTGGCTTCGCTGGCACAGTTTATCAACTACGACACCGACCGCGACCTGCTCGGCAACCCGCGTCTGCTCAAGGGCGTAAGTTCGAAGGACATGATAGACCGCGGTGCCTTCGAGACATGGCGTGTAGACCAGGATGTGGAAACGACATCGAAGGATAAGGATGGGGCAAATACCAACTACTATCCTCACCAGGGATCGGTGGTTTACCTCATGAAG
>CAVAPI010000171.1:0-6815 GCA_963590445.1 Lachnospiraceae bacterium | reverse complement strand
AATATCTTTGAGTATTTGAAGCGTGATGCCGACTTGGACAGTCTTGCCACTTTCCTATATAGTTATAACAACTACAAGTTCGACCCCGACCAGAGTGTTGCGGGCGAAATAGTGGATGGTCAGACCACCTATCTTGACTCCGTGAAGGTGCTGGAGAATGCGGTTCTTACCACCTACATCGGTGAAATCAACGACGAGGACTCCGTGTTCAGTATGGTAGTGCCCGACAACAGCGAGTGGGAGCGGCTGATAGCCCGCAACGCGCCCTACTTCGACTATTGCAACACGGTAGATAAGCGCGACTCGATGCAGTATTTCTACTCGCATCTGTTCATCCCCAACGGCACAGTGTTCAGCATGACCTCCAATACCGAGCAGTCCATGCGGGACTCGGCATTGTCTGTAAACGCGCGGTCACACACTATGCGCGATCAGATCTACGGTTTCAAGGGCGCAAAGTACTACGTCTATGACGATCCCAAGCCTTTCGAGCCGGGCGGAGTGTTCTACGGAGCCGAGAAAGTGGCTTGCAGCAACGGCACAGTCTATAAGGTTCCGCAGTGGAACTTGCGGCCCACGCAGACATTCATGCGCAAGATATACGTGGAAGCCGAAAACTCCAACTACCGCAAGGAGTATAACGAAGCCTCGTCGCGCGTGCCTAACATCGTGAGTGTGTCCTCCGACAACAAGCAGTTCTACAACAAACTGTCGCAGAACAAGTACATTGAGCTTCTCTCGAAGACCTCGAACAGTCTGCCGTCAGTGACATATTACGTGCCCGATGTGCTGTCAAACGTTCCCTATGACATCAAGTTGGTGATGGCTCCGGCTCTTGCCGGTGACACAGCCGCCACGGATAATGAGCGCAAGAAACAAAAAGTGAATGTGGAGCTGGGCTGGCTGGACAAGAACGGCAAGGAGGTTACGGAAGAAAAGAAAAACCTGGAGTGCAAGAAGGATATGGTTGACACGCTCATAGTGGCGGAAAACTTTGTGTTCCCCACCTGTACCTATGGAATAGACCCGCAGGTGACATTGAAGATAAGTGCCTCCAGACTTAGAACTACCGAGAAGGAGGAATACCAGACTTCCCTGCGTATAGACTGTATCATCCTTGAACCTAAGGAGGAGACAAGACAGTAAGTGTTAAACCTATGAATAATTTGACGACTATGAAACGATATATCATTTGGGGGGTTGCGCTGATGACAGCCTTCCCACTCTGTGTCGCCGCACAGGAAGACGAGACCGAAGAGCAGACGGAAGCCACGGCACGAGTGCTTGTCCCCAAGAAGAAAGTTTACGAGACACGCACGGTCAAGGGTCGCGTGGTCGATGCGGCAACCAAGTCTCCCGTCGCCGGAGCCATCGTCAAGGCCGGCGGAGTGGTCGGCTACAGCACGCTGACCGACGACGACGGAAGCTACGAACTTGCGATTCCCGTATTCGCGACGTCCATCTACGTGTCATCGCCCGACCACAATGCGGTGAAAACAGGCTTGGCAAAGGGCGGGCCGCAGGGCGACATTCTGCTCTACGGCACCGGCTTTGCCGGCGATTATACCGAGATTGAGAACGTTAGGGACGACAAGCAGGCGTCAGGATTTGCCTACAGCAACGCCGTAAACGTCAAGGACGAGATACAGAAACAGCTGGGCGCCTATGCCTACACCACCACCCGTAACGGTACACCGGGCGTGGGAAGCGTGTCATTCATACAGGGTCTCAACTCGCTAAACGCCAATGCACAGCCTTTGGTGGTGATTGACGGAGTGATAGTTGACCAGCAGTATGGGCGCGAGATGCTGCATGACGGCTTCTACAACGACATCCTTACCAACATCAACCCCGCCGACATAGAGAAAGTCACCGTTATGCGCAACGGTACAGCCCTCTATGGCGCAAAGGGAGCCAACGGCGTGATACTGATAGACACCCGTCGCAACAAGTCGATGGCCACGAGAATCACCGCAAGCCTATCGGCCGGCGTCACTCTCCTGCCCAAGTACTACGACATGATGAGCGCCGACCAGTACCGCAGCTATGCTTCCGAACTGCTGAGCGGTACGGGAACCAAGAACACGGAGTTCAAGTTTCTCAACGCCGATCCCACATATTATTATTACAAGCAGTACCACAACAACACCGACTGGAAGGACTACGTTTACCAAACGGCCATGACGCAGAACTACGGCATCAATGTGGAAGGCGGAGACGCCATTGCCAACTACAACCTCTCGGTGGGCTACACCAATGCAGAGAGCACATTGAAAAACAACGAGATGAACCGTCTGAACATACGCTTCAATTCGGACATCAGTCTGGGCAGCCGGCTGTCACTGCGCTTCGACGCTTCGTTTGCCAACACCATGCGCAGCATCCGCGACGACGGCGCTCCGTCGGGCTATGAAGAGGGTACGCCGACAGCCCCCTCGTTCCTGGCCTACGTGAAGAGTCCGTTCTTGAGTCCGTACAGCTACGGTCGCGGAAGATTCTCCGACTCACAGTTCGACACTTACGACGAGAGCTACCTCGACGAGGCCCTCTCGACACTGAAATACAAGAACTACAACTACCGTTTGGGCAACCCTGCCGCCTTCAACGAGTATGCCGACGGCGAGGAAAAGAACCATTTTGAGAACTCGATGCTCAACCTGAGTATCACGCCCAAGTTTGTCATAAATCCCAATCTTTGGGTCAGCGAGCATTTCAGCTACAATCTTGTCAACACCAACGAGATGTACTATATCCCTATCAACGGTGTGCCAGACTATTACGTGGCGAGCGTCTATGACTGGCGCACCAATGAGGTGCGTTCCTTGGCCTCCAAGCAGAATTCGGTGATGAGCGACACCCGTATAGACTGGACCAACCGCTACAATGCGCACAGTGTCCATGTGTTCGGTGGCGTCCGCATACTGTGGGAAGACTACACCTACAACACCCAGTTGGGATATGACACCGGCAGCGACAAGACTCCGCAAATAAATGCCTCCCTGAAGAATGCTACGGCCAATGGAGTGGGCGAGGCTTGGAACGCCATGAGCGTATATGCACAGGGCGAGTACAACTACAAAGGACGCTACTTTCTCCAGGCCAACCTGACCGCCGACGGTTCGTCGAGGTTCGGTACAGAGGCCGACGGGCTTAAGGCTCTTGACGCAGTGTGGGCCATCTTCCCCGCCGTCCAGGCTTCCTGGGTGCTCACAAACGAGCCTTGGCTGGCCGGCAACCGTTCTGTCAACTACCTGAAGCTGACGGCCGGCTATGATGTGAGCGGCAATGACGACATTGACTACTATGCCGCGCGCAGCTACTTCCAGGGCAAGCTGTTTATGAACAGCATTTCCGGCCTCTCTTTCGCCGGGATAGGCAACACAGCCATACAGTGGGAAACCACGCGCCGCCTGAATCTGGGCTTGACTGCCGGACTTTTCGACAACCGCATCACCGTTGGCTTCAACTACTTCAAGAGCAAGACCGACAATCTGCTCACCATACAGTCGCTCGGCTTCCTTTCCGGTCTGAAGAACAATTGGAGCAATGGCGGCAAACTGGAGAATGAAGGCTATGACGTGTCGGTTAGCGCAAAGGTTCTGGCCACCCGGTCATGGTCATGGCAGGTGGGAGCAAGCGTAGGCCACTACAAGAACAAGATAACCGCACTGCCTGAGGCAAGCGGCTGCATTGACACGGATGTCTATGGGGGCACTGTCCGCTCGCAAGTGGGGCAGGCAGCCAACCTGTTCTACGGCTACAGGACAAAGGGAGTGTTCGCCACGACCGAAGAAGCGCGCAACGCCACTGACAAAGACCCGAACGGCCTTTACATCCTGGCCGACAACGGTATCACGCGCAACTACTTCAAGGCCGGTGACGTTCACTTTGACGACATTGACGACAACGGCGAGATCAACGAGAATGACCGTGTGGTCATCGGAGACCCCAACCCCGACATCTATGGCAACATCTTCACGACCCTTGCGTGGAAGCGTTTCAAACTTGACCTGCGCTTCAACTACTCTTTGGGCAACGACATATACAACTATATGCGTTCGCAGCTGGAGGGCGGAAGCCGCTTCCTCAACCAGACAACGGCCATGGCCAACCGCTGGCAGGTGGAGGGACAGCTGACAACTATGCCCCGCGCCACCTTCAACGACCCGATGGGCAACGCCCGTTTCAGCGACCGCTGGATAGAAGACGGCAGCTACCTGAAGCTGAAGACCGTCACCCTGTCCTATGACCTGCCTCTCACTTCGCAGTTCATTCAGGGTCTGCAGTTCTGGATTCAGGCCAACAACGTGTTCACGCTTACCAAATACTTGGGCACAGACCCCGAATCGGCCATGACATCGGCTGTCATAGGCCAGGGAATAGACCTCGGCCGCTTGCCGCAGAGCACATCTATAGTGGCCGGCGTAAAGATTAACCTGTAAAAACCGTTCAGAATATGAAAAACAACAATATGTTCAATACTATAAGGCGTGCAGCTGTGGCCCGCACCAAAGGCGCAATGGCCCTGCTGTGCTTGGGCGCGGCGGTTGCCGGAGTGACATCTTCATGCGCCGACTTCTTCGAACAGGAGTCTGACCGCATCATCTATGCCGACAAAGACCACCTCAACAATGCCACCGACACCATCTATTCCGTTACAGGTATCTTGGGTAAGCTGCAGGCATTGGCCGACCGCACCATCCTTCTCGGCGAGGTGCGCGGCGACTTGGTGGATATAAACACCAACACCAGTGCCGATCTCCGCGACGTGGCGCTCTTCAACATCGGCGACGACAACGCCTACAACAGCCCGAGCGACTACTATGCGGTGATCAACAACTGCAACTACTTCATAGCAAAGGCCGACACGTCACTGAAGAACAACCGCAATGAAAAGATTTTCATGAAGGAGTATACCGCCGTCAAGGGCATCCGTGCCTGGACATACCTGCAGTTGGCGCTCAATTACGGCAACGTGCCGTTTGTCACTACGCCCATTCTGACCAAGGAAGAGGCCGAGCGCGATTATCCGAGGAAAGGCATTGCAGAAATATGCGACTGGCTCATCAAGGACATCCAGCCCTTGGCCAACGAGGAACTGCCGGGCTATGGCACCATACGCAGTCTTGACTCGCGCTTGATGTATTTCCCCATCTACCTGATGTTGGGTGAGTTAAACCTGTGGGCAGGCCATTACAGGGAGGCTGCGCTGAACTATTACAACTATATCAGCAAGCGTAACGGCACCAATTCGGCCTATCCTATCGGTAGTACCCGAGGCACTTTCTGGCCTAACGGGACAACGACGTTCACAAAATATTCAGGCATTTATGTCAATTATCGGGTTTCATTCGGGAACGAAACCTATGGTTCCAATTCTGAATACATAACCATTATCCCCGGTGACTCCATACCGTCGGAAGGCAACTACAGCCAGTTGCGCAACCTCTTTAACTGCACGTCAGACAACAATGCCGAGTTTAGCCTGACACCTTCGCAGTCTATAAAAGACCTGTCTGCCGCCCAAACTTGCACGTACGTCATTTCCAACAATAGTGGCGTGGCAAAATACGGTGTTGTGCCCAAGGGCATAGGCGGTATGCGCGACGGCGACTTGCGCCTTTACAATGTTTATACGCAAATGGAAAATGCGATAATCAACGGAGAGCGTGGAGAATATCAGTATATCCACAAGTATACTACGCGCAACATTCCGGTCTATCGCCGCACAACCGTCTATCTGCGTCTGGCAGAGGCTATGAACCGCGCCGGCTATCCCCACTTTGCCTACTACGTGCTGGCTTCCGGCGTTAACAACAAGGTGATAACAGATTCCATAATGAAGTATTATCCCTCAGCTGCCGACTCAGCGTTCCTTAGCAGATTTGACTTCCCCACCACACGCTATGTGCTCCGCACTCCCGATGGCCTGAACACAGAAAACACAATGGGCATACATGACCTCGGTTGCGGTTGGAGTCTGCAAAACCCCGACTATCAGATGCCGTTCGATTCTGCATACATAGACAAGACTACGGGCTACTACAAGTCTGAGGCCGACTCCATCCTGGAACGTCAGTACCAGATAGACAAGGTGGAGCAGATGATTGTCGATGAGGGAGCGTTGGAAAACAGCTTTGAAGGCACGCGCTTCTACGACCTGATGCGTGTGGCTCTGCGCCGCAACGACCCCAATTTCCTTGCCGACCGCGTGTATGCACGTCGTGGAGAAGACAACAAGGCAGCCATGATGGGCGAGATTAAGGTCAACCTCCGCAATTCCAGCAGCTGGTATCTCCACTGGAACGGCAGGATAGGCATTGAACCTGTCTCTGCCGACGAGAAACAATAGTACGACAAATGGAGGAAGAGCCGGGCTTCGGGAGAACATTTCTGACGCTTGGCTCTTCCCTTTCTTATAACAATGTTTCTAACTGTATCAACTATCAAATGGAATTTTCTATGAAAACAAACAACCTCATCCGGCGCAAAGCCCTTGTATGGTTGCTGGGTGCCATGTCTGCGATGCCCCTGTCTGCCGCCAACACCACCGAAACGGTGGAGCAGGTGAAGGGAACGGTCACGCTGGGTGCCGACGTTGACTATGTTATCACCTCGGCCACGCCGTTTGCCGACGGTGCGGTGCTCAACATTACCAACACCGACAATGCCGTTGTCATTCTGTCGCAGGTGAAACCGTCAGCCGTTACGAGCCTTTACCAATACATTCAGGTCAATGGAGTGAAGGCTTCCGCCGCCAACTGTATGGTGAAAATCTATGGCGACGGCTCTATAATCCTGCCCCACAACTCGGG
>CAVAPI010000170.1:0-7116 GCA_963590445.1 Lachnospiraceae bacterium | reverse complement strand
ATTTATCCGCCTTGTCACGTCGCACCTTCGTCTCTCCGATGTGCGCACGTTGTTGACAAAGGCCCGCGCTGCCGGTCTTTTCCCCCTGCCCGAGACACCGGGACGGTTTGAACAAGCCGTCAACCGCTTCACGCCACATCCCTTTGCCACATGGCTTGTAAGCCTGCCGCTACGATATATTTATCCCATCGTTAAACCGTGGATCAGAAGAAACTAAGCATCGTCTATATCGTGCAGACGCTCGCCGTAGTGGGTGGTCTGGAGCGTATACAGACGGAGAAGATGAATGCGCTGGCCGCCACAGGCAGATACCGCATAAGCGTGTTGTGCGTATGTCAGGAGGAGAATACGCCCAATGCGTTTCCGCTCTCCACCGACGTAAGGCAGCTGTGTCTTGGGCAGGTGTTCGACCCGAAACAACCGTTCCGCTCCAATCCCTTGGGTTTCTTCCTCGGGAGGATGAAATGGCGGCGGCAGTCGAAGAAGCGGCTCAAGGCTGCACTCTGTGCGTTGCGTCCCGATGTAGTGGTGGCCACGGTCAACCATATACCCAACGGTTTCTATAGGCTCAAGGCCAAGACCGTCTTAGAGAGCCACTGTAACCTGTCGGCTACCCTCCGTGGCAGACTCATGCCGTGGTACAGTCGCATGGCCATAGCCCGCGATGCCCGCGATGTCTCTGCCGTGGTGACGCTCACCCGCGACGATGCCGCCCTTTGGACGTTCGCCCACCGCGTTGAGGTGATACCCAACTTCACCTGCCAGCAGGCCGTAGGGCCTTGCGACTACCGCAGCCGGCGGGTGGTGGCACTCGGGCGGCTCTACGAACAGAAGGGTTTCGACCTGCTCGTTGATGCTTGGAAAACGGTGGCGGAACGTCATCCAGACTGGCATCTCGACATCTATGGCGATGGCGAACAGCGCGACGCACTACAACGGCAGATTACCGATGGCGGACTGTCGCAAGCGGTCACTCTGCATCCCGCCACCGTCGATGTGGCGGCGGCTTACGCTTCGGCAGCGTTTTATGTGATGAGTTCACGCTACGAGGGTTTCGGTCTCGTGCTCATCGAGGCCATGCGCTGCGGTCTGCCCTGCGTATCGTTCGATTGTCCGAGCGGTCCGTCGGAGATTATCACCGATGGACGTGACGGCATCCTCGTGCCCTACCGGGGATTGTCGCGCAAAGAGCGTGTCGATGGTCTTGCCCAAACCCTCTGCCGCATGATGGACCACGAAGAGGAATTGCCCGTCATGGGGCGTGCTGCCCAAGCGGCCTCGCAGCGGTACACTGCCGAGAATGTCATCCCGATGTGGGAGCGGTTGTTTGCAGGGTTGTAAGGCGTATAAACCACCAACCATTAGTTTTAAGAACCACGAATATAACGAATCTGACGAATAAGCTACGCACGGAATAAATTCGTTCGATTCGTAAAATTCGTGGTAAAAACTCGTGGTACTCTAACCTCTCATTAGTTTTATGAACCACGAATCTATCGAATCTGACGAATAAGCCTTGCGAAGCAAATTCGTGAGATTAGTGAAATTCGTGGTTGAAACCACAAAGCGATTTTAACCACGAATCTATCGAATTTAACGAATAAGCCTTGCAAGGGGCAAAATTCGTGCGATTAGTGAAATTCGTGGTTAGATTCACAGGGCGATTGGATTTATGATATACTACAAAGAGGAGAGTTATAAGATTGTGGGGGCGGCCATGCATGTATACAATCAGTTGGGTATCGGCTTTCTAGAACCAGTTTATCAGGAAGCACTGGAGATAGAATTGCAGCGCAGAGGTATCCCGTATGAGCGTGAGAAGGAATTGACCATTATGTATGATGGTATGCAACTGAAGCAAACCTACCGAGCGGACTTTGTTTGTTACCATCATATTATTGTGGAACTCAAAGCGGTGTCTGCTCTTGACAACGTTCACCGTGCACAAGTACATAACTATCTTAAAGCGACAGGTTATAAACTTGGGATACTGATAAATTTTGGCGCTTCCAGTGCTCTTGACTACGAACGTATCGTCGTATAAACCTGCCATTTTTTATGAACCACGAATATATCGAATCTGACGAATAAGCTACGCACGGAATAAATTCGTGTGATTCGCGAAATTCGTGGTAAAAAACTCGAGGTACTCTAACCTCTCATTAGTCTTATGAACCACGAATCTATCGAATCTGACGAATAAGCCTTACAAGAAGCAAATTCGTGAGATTAGTGAAATTCGTGGTTAAAAAACAACAGAATGCAGTGTTTTCTCCGTCAATTGGTTTTATGAACCACGAATATATCGAATCTGACGAATAAGCCGCACTAGAATCATTCGTGAGATTAGTAAAATTCGTGGTTAAACACTTAAACGATAGTTTGTGCTCTATTACATCATCGTGGTTTAAAACAATTTTGTTCATTTTAAAGATAAATATTCCATGTATACCTATTCCATCGCCATCCGCACGCTTGGGCTGGGCGGCGACAACTTCCGCCGCGAACTGGAGTCGATAACCCGCCAGACGGTGCAGCCGGAGCGCGTCATCGTGTATATCGCCGAGGGCTACGAGCGGCCGCCGTTCACCGTGGGGTGCGAGGAGTATGTGTGGGTGAAGAAGGGCATGGTGGCGCAGCGTGTGTTGCCCTACACCGAGATACAGAGCCAGTGCATACTGATGCTTGACGACGACATGGAACTGCAGCCCAACTCCGCCGAACGACTGCTCCGCGAAATGGAGGAAGGTGGCTATCACTGCATGGGTGCCGACATCTTCGCTAACCGCAATGAGACTGTCAGGCAAAAGATAAACGCGATGGCGGGCAACCTCGTTTTCCCCCACTTCGGACAGAAGTGGGCGTTCAAGATACACCGCAACGGATCGTTCTCGTATATCAACCGCCCCGTGCTGCCCTGCTACCCCTCGCAGAGTTGTTGCGGAGCGGTGATGCTGTTCCGCAAGGACGTGTTTCACAAGATGAACTACGAGGACGAGCTGTGGCTGGAGAATCTCGGCTTCACTTTTGGCGAAGACCTCATAGTGTCCAACAAGCTCTACCGCAACGGCTACCGCCTCGGCGTGTCGTTCGACGCAGGGATTAAGAACCTCAATAGTGGTACGTCGAGCGATGGCTATCGCCGTTCGCCCGACCGTATGCGACAGCGCTCCCTCTCCATCTTTGTCATGTGGTGGCGCACGGGCTACAACCTCGACAGCAACAGCTGCACGGAGAAGGCTCTCACCGCCTTTGCCTTCATGCTCAAGACTGCATGGATGATCTTCGTGATGACGGCGCTCTCCGTGGTGATGCGCAAGCCGAGTTGCATCGTGCAATATATCCAAGGGTTGCGGGAGGGCTGGCGGCTTGTGCACTCACCCGAATTCAAGAAGATACCCAATTATATATTGAAGAAATGAAACACACAAAAACATCATATATCATGAGCACCATCATTACCCGCACAGTGGGCCTTGCTGCCCTGTGCCTCACTCTATTCATGACATTGCCCTGCCACGCTCAGTTTCACAAACCGCAGTGGGCCAGCGACAAAGCCGTAGAGAAACTAAATGCCCAACGTGGCAACGACACCTATGAGTTTGTCTATGTAGAACCTTTCTTCACCGACAAAGACTTCCTCTACGAGAACCGCATGACAGCTCTCACCGAGAAGATCGCCGCACAACACGGACTCAACGCCGACGATGCCCGCATCGACACGCTAAGCCACACCGTGACTTTTGGCGACAAATGGTTTCGCTACCGCCTGGTGGACATGAAGGAGATGTTTGATACCGACGTGCGCCAGAACTGGGACTACACGCTCTATCAACTCTATGCCGTGTCGAAGATGAACATCGAGCCCGTGTATGACGAGTTCACCGTCTCTGAGCCTTGTGGTGGCAAGTCGTTGGCACAGTCGATCATCCCCGGTCTCGGGCAGTGGAACAAGGGACAGAAAGACAAGGCCGTCGTGATATGGGCCACCGAAGCCGCCTGCATAGCCGGTGCCATCTATTTCTTCGACCGCGACCGTGAGTACAAGGGCTATGGCTGGGATTCTAAGGCCAAGTCGTACCGGCAGATGGGTTATCTTGCCGTTGGGGTGGCCGCTGGCATGTACATCTACAACCTCTTCGATGCCTATATCTGCAAGGGCGCCAAGAAGGTGACCGTGAAGAAGAGCAACGTCTCCACGGCACTGGCTCCTTTCGCCATGCCCGAGGGAGCTGGCGTGAGCTTTGCCCTGCGCTTCTGATACTCCGCAAGTATTTTATCCCTCCATGCACATCTATTCACGATACATCAAGCGCACGGTCGACTTCCTTGCCGCCCTGCTGCTGCTCATCCTGCTCTCGCCACTCATGTTGGCGGTCATCATCGTGTTGCACTTTGCCAACAAGGGAGCGGGCGTGTTCTTCGCTCAGGACCGTCCGGGTAAGAACGAGCGGATATTCAAGGCGTTGAAGTTCAAGACCATGACCGACGAGCGCGATGCCGACGGCAACCTCTTGCCCGACGGCGATCGCCTCACACCCGTGGGCCGCTTCGTGCGCTCCACCTCCATCGACGAACTGCCGCAACTGATAAACATCCTGAGGGGCGACATGTCGTTCATCGGGCCGCGCCCGCTGCTGGTGCAGTATCTGCCGCTCTACAGTGCGGAGCAGCACCGCCGCCATGACGTCACGCCCGGTATGTCGGGCTGGGCACAGGTCAATGGGCGCAACACCATATCGTGGACCCGCAAGTTTGAGTTGGACGTATACTATGTCGATCATATCAGTCTTGCGCTCGACCTGAAGATACTCTTACTCACCATCCGCAACGTGCTATCGCGCAAGGACATCAATACCACCGACGGTACGTCGGCAACTATGGATGCATTCAATGGAAAAAACTAATATACTCATCACCTCGGCAGGCAAACGTGTCGCCCTGACGAGGTATTTCAAGGAGACGCTGCGCCGCTTTTTCCCCGAGGCGAAGGTCTATACCACCGACATGCATCCAGAGATGGCACCTGCCGCCTATGTGAGCGACGGCTGCTTTGCCGTGCCGTGCGTGACCGATGCCGAATATCCCGACCTCTTGCTCTCGCTCTGCCGGGAGCACGGCGTGGGCATCGTCGTGCCCACCATCGACACCGAACTGATGGTGCTTGCCGCCCAGAAGGAGCGGTTCGCCCAGGAAGGCATCCATCTCATTGTGGGCGATGAGGCGTTTGTGGGCGTTTGCCGCGACAAGCGCCACACGGGGACTTTCTTCGAGAGCCGCGGCATCCGTGTGCCGCGCCCCGTGGACAAGCACCACCCCACGTTCCCCCTTTTCGCCAAACCCTACGACGGGTCGCTCAGTACCAACCTCCACTTCATCACGAAGCCCGAAGAACTGACCGACGACATCCTGCACGATGACAAACTGCTGTTCATGGAGTATATCGACCGAAAGGTGTACCGGGAATACACCGTCGACATGTATTTCGGTCGCGACCACGAGGTGAAGAGTATTGTGCCGCGCGAACGCATCGAAATCCGTGCGGGCGAAATAAATAAAGGCCGCACGGCAAAGAACGCTATCGTGCCTTACCTGCGCGAACGCCTCGCCCACATCGATGGCTGCGTGGGTTGCATCTGCATGCAACTCTTCTTCCATCCCGACAACGGCGACATCGTGGCTATAGAGGTGAACCCCCGTTTCGGCGGTGGCTATCCGCTCACCTACATGAGCGGCGCCAACTATCCCGAACTCCTCATCCGCGAGTATCTCCTCGGCGAGCCCATAGCTTACAGCGACCATTGGACCGACGGCATGCTCATGCTGCGGTATGACGATGCGGTGTTTGTGTAGCACAAAGCGAAGTAAATACGATGAACAACAAGCAGAACATTGTATACATACTCCAGTCGTTGAGCGTATGGGGCGGGCTCAACCGCATCGAGGCCGACAAACTGAACGGCTTGGCCGCAACGGGAAAGTATAATGTCAGCGTGATATGTCTCTGCCAACGGCATAGTTCGGAGAACGTATATCCACTTTCCGACAAGGTGAGGCAGATATGTCTTGCGCAGATATTCGACCCTAAGCAGTCGCCATTCAAGCGCCCCTTGCGCTTCTTCCTCGGTTGGTGGCGGTGGCGCAGACAGTCGGAGAAACGACTCATGGAATCGCTCGATGCACTGCATCCCGACATCGTGGTGGTTACGATCAACCACATCCCCAACGGCTTCTGCAGAATAAAAGCCAAGACGGTCATCGAGTGTCACGGCAGCTTGACCAGTATTATCCGCGACAGGCTAATGCCGTTGTATAGCCGTATTACCACACGCCGCAATGCGCGCCATGCCACTGCCGTGGCGACATTGACGCACGACGATGCGGCACTGTGGACTACAGCGCGGCGAGTGGAGGTAATACCCAATTTCACCAATATCAGTCCGTCCGCTCCGTGCGACTACCGCAGCCGGCATGTGGTGACATTGGGTCGGCTCGTCCCAGAGAAAGGCTACGACATGCTCATAGACGCATGGAAAATAGTGGCTGAGAAACATTCTGAGTGGCATCTTGACCTTTATGGCAGTGGGGGGGGGTAAAAATAGCCTTCAACAACAAATAAACGCTTTAGGGTTAACCCATCAAATATCTCTGCACCCCTTCACCAATGATATCACTTCGGCATACGCCTCCGCTGCGTTCTATGTGATGAGTTCACGTCAAGAGGGTTTTCCGTTGGTGCTCATCGAGGCCATGCGCTGTGGTCTGCCCTGCGTGTCGTTCGACTGTCCGTCGGGGCCGAGGGAGATAATCACCGACGGGCGCGATGGCATCCTTGTGCCTTACCGGGGATTGTCGCGCGAAGAACAGGTTGACAACCTCGCCCAAGCCCTCTGCCGCATGATGGACCACGAAGAGGAGTTGCCCGTCATGGGGCGTGCCGCCCAAGAGACAACGCAGCGATACAACGCCGATAACGTCATTCCGATGTGGGAGCGGTTGTTTGACAGTCTGTAAGACAAGTAAAGATGTAAAGATTGTAGCATGATTCCTGAAAATTTGACCCTTACTTACATATCAAAAGAATACTCGTTGCTGCTGAAAGGTCTCGCCTTGCTG
>CAVAPI010000169.1:0-7318 GCA_963590445.1 Lachnospiraceae bacterium | reverse complement strand
CAGTACAAACAAATAGAGAAAAGCATCAGACTGCCGAAGCTGTCTGACAAGGTTTTCAACATTACCAAGTATGGCGCAAGCCCAAAGGCAAAGGCCGCAGTAAACCAAAAGGCCATAAACAAGGCCATAGAGGCATGCTCCAAGGCTGGCGGCGGCAAGGTAGTCGTGCCTGCCGGCACGTTCAACACGGGCGCAATCACCATGAAGAGCAAGGTGAACCTCGTGGTCGAGAAGGGAGCCACACTGCTGTTCGCCTTCGAACCGGAGCTTTACCCCGTAGTGCCGACACGCTGGGAGGGACTTGACTGCTGGAACATTTCACCTTGTATATATGCCTACAGGCAAAACGACATCGCCATAACGGGCGAAGGCGTGATTGACGGCGGCGGAACCAACGAGACGTGGTGGAAATGGTGCGGAGCGCCGCGCTACGGATGGCGCACCGGCATGATCGGGCAGAACATGGGCAGCCGCGCAAAGCTGCTCAAGCAGGCCGAGGACGGCGTTGACATGAACGAGAGACGCTTCGGCCCGCAAGACGGACTGCGCCCGCAGCTCATCAACCTGAACCAGTGCGACGGCATACTCATCGAGAACGTGACACTGCTGCGCTCTCCGTTCTGGGTGATACACCCCCTGCTGTCGAAAAACATCACCGTGCGCGGCGTACACATCAACAACGACGGACCCAACGGCGACGGATGCGACCCTGAGTCGTGCGACGGCGTGCTCATCGAAAACTGCTTCTTCAACACCGGCGACGACTGCATTGCCATTAAGAGCGGACGAAACAACGACGGACGACTGTGGAACAAACCGAGCGAGAACATCATCATCCGCAACTGCGAGATGCAGAATGGACACGGCGGTGTGGTTATCGGCAGTGAGATTTCCGGCGGATGCCGCAATGTGTTTACCGAGAACAACAAGATGGACAGTCCCAGCCTTGAGCGAGTGATACGCATAAAGACCAACACTTGCCGCGGCGGCGTGGTCGAAAACATCTACGCACGCAACATCACCGTGGGTCAATGCGCCGAGTCGGTGCTGAAAATTAACCTCGACTATGAGCACAATGAGATTTGCTGCCGCGGCTATCTGCCCACAGTGCGTAACATCAACCTTGAGAACATCACCTGCCAAAAGAGCAAATATGGAGTGCAGATCATCGCACTTGACACCTGCGCCAACGTGTATGACATCAACGTGAAGAACTGCAAGTTCAACGGCGTGGCCGAAGGCAACTACATGAAGGGTCAGACACGCAACATCAACTTCGACAACCTGTACATCAACGGCGGCCTGTCGCTCACCGAGATGCCATTCAAGCACTACAGCCAGTGGATGACGGCATCCGAAATGAAGCGCGTGCCGCAGTCGTACATGCTTGACTTCGCCAAGAAGCCCAAGTGGAGCTACGTGATGGGCATCGAACTTGAGGCCATGCTCGACACCTATCTCAAATATGGCGGCGACAAAATCAGGCAGTACTGCCAGATGTACACCGACACCATGATCAACGCAAAGGGCGAGATACGCGGCTACAAGCTCGAAGACTACAACCTGGACCAGATACGCACCGGCCACTTTGTGGCGCGCATGTACCAGAAATACCCCGAGGCCAAGAATCTCAAGGCACTGCAAACGCTCATGAAGCAGCTGGAGAAGCAACCGCGCACCAACGAGGGTGTGTATTGGCACAAGGCCATATACGCATACCAGGTGTGGCTCGACGGTATCTTCATGGGGTTGCCATACTACACTCTCACCGCCAATATGCTGCTGAAGGACAAGAAGGCGCAGAAGATCTACGATGATGCCGTTGACCAGATAAAGAAGACCTACGAGCGCACCATCGACCCCAAAACAGGACTCAACCGCCATGCGTGGGACGAGACCCGCCAGATGTTCTGGGCCGACAAGACCACCGGACTGTCGCAACACTGTTGGGGACGCGCACAAGGATGGTACACCATGGCTCTGATTGAGTTGCTCGACGCACTGCCTGAGAACTACTCGCGTCGAGGCGAGGTGATAGAGCTGCTCAGGAAAGACCTCGACGCCGTGATAAAGTGGCAAGACAAGAAGTCGGGAGTGTGGTATCAGGTGATGGACACTCCCACGGGCGAGGGCAACTACCTTGAGGCCACGTGCTCGTCGATGTTCGCCTACTCGCTGCTGAAGGCTTACCGCAAAGGCTATCTCGGAGCCAAATACCGCGATGCGGGCATCAAGGCTTACAAGGGAATTATCAACAAGTTCATCAAGGTAAACCCCGACAAGACAATCTCCCTCACCAACTGCTGCTCTGTGGCCGGCCTTGGCCCGGGCGTAAGCGACGCTGTGAAGAAAGCCGCACCTAAGGTAAAGGAAAACAAGCGGCGCGACGGTTCATACCAATACTACCTGAGCGAACAGGTAAGGGACAACGACGCCAAGGGCATAGGTCCGTTCATCTGGGCCTCGCTTGAGATGGAAGCACTCGGATACGACACCAACAACACCACAGCCGGCATCGACCGCCAGGCTGTGGTGACTCGTAACAACCCCATTATAAATAAGGTGGACACACTCGGTGCACTCACCGTGGGCAACGGTCACTTCGCTGCCACCGTAGATGTCACGGGGTTGCAGAGCTTCCCGCAGGCTTACTCCAACGGCATTCCGCTCACGACCATGTCCGACTGGGGATGGCACTCGTTCAAGAACACAAGCAACCTGACCGCCGCCGAGACCGAAAAGGAGTTTGACCTTGGCCATGGCCACAAGGAAGTGTATGCCGTGGAATACAAGCAGGACGGACGCAATAAGGATGCAACCAACTATTTCCGTGTCAATCCCCATCGTCTTAACCTCGGCACCGTGGGTCTGCGCTTCACTTGTGGCGATGTCACAGGAAAGACTGCCACACTCGGCGACATCAAGAACATCCACCAGGAGTTGGCCCTTTGGGACGGCATGGTAAACTCCCGATACACCGTCTATGGCACGCCCGTTGAGGTTTCCACTGGCTGCATGGCCGACAAGGACGCCATTTTCACGCGCATCAAGAGCGACCTGTTCAAAACAGGAGCTGCATCAGTGGTGCTCACCATGCCCTACCCTACAGGCAAGCACGCCGACGACGCCAACGACTACTCTACAAAAACCGGTCTTCATCAGTCGAAGCTCATCTGTTCCGACAACCACTCGGCCACCATCGAGCACACTATCGACAGCACCACCTACTACGTGAAACTGCAATGGGAGGGCAAAGCCACATTGGAGCAAGGCACGCCGCACACATTCTGCCTCAAGACAAAGGACGACGTGCTGACACTCTGCGCCGAATACACCGAGGAAAGTCCCTACAACAAGCGCCGGGACATGCCGTTCACATACGATAAGGCTCTGAAGGCCACCCTGAAATACTGGCCACGCTTCTGGAACAGTGGTGCCATCGTTGACTTCTCGGCCTGCACCGACCCAAGAGCCAAGGAACTGGAACGCCGCACAGTGCTCTCGCAATACCTCACCGCCATCAACTGCGCCAACAACATGCCTCCACAGGAAACCGGCCTTACATACAACTCATGGTATGGCCGTCCCCACTTGGAGATGACTTTCTGGCACGCTCTCGACTTCGCCCTCTGGAACCGTCCTGAAGCCGTGGCCGACATGCTCAAGTGGTATAACGACAAGGCATACCCAGTGGCAAAGAAGATAGCCGAACGCCAAGGCTTCAAGGGCATACGCTGGATGAAGATGACCGACCCCGACGCTGGCGAAGCTCCATCCAACACAGGTTCGTTCCTGCTCTGGCAACAGCCCCACTACATATACCTTGCAGAAGAAATGTACCGCACCGACCCGTCGGCCACCACTCTCAAGGAATATGGCAAGGGTGTGGAGGATACTGCAGAGTTCATGGCCGACTTCGCCAAGTCGTGCGCCAAGGGCAAGGGTGCGATAAAGCTGTTCGGCGCCACTGCCATGCAGGAGTCCATGTCGAAAGACTTCTCCTACAACCACCCATTCGAGCAAGCCTACTGGCGCTATGCCATAGGCGTGGCACAGAAGTGGCGCGAGCGTCAAGGATTGGAGCGTAACCCTGAGTGGGACAATGTAATGAACAACATGGCCGCACTCGTGGAGAAGGACGGCATATACCAGGCAGGCGAACCGCTTACGGCATTTGACAACAACGCAAAGTCGTCCAAATTCGACCCATTCACCACACCTGAGCAGAGCGGTCGCAAACAGATTTCGGCAGAAGACTTCGCCCTGAAGTCGCGCAGCGACCACCCCGCAGTGCTCGGTGCGTGCGGTCTGCTGCCCTATTCCGGCCTCTACGACAACGCAAAGATGAAGAACACGCTCAACTGGGCTATGGAAAACTGGAACTGGGCTACCACATGGGGATGGGACTATGGCATGATAGCCATGTGCGCCGCACGCCTCGGCGAGCCGGAAACCGCTCTCAAGGCGCTGCTCATTGACAAGGGCAAGAACACATACCTCGTCAACGGCCACAACTTCCAGGAACCTAAGCGTCTGCGCCTCTACCTTCCGGGCAACGGGAGCCTGCTCGATGCTGTGGCCATGATGTGCGCCGGATGGGACGGATGCACCGAGCCAAACAATCCTGGTTTCCCCAAGGACGGCAAATGGAACGTGCGCTGGGAGGGACTGCAGCGCATGCAATAAGTACCTAAAAACCCAACGACACTTTGCAAGACGAAAGGCTGTTTCGCAAGAAAACGGTCTTTCGTCTTGCCATATTATTCTGAAGTTTGGAATATAGACGGGAATGGGCTTAAGACCTTGGGCTATGTGCTTATAGGCCTTTCATGCCATATTTCCTAAATCCGATTTTTCTCTTCATGGAGAGAAAAGCAAAGTTGAGGGTAATCCATAAAAATTGCACCATTTTCAGTGGCAAAAGCGTAACTTTGCAATGTCACGATAGAGGCCAAAACAATACTAAAAACCACATCAACGATGAAAAGATATCACTTGCTTACAATGGTACTGTGCGTCACCTCGCTGACGGCCATAGCCACAGACACTGAGAAGCTGCCGGCATTTCCCAGCGCCGAGGGTTTCGGACGCTACGTCACCGGAGGACGCGGCGGCGCAGTCTACCACGTAACATCACTGGCCGACGACGGCTCCAAAGGCACGCTGCGCTGGGCCTGCTCGCAGAATGGGGTGCGCACCATCGTGTTCGATGTGTCGGGCACCATCCATCTCACGTCAACGCTTCAGCTAAACCATGGCAACGTCACCATAGCTGGACAGACTGCTCCCGGTGATGGCATCTGCGTGGCCGACTATCCATTTACCATCAAGTCGAACAACGTCATTGTGCGCTTCATGCGATTCCGTTTGGGCAACACCAACGTCACGCTTGACGGTGCCGACGGCTGGGACGGACTTGGCGCGATGGACCGGGAGAACATCATGGTTGACCACTGCTCCGTGAGCTGGAGCATCGACGAGTGCCTCTCCATCTACGGAGTGAAGAACTCCACGGTACAGTGGTGCATAGCGGCGCAGAGCCTTGCCAACGCCGGCCACTCTAAGGGTGCCCACGGCTATGGAGGCAACTGGGGCGGGTCGGGCATGACATACCATCACAACCTGCTGGCCCATCACGAGAGTCGTATGCCGCGCCTCGGCCCGCGCTACACCACGCAACTCGACGAGCGCATGGACATGCGCAACAACGTGATGTACAACTGGGGCGGCAACGGCTGTTATGGCGGCGAGGCCATGAAGGTGAACATCGTGAACAACTACTACAAGCCGGGACCCGCCACTGACAAGCTAAGTACCGTGAAGCAGAAACGCATAGCCGCCATCGGGGTGCGCACGGAGGAGTATGTCACTACATACAAGGACTACGCTCCGACAAAGCACGTGTGGGGCAAGTTCTATGTTGACGGCAACAAGAACCCCAAGTATGCCGATGTGACCAACGACAACTGGACATACGGCATGTACAACCAGATAGACGCATCGGGCAACGACGGCACCTACACCACCGCCACCAAGGACACCATAAAAATCAACAAGCCGATAGACTTCATCTACGTCACCACCCACACCGCAGACGACGCCTATGAGCGTGTGCTCGCCTATGCAGGGTGCAGCAAGGTGCGCGACAGCTACGACGAGATGATTATAAGCGACACGCACAACGGAGTGGCCACCTACACAGGCTCGGGCAACAAACCAGGCATCATCAACACCCAGAACGACAACAAGCCCGCCAATGCGCCGTCCGACTGGAGCGCATGGCCAACACTAAGCTCCACCGCAACACCCACCGACACCGACGGTGACGGTATGCCCGACGAGTGGGAGACAGCCAACGGTCTGAACCCCAACGACTCCACCGACGGAGCAGCCACTGCCGCCAACGGCTACACCAACCTTGAGAACTACCTCAACTCACTTGTGGCCGACATCACCTCCGCCGAACTTGATGGCGGAACGGGTATGGGTTGCATATCCTACGAGAGCGATGAGCCAGAGACATCGGTCTATGAGCTGTCGCAAGCCACATCGAACAACGACTGGACCTTCAGCAATGGATTCTCCATCACCACATCGAAGGGCTACGCCTCCGGATCAAGCTGCGGTATCGCCGGCATCAAGTACTCGCGCAACACACCATTCACCATCAACATCCCCGATGGCATAAGCATCGGAAAGGTAGAGTTCACCGGCTACAGCAATGTTGACGACGACACGGCCTACCTCAGCCAGCTCGGCAGCAGCACATATGCATCAACCGACTATGTGTTTCCATCGCGCACAGGCGGCGTGTCGGCCGCACACGCCATCGAACTGCCCACGGCGGCCACAAAGTCGCTTGACTTCATGGTGGCCGGCAACCAAGTGGTGTTTGTCATCAAACTGTACACCTGCTCCACATCGGGCATAGCCAACATCACCGACGCGACGCGGCTGAGCGGTGTCATCCATACCATTGAAGGACGCTTCGTTGGCTTCAACGCCGACCGTCTACCCAAGGGCGTGTACATTGTGGATAGTAAGAAGATGGCGATAAAATAACCGAACCGCCAACCTTCCAACCAGAACCTAAAACAAAAATACACCAATATGAAAATATCGACAATAATAGCCCTGTGCATGGGCTGCTCCGCAGTGGCCATGGCGCAGACGCTGCCATACCAAGACCCTAAGCTTACAGCCTGCCAGCGTGCCGACGACCTGTTGGGGCGGCTCACGCTCAACGAGAAGTGTCAGCTCATGATGGACAGCTCGCCGGCCATTGCACGGCTGGGCATACCTCGGTTTGAGTGGTGGA
>CAVAPI010000168.1:0-7974 GCA_963590445.1 Lachnospiraceae bacterium | reverse complement strand
CAGTTGCGTTATGAATATATCCAGTGGCAGGCAGGAGACAAGCACACAGTCAGTCGCGATATGGTTCGCTTCCGTTCGCTCAATGGCGGCGAATTTCTCGAACGTCAACCAAATGCATATTTTCAGAACTTCTATCAGAGCATTCCGCTCGAAGATGTGCATTTAGTGGCCAAAGACCACACTGGGCAGGTGGGCAAAAAACAACGCGAGGAGCGTGAGCAACAGTTCCGTGAGGGTGAATTCCCCATACTCTATTGTTCACCGACAATGGAGCTGGGTATCGACATCAAAGACCTCTCGGTGGTCGGCATGCGCAATGTGCCGCCCACACCTGCCAACTATACCCAGCGTGCTGGTCGTGCCGGACGTAGCGGACAGGCGGCATTGGTCTATACCTACTGCCGTCCGCGCAACTCCCATGAGAACTATTATCTCAACAACCCAGAGAAGATGGTAAAGGGCGAAGTGAAGGCTCCGCGCATGGAGTTGGTCAACGAAGAGTTGTTCCGCACCCACTTCCATTCCACCATCCTTTCCGTTTGCCCCATACCGCAACTGTCAGAAGGCATTGCCGAGTTGGTGGACTACAGCGATGTAAACCGCATCACGCTACGCGACGAGGTGCGTGCTTTTCTCGTACTTACGCCCGAGCGCAAACAGGAGATAAAACAGATATTCACCAAGATTGTGAACGACTCCTTCCTTAAAGGCCGCTTGGAAGAGGAACGTCCTTATTGGTTTACCGACAGTTGGATGGACAATGTGTTGCGTAATTACGAATACGACTTCGACCATGCCCTCGACCGCTGGCGCTCGCTCTACAAGTTGGCCCAGACTCAGATAGTAGAAGCCAACATTATCATCGACAACCGCATCTACGGAGAGAGTTCACGACAGAAGAAGGAGGCTCACTTGAAACAGCAGCGTGGCGAGAAACTCCGCGACATGCTGCTTGACAAGAACCGCGAAGAAAACGAGTTCTATCCTTACCGCTATATGGCAAGCGAAGGTTTCCTGCCGGGCTACAACTTCACAAAGTTGCCACAACGTGCGTTGTTGCAATATAAGAGCGACAAGGTGGAATATCTCAGTCGTGCCAAGCGGCTTGCCCTTACGGAGTTTGGACCGCAGAACATCATATATAATAATGGTGGAAAGTTCCGTGTCTCCCGTATGCAGATACTCTCTGACGTGCTGCCCCACAAGTTCTTCTACAATCCCAAGACGGGCGTTGTCTATAAGGATATGGAGAATACGACCCACCACACAGACATCATCACCGGTGAATCACTCGACGGTGTGGCTAAACTTGTCACGGGCTATTGCATCGAGGCACAGGACATGATTGCCACAGAGACGGAAAAGATTACTTGTCAGGAAGAAGAGCGATCGCGAAAATATTACCAGACCAAGACCTTCTTTGCCAGCGACAACCCTGCGGCCATCAGTGAGTGCGAACTGTTGTCTGCCGAGGGCAACCATCTGGCCAATGTGCGCTACATTCCTTCTTGTCGCCTCACTTACATCCTTGAGTCGAAGAACGAGAAGAACGGCAATGGCTTTGCACTCGACACAAAGACAGGTGAATGGATTAGCCTTGAAAATCTGCACAACATTCAGCAGCACGCCGACGAGCATCTCGACGAAATAGATCGCATAAAATTGGTGAAACTCTTCACCGAGACCACCGCCAATGCCATCTACATTCAACCGCTCGACACATTGGCGTTGGCTGATTCAGATGCCGTGCGCACCTTCCTCTATGCCTTCAAGCAAGCCATTGAAGATGTATTTCAAATAGAAGGCAGCGAAATGGGTGCCGAGGTGATGGGCGAAGGCAGAATTCCCAACATTCTTATTTATGAGAATGCAGAGGGATCACTGGGTGTTCTCAGCCGTCTGGTAAGCGAGCCCGACAGTTATCGCGACGTGGTAAACCGTGCCTATAAGATTTGCTTCGGGTCGAAGAAAGAGTTTACTCCAGACGAACTGGCAGCCCTAATACCTGCCGACTACACCAATCTGCTCAACTATTACAACCAGCCCTACCATCAGCAGATAGACATCCGCAAGATTTACGGCACGCTGAAAATGATGCAGCAAGCCAACATCGAGGTACACCAGGCAGGTCAGACGCTTGGCTACGATGAGCAGTACGAGGCACTCGAAGCTGCGCGCGACCACAACAGCAGTACGGAGTATGAGTTTCTCAAGTATCTTCACGACCACCGTCTGCGGTTGCCCGACAAAGCACAACCCATGTTCCCCGACGAATATTATGTGCAACCCGACTTCCTCTATGGTGACCGCATCGTGGTGTTCTGCGACGGTACGCCGCACGACCATCCCGAGGTACAGGCTGATGACGCACAGAAACGTGCAGTTCTCGATGATGCTGGTTATGTGGTCTTGGCATGGCATTATGCCACACCGCTCAGCGAGTTCATCGCCCGGTATCCAGATATTTTCACTCCAGTAAACTAAATATGCTTATGGATAGCAACATTATTGATTTCTCTACCTATTGCATCGGCAATCTCTCGCGCCGTTTGGGACTATCCGCCAAGGAGGTGTACCAACGACTGAAGACATCAGGGATATTGTCCGAGTACATCGTTCCGTGCTATGACGTGCTGCACACCTTCGGTAAAGAATATTTGATGGAAGACCTTATTGGTTTCATGAAAGAGAAAGGAGTGCTCAACTGATATGGAGGTTTTTCACGCATCTACACAGGAGATTCTTCATCCGGACATCCTGCACAGCCGGAAGTATCTGGATTTCGGTCCGGGGTTCTATGTCACGACCCTACGCCAGCAAGCCATCAATTATGCCGAGAGGTTTAAGCGAAGAAATCATCAGGCCTGGCTCAACACTTACGAGTTGAGTGATTTCAGCGGATATCGGGTGTTGCGCTTTGACAGGTACGACGCTGCATGGCTGGATTTTGTTGCCGAGTGTCGAAGGGGCAATATCGTTGGCGAATATGACATTATATGTGGCGGCATTGCTGACGATAAGGTTTTCCGTACGATTGATTTGTATTTTACGGGAGACCTTACGAAAGAAGAGGCTCTCAAACGTCTGTTGTTTGAAAAGCCCAACGACCAGATGTGCTTCCGTACACAAGAAATCATGGACCAATGTTTGACTTTTAAAAACAGCATTTCACTATGACCGCACACGATGAGGGCTACTACGCTATCCTTGATGCCAAATATGCGCGCATCATCAAAGCCATCAGCCAATTGCACCACATCTCTTTGGCCGAGGCTATGGAAATATTCTACAATTCCGATCTTCTACAGTTGATGAATGACGGTGTTGCCGACCTGCACTGTCGTAGCGACCTGTATTTGGCGGAAGAAGTGTGGAACGAACAAAACAATCTAAAACAGAATCAAAATGGAATTTAGCACAGGTACACTCGTTGAGTTTCGTGGCCGTCCGTGGGTGGTGCAGCAGTCTGCCAGCCACGACCTCATGATGCTCAAACCGCTTGGCGGCACCGACGCCGAGACCATCGGCCTCTATCTGCCGCTCTATGGTGACGAGTTGTCGCTTCAATCATACAATTTCCGCCGTCCCTCGGCTGCCGACCTCGAACGTGGCAGTTACCGTTCGGCTTCACAAGTACTTTACAACGCTTGCCGCTTGTCGTTCCGCGACATTGCCGGACCGTTCCAGTGTCTGGGTCGCCTCTCTTTTGAGCCGCGCCCTTACCAGATGGTGCCGCTTATTCTGGCATTGAAGCAGGAGAAGATACGTCTGCTCATCTCCGACGACGTAGGTATCGGCAAGACGCTCGAGTCGCTCCTCATTGCCAAGGAATTGCTTGACCGCCACGAGATACAGCGTTTCGCCGTGGTCTGCCTGCCTCACCTCTGCGAGCAGTGGCAGAAGGAGATAAAGGACAAGTTCGGTCTCGATGCCGAGATTGTCCGTTCCTCCACGGTCAGTCGTCTGGAGAAGAAGCTCCGTCCCGACCAGAACATTTTTCGCGACATACCTTTCCAAGTCATCTCCATCGACTTCATCAAGCAGGACAGCCGCCGAAGAGTGTTCCTCGAACATTGTCCCGACTTCATCATCGTCGACGAGGCACACACCTGCGCCAAACCGGCAGGTGCCAACAAGTACCAACAACAACGCTATCGCTTGCTCAAAGAAATTTCCGAGAAGAAGAACCAGCAACTGGTGCTCCTCACGGCCACACCACACAGCGGACAGACCGAAGAGTTTCAGTCGCTCATCGGCTTGTTGCGCCCCGAGTTTGAGCACTATGACCTGAAGACCGCTGACCAACGCGAGAATCTCTCCCACTACTTCGTGCAGCGCCGCCGTGCCGACATCAAGCATTATCTGGCTGGCGAGGTGGTGTTTCCCGAGCGTGTGCGCATCGACAACGACAACTACACCTGCACCCCTGCCTATTCATTGCTGCTCAACCGCCTTATCGCTTATGTGAAGAGTGGTGTAGAGCGTGTGCGCACTGCCGACAAACGCAAGCAACGTTACATCTATTGGGACTTGCTCGCCCTGATGCGTGGTGTGATGTCGAGCCCCGATGCCGGCATCAGTATGCTACAAAATAAGATTGACAAGGCGGCTGACACCTCTGCCGTCAATACCGACGACACGACCGACAGCGTATTTAAGTTCAACGACCCGCTGAAAGACCGTCTCGACGGCGACGACGTGGTGCCCGAAGCCTTGGAGACCATCGCCGACGGCGACAAGGCGCAGTTCCAGGAGTTTATCCGCGACCTGCAGGAAATCAAGACTTTTGACAACGACGAAAAGGTGCGCCAGGCCCTCTCCATTGTCAAGGTGGCACTGGGCGAGCAGATGAACCCTATCGTGTTCTGCCAGTACATCCAGACGGCGGAATACGTAGGCGCATATATCTCCGAGCGTTTGGCCAAAGACAAGAAAATGAAGAACGTAAAGGTGGAGACCGTCACCAGCCGTCTCTCCGACGAGGAGCGCAAGATGAAGATTGACGAACTGGCACGTTCCGAGCGTCATGTGCTCGTCTGCACCGACTGTCTCTCCGAGGGTGTCAACCTGCAGCAGGGCTTCGAGGCCATCGTCCACTACGACCTGCCGTGGAACCCCAACCGTATGGAGCAGCGCAACGGCCGCATCGACCGTTTCGGACAGACGGCTCCGCAGGTGCTCATCTCCACCATCCACGCCAAGAACAATCCCGTGGACGACATCGTGCTCAACGTACTCTACAAGAAGCAGGACGAGATACGCAAGCAACTGGGTGTCTACCTGCCCATTGCCGACAACGATGCCACGCTCATGGAGACCATCATGGAACGCTTCATCAATGCGAAGACCAATACCCGTGTGGACAGCAACCAGCCCACGCTCTTTGATGATGACGAGGAGTGGCAACAACAACTGGAGGAACAGCGGAAACTGGAGATTGAGAAGTTGAAGGAAAACGAGAAAATCTCGCACACCTACTTTGCCCACAACAACAAGCAGATGGATCCCACGCGCCTCACCGCCACACTCGAAGAGGCTCGCTCGGTCATCGGCGGCGTGGACGACACCTGCCAGTTTGTCGTCGACCTGCTCCGGCACATCGGGGTCAGCGTCAAGGCCGATGAGGCGCCGCTCTCCTTCTCGTTCAACATCTCAGAGCTTCCCGCACGTCTTCACCACTACTTCCGCTCCGTGGCCTCTGCCAAAGGTGTGGTGCGCATATCCTTTGCGTCGCCCACACCGAAGCACTACATGTACATAGGCCGCAACCACACTTTCGTGGAAGACCTTAGCCGCAGCGTAGTCAACGATACAGTGAACGGGGGCGAACTGGCCGCTTGCCGTGCCATGGTGACGCAGACGGCTGCCGTGGAGCGGCGCACCACCATCCTGATGATGCGTGTGCGCTCCGTCATTCGCGACAAGCGACAGACCGACCGCGAACTCGTGGGCGAGGAAATGATTTTCGTGGGCTATCGCGGCAAGATAGAGGCGCACGACTTCCTCTCGCAGGACGAGGCACGCCGCCTCTTCCTCGATGCCGAGGCTTCGGGCAACACCGACCTCACCTCACAGAAGATGCTTCTACAGACAGCCATCAGCTGGATAGACAATGAGGACTCTCTTCGCCAGCACACCGACGAGATAGCTTTGGAGCGTGCCGCCCACCTTGTGGACGCTTTCTCCAAGTACCGCACCTATGTGGCGGCAAGCGAATATCAGGTGGTAGAGCCGGTGCTGCCCATGGATGTCATCGCCGCCTATCTCTTCATTCCTAAAAAGTAACTTACCTTATGGACTATACAAGCATTCATATATACGGCCATCTGCTCTCCGACGAGATTCTGCGCTCCATAGAGCAGGACACCACCTTGCTGGGCAACCGCGACCAGGACTTCTCCATCGATATGCCCACGTCGTCGGCCATCGACTATGCATGGAGCGCACTGCGCAACGACTGGCGCTTCTACAACGAGCGGTCCACCGTCAACGATGCCTATGGCACACGCCGCTCACGCGACCTTATGGAGCGTCTCTTTCTGAGCCTCGGCTACCGGCTGGAGCGTCAGCAGGGCAACGTGGAAGCTGGGGGCAACGCCTTCGACATCAGTTATCTCTGCCCCGAACTGGGCAATCTGCCCCTCATCGTCATCGGCGACCGCATCGTCGACGAGCAGGGCATCGAGACACTCGACCGCTGCTCGCTCGACTACCGTGCCAAGGGCTCGCGCCGCAAGAAGTCGGCGCATGCCACCATGCTCGAGTATCTCAACGCCACGGAGTGTGTCTACGGCATCGTGAGCAACGGACAGACCCTGCGCCTCTTGCGCAACTCGGGACAGCTCGTCAAGCTCACCTACATAGAGTTTGACCTGCGCCGCATGCTCGACGAGGACAAGTACACGGAGTTCTGCCTGATGTACCGCTTGCTCCATGCCTCGCGCTTCCGCCAGAGCGGCGACGAACAGACGGTCATGGAGCGGTGGTTCAACATGAGCATAGAGAGCGGCAACCGCATACGTGCCGGACTCTCGCGTGCCGTGCAGACCACCATGGAGACCATCGGCCAGGCTGCCGTGCGCGGCGAGGGCGAGGGCAACGAGGCTCTCCGCCAGGCCATCCTCACGGGGACGGTCACTGCCGACGTGCTCAACAAGGAACTCATCCACTTTATCTACCGTCTGCTCTTCCTCTTTATCATCGAAGACCGCAACTTGGTC
The DNA here is from genome assembly GCA_963590445.1 of Lachnospiraceae bacterium. GTDB lineage: Bacteria > Bacteroidota > Bacteroidia > Bacteroidales > Bacteroidaceae > Prevotella. The sequence goes on along the minus strand of CAVAPI010000168.1, from coordinate 754 downwards.
TACGAGATACCCGACCGCCCCGACGATCCCAACTACCGTAGGCTCGTGGAGTGGCAAGAGGTTTACAAGCGTCACTATGCCGCCTCGCGGCTGCGCCACCTCTCCGAACTGGCCTATCTGCGCCAGCGTGAGTACTGCGACCTGTGGCAGGGGCTGACCGACACGTTCCGCCTCTTCGAGCCGGGCGACTTCGGGGCGCGCCTGGGCATCAAGCCACTGGGTGGCGTGCTTTTCGGTGCCGACACGCTCCACTGGCTGAAGCAATGCCGCATCAGCAATGCCGATCTGCTGCGTGCCTTCGCCGCACTCAACGAGTTTACCGACGAGAGCGGAGCAAGGGTGAAGATCAACTACTCGGCACTCGACGTGGAGGAGTTTGGCTCCGTCTACGAGGGCATTCTTGAGATGCGCCCCTTCTTGCAGCAGGGCATCAGCCCCGAGGAGTGGCAGTTTGGGTTCGTGGGCGGACTCGACCGCCAGAGCACCTCGTCGTATTATACCCGTCCCGACCTCGTGCAGAACCTTATCCGCACCACCCTCGAACCGGTCATCAAGCAGAAGATAGACCAAGCCGCCACCACGGAGGAGAAGGTCAAGGCGTTGCTCCAGATGAAGGTGTGCGATGCCGCCAGCGGTTCGGGCCACATCGTGCTGGCCATGGCGCGCACCATAGCGTGGTATGTATGCACGCTGCGTACTGGTGAGGACAACCCCGCCTCGCTCGACTATCGACAGGCACTGCGCGAGGTCATCT
>CAVAPI010000167.1:0-8060 GCA_963590445.1 Lachnospiraceae bacterium | reverse complement strand
AACTTCTACTCTCTCAGCGACAAGAAGTCCAAGAAGATTGAGGCAAACGTAGGCAACCTCTATGAAGACCGCGCCAACAGCCTGCTCTGGATACACACCGCCACGTTCAACTTTGCCTGCTACGACATGAAGACGGGCCGCTTCGTGGACTACACCGGACATGACGACGAGGGCAAAGCCTACCGCAGAATGTTGCGGTCGGGCAACAACGTGTGGCTGTATGACACGAGCAACGGCATGAGACGGGTGGAACACTCCGAAGGGAAGTTCACCTGCAACGACTATACGGCCGAGAACGGCAAGCTGCCGAGCAACCACATACCCCGTATAGTGGAGGACGGAAAGCAAAACGTTTGGATACTGACCGACAAGGGACTGGCCATAGCCTACAAGGACGGGCGCATAAGAACCGTAGTCAAGGGTGTGCGCTACATAGAGGGGTGCTCCTACAACGGCAATGCGGTTGTACTGACCGGCAGAAACACTGTTGAGGTGTATGCGCCGACGGGCAAACTGGCAAGAACCATCAAGATACCGGCAAGTCTCGGTATGTCATACACCATAAGAAGCTCGTTTGTGTGGCAGGACAAGTGGATGCTGTTCGGCCCGGAAACCTTTTCTGTAGACCTGAAGAGCGGACTGTGCTCGAAACCCGAAGGATTGCAGCTGCGCAACGGACTGCTTCTGGAGTCCATCGACGGTTTCTTCTTCGAGTCAAACGCCGTCGGAGACCTGTGGATATTCTCCCCGAAAGGTGAGGTAAGGAAGCTCCGCCTCATCGACAGTGCGCTTTTCACCGCGGAAAGGCGGCGCCTGTACAACGTGGCGCGCGGGACTGACGGTCTGTTCTATATAGCCACCTACGGCAACGGCCTGTTTGTCTATGACTACCCCACCGGCAAGTTGCGCCACTTCACCGCCGGCGACCCGCAACCCATAATCGACACCAACGTACTCAAGGACATAATGGTGGGAAACGACGGAACGGTGTGGGTGGCACAAGAGAATGCGGGTGTGGCGCGCATTACTGTCACTCCGCAGCCCATAGCTTCGTTCATACAACCCATGCCCGGCCACAACGGCGACTGGGCAAACTATGTAGGCATGGTGGCCAAAGGCAAGGACAATGATGTTGTGTTCTCCACAAGAGACAACCGCCTGTACCGCATGGACACGGCCTCCGGACAGGTGAAAGAGACAGACAGAACGAAATCGTGCGTCTTTTCAACGCTTACAGACAGATATGGACGAGTGTGGATGGCCACGCGCAACGACGGTCTATACGTGGACGGCGAACACTACTACAAGGGCAGTGGGGGCAAGGGGTTGCCGAGCCGTATGCTCAACTCCATGGTTGAAGACTCCCAAGGTCGGGTTTGGATATCCACAACGGAGGAGGGACTGATTATGGCCGACGACAAAGCTGACGGCGGCTTGGCATTCCGCACTCTTCTCAACCGCAACTACAACGAGAGCCGGCAACACAAACTGGCCATAGACCGCCATGGCCGTCTGTGGGTGGCCACCAACAACGGCCTGTATGTGGCCGACACCCGTAAACTGAGAATAACCAACGCCGACTTCAAGTGCTTCAACCCCTCAAACAGTGCGTTCCCATACAGCGAAGTACGTTGTGTATTGCCGGCAAACGACGGTTCCCTGTGGGCAGGAGGCAAGGGTAGCGGCGTGGTGCGATGCACTTTCGATGCAAACCTGCAGCATATCAGTTGCAAGTCGCTGACAAAGGAGCAGGGAATGGCCAACAACACGGTGAACAGCATGGTGGAAGACCGCTACAACAACATCTGGGTGGCCACGGAAAACGGGCTTTCGGTAGTCTATGGCGAGGACTTGAAGGTGAAAACCTACCTGTTCGGCAACTCGTTCGGACGCAACACCTACTCTGAAAATGCCGTATTGCGCATAGCCGACGGCCGGTTGCTCTTCGGCACACAGGCCGGCATTGCCGTAATAACGCCGCAGCAGTTGTCAAGCCATGCGTCCAGCCGCCCCATAAACGTGCTCATCACCGACATCAGCGTCAACGGTTCCACCACGCCGGAGAGCAATCCGGCAGGCTTTGCGCCGGGCAATACGGACAGAATAACGCTCGGTCACAACGAGAATACCGTGTCCCTGTCGTTCTCAAACTTTGAATACGGCAACACGAAGTCGTCGCTCTACCAGTTCTATCTGGAGGGTGCCGACCGCACATGGAGGCCGCTGACGAGCCTCAACCATGTGGAATACGGCAACCTAAGCCCCGGCAGCTACGTGTTTCACCTGCGTTCGCTGAGCGACAACCGCTGGAGCAGGGAGACAACCCTGGCCATTACCATACGCCAACCGTGGTACAACACGCTGTGGGCATGGCTCTTTTACACTGTCATTGCCGCCGCCGCAGGGTTTTACCTGTACGCCAACGCCCGCGAAAAGCTGCGCCTGCACCAGCAGATGCGCATAAACAAGGAGCTGACCGAGTTCCGCCTGAGCTTCTTCACAAGCATTACGCACGAGTTCCGCACGCCTTTGGCCATAATACAGGGTGCGGTAGATAAGCTGCAGGACGGGAACGGAGGCTCAACGCGTGCCGCCTTGCAGACAGTGGGGCGGGGCACGCACCGCATGTTGCGGCTTGTCAACCAGCTGATGGAGTTCCGCAAGGTGAATACCGGCAACATGAGGATAAAAGTGGAGCGGGGTGACATCATCAACTTCGTGCGTGACATCTACCAAGACCTGTGGAACCTTGCGAAAGCGAAAGGGTTGAACATCACGTTCACACCGTTTGAGAGGCACTACGAGATGCCTTTCGACCGCACAATGGTCGAGTCGATGGTGTATAACCTTATCAGCAACGCCGTGAAGTACACCCCGGAGCGCGGCAGGGTCAGCGTTTCCATAACCAAAAGCGGCGACATGATTGTGCTGACCGTGGCTGACAACGGCCCCGGGATAGGCAAGGAACAGATGAAAAGCCTGTTCCAGCCGTTCATGCACGGCAACGTTTCGCAGGGCGGAATGGGCATCGGCCTGTACACAGCGTACAGTATGGCAGCGCTGCACCACGGTTCGCTCACCTACAGGCAGGGCGACGGCGACACCGGCGGGGCGGTGTTCACACTCTCACTGCCCGCCACAGCCGGCGCATACGCCAAGGACGAGTACAAGAAGGCCACGGCCATCGACACCACGGCGGCCGAAAAGGAGCGCAAAGACAGCGAGCCGCCTATAAAGGAGATGCTCCCGGAGGCGTTGAACGACGTGACTGTGGCCGTTATAGAGGACGACCCGGACATGGCAACGCAGATTTGCGGCGAACTGGCCACCTATTTCCATGTGGAAAGCTACACCACCGGCGAGTCGGGACTGGCCGGTGTGCGCGAGAAAAGGCCGGCCTTGGTAATCTGCGACGTGATGCTGCCGGGCATGAACGGCTATGATGTGGTAAAGCAACTGAAGGGTGATGCGCTCACAAGCCGCACTCCCGTGATAATGCTCACCGCCCTTGACGACGAGAACCATCAGATGCGCTCATACGAGGCGGGGGCTGACGACTATATGGTGAAGCCATGCAACTTCAAACTGCTGCTCGCGCGCTCGCTACAGCTCATCCGGCAGTCACAGGCCGTGGAGGCGGAGCAAGCCAAAGGGCAGGAAACGGAGGGCGAAGCCCCCTGCCCCACTCCGCAACAGGGCGCACCGCGACTGATAACCACCCAGGCCGACAAACTGTTCCGCGAAAAGGTGCTGCACATCATGGCGCAACACCTGAGCGATGCGGACTTTACAGTAGACCAACTTGCTGCGATGATGGGCATGGGGCGCACCACATTTTTCAAGAAGATGAAAGACATGACGGGTATGTCGCCAAACAAATACCTGCAAAACGAGCGCATGAGAGTCGCCGCCGACCTGTTGGCCGATGGAGAGCTGACAGTTTCGGAGGTTAGTTATAAGGTTGGCATACAGGACGCTTCGTATTTCAACAAGTGTTTCAAGCAGAAATACGGCGTTGTGCCCAGTAAATACAAGAGGGAATGTTGACCGTTCAACATTCCCTCCTTATGGTTTGTGGCGTATAAAGCCTGACTGTGCTTTTCTAAAGCAGCTCTACACTACTTCTTCTTTGGCGTTTCAGTAATGAAAGCAGCCACGGCTTTGGCGATATTAGCCGCCCCCTTTGCCGTGGGGTGTATGCCGTCGCGCTGCATGGCATCGGTTTCAGGTTCGACAACCGGCCTAAGGTCGAGCACCTCCAGCTTGTTTTTCTTGGCCACCTTGCGTATTGCCGGTATCACACCTGCCACTATTGTAGAGTCAAGTATGGTCTGGGGATTTACAGTCTTTGGACTTGCGGCCTTTATGGGCGTACAGAGTATGATGCGCGGCTTTGAAGGCAGTGCTTTCAGCGTGTTTATCATCTGCTGGAGGTCGCCGGCAAATTCCTTTCCGTGCGAGTCCCAGTTCTGGGGCTTGCTGTCGTTGGTACCAAGTTTTATCACCACAATGTCGGGATTGAACGCCTGTGCTTCTGTCCACGCCTGTTCCTTGACATAAGGACGGTCACCGTTGGTCAGAAGAGTGCGTGCGCTCACTCCGAAGTTGCGCACGTAATACTCCGAGCCGAGCACTTTCTGAAGCTGTGCGGGATAGCCTTTCACGTCGACCATCTCGATACCATAGCCGTCGGTTATGCTGTTGCCTATGCAAGCCACACGTTTTGCAGTGGCAGCCGGTGCAGGGAGTTGGTCAAGCCACGTACCAAGTTCGTTGAGCATCAGGTCGTGGCACGCAAACGTGTTCTTGAAGCCGAAGCCGTGGCCACCTGCTGGATAGACGTGCAGTGCAGCCGGGATGCCGGCACGGCACAAGGCGTTGTAGTAAGGCAGTCCGTTGGTAAGTGGCGGCACAGCCTTGTCGTCAGCTGCCATGAGAAGAATGGCAGGTGGGGTCTCGTGCTTGCGCACCTGCTTGTCGTTGGAGAACTCCTTTACCAGAGTCTCGTCGGAACGGCTGTCGCCAAGGAAGCCTACCACCGATCCTTTGTGCGTAACACGCTCGTTCATGGATATGACCGGGTAGAACAGTATCTGGAAGTTGGGGCGTGCCTCTATCGGGGAGTGGGTTGCCGTGGTGGAGGCAAGATGTCCGCCGGCAGAAAAGCCCATGATGCCCACGTCGTAGGGATTGACCTGCCATGCGGAAGCACTGTCACGCACCATGCGTATGGCGTTTTGTGCGTCGCTCATGGGCAATGTGCGGTCGCCCTTTGGCATTCTGTAGGTCAGAACGCAAAAAGCTATGCCCTTTTGATTGAAGTATTTTGCCCAGTCGGTACCCTCGTTCTGCATGGAGAGGTGGGTATAGCCGCCGCCGGGGCAGTCCACGATGGCACGTCCCGAGGGATTTTCAGGCAGGAACACCTGCATATTAGCCTTGCCGTCGGGCGTGATGTTTACTGTGAACGTGCGTGCCGTCTGCGCCGAGGCCGACAGTCCGGCAGCCAAGACGGCAGCAAAAAAGAATATTCGTTTCATTGTCCGGTGTGTGGTTTACTTCATTTCCAAGTATTTGATCTTGTCCATGTCGCCATAGTCAAGGTTTTCACCGCCCATGCCCCACACAAACATATAGTTGCTTGTGGCCGCAGCACAGTGGACGCTCCATTCAGGCGACATGACAGCCTGTTCGTTGTGCAGCCAGATGACGCGTGTCTCCTGCGGCTCGCCCATGAAGTGGGAAATGGCGTTGCCCTCAGGCAGGTTGAAGTAGTAGTAAGCCTCTACACGACGGCCATGCGTGTGAGCCGGCATAGTGTTCCACACCGAGCCGGGAGCCAGTTCGGTCAAGCCCATCTGCAACTGGCAAGGACCGCCCTTACCGCCATTTTTCTCAGAAAGCACGTTATTGACAATCAACTGGTTTATCACGCGGTCGTTGCTTTCCTCCATCTTGCCGGCGTGGAAGCTGTTTGAGTTGAGACACTTGAGTTTCTTTGCCCTTGCGGCATCGTTGCAGACAATCATCTGCGTGGGATATTCCTTGTGGGCTGTGGTGGAGTTGAGGTAGAACTTGGCAGGATTGGAAGCGTCCTTGCTGGCGAAGGTTATTTCCTTTGAACCGCGTCCCACATAGAGAGCATCCTTAAACTCCAGTTCATACTTCTTTCCGTCAACTGTGACTATGCCTGTACCCTTGCTGGTATTGATTATTCCAAGTTCGCGGTTGAAGCAGAAGTAGGGAGCCTTCAGCGGGTCTATCGTTTCGAGCTTAAGAACCGAGCCTACAGGCATGGCACCGCCATAGACCACACGGTCATACATGGAATATGTGAAGTGGATTTTGTCGGCTTCCATCACCTTTTCCATTACGAAAGCATCGCGCAGACGCTGTGTGTCGTAGGTCTTCACGTCCAGAGGACTGCACGCAGTCTGTACGTTGTAGTCGGTCTGTGCGCCGGCACTCATGGCTGAAGCCAGGAGAACGGCTGATAAAAAGAGTTTGTTCATTGTCTTAGTCTTTATTTGTTGTTGTTTCCTTGTCTGTAAGTAGGTATTCCAAATTATCTGTATATATTTATGGGTCAGCCCATGGTTATGCCGTCTTCTTGGCCTCGCGGTCTTCACGCACGATGCGGCGGTTGTTCACAACCATGAGTGCCACTGTGACAATGGTCAGCAGAGCCATGCCTACATACTGTAGCTTGACTCCACGGTATATGAGCCAGCCGAAGAGTGACGACGCGAAGTCGAGCGCACCACCGGCAAAACCTTCGGGAATGTGTGCCGTCGGGTCTTTCGTGGCCTCATAGACACTGTTGGCAGCCAATGTGAAGTCGGGCGACATATCGGTAACGAAGTACAGACCGATGACCAAGGCCAGCAGACCGACAATCAGCGTCTTCACAACGTTGCCTTTGGTGAATGGCAACACCATGGGGAACAGATAGAACATTCCGGCCAGCGATGCCAGAGGCAGGAACTGGTTGCCGGGCAGGAACACTGCAATGGCAAGAATGACGGGGATGAGGATGACAGAGGCCACCAACGTGGTGGGATGACCTATCACCAGAGCCGGACTCATGCCTATATGCACCTTCTTGCCGTTGAACTTGGTCTTTACGAGTTCCTGCGTCTTCTCTGAAATGGGCTTCAATCCGTCGATGAACAACGATGTTATGCGCGGTATCAGTTCCATCACGGCACCCATGGTCACACCGAGAAACAGTATTTTCTTTATATCCAACTGCGCAGCCCAGCCGATAAGTGCACCAACTATCACTCCGAGCACCAGTGGCTCGCCGAGCACACCAAACTTGCGCTTCAGTCCCTCTGCATCAATGTCCAGTTTGGAGAAGCCTGGTATCATGTCGAGCAACTTGTTCAGCACGATAGCTATCGGCATGAAGCTCTGGCAGAACGGCTGGGGAATAGAAATGCCGTCAAGGTCGTAGTATTTCTGAAACTTCTCGGCGGTCATGTCGGCGCAAACGAGCGTTATGATGTAGCAGACTATGGCGGCAAAATAGCCCCACAGCAGACTTTCGCCCATCACGAAGTAGGCCACGGCACCGATAAAGGCAAAGTGCCAATAGTTCCACAGGTCGATGTTGACCGTGCGGGTGGTCTTGGTGATGAGCATGAGGAAGTTCACGCCCAGGCAAATAGGTATTATCAGCGCGCCAACAGCGGTGTTGTAGGCCACGGCAGCGGCAGCCGGCCAACCCATGTCAAACACGTTAAGCTGCAAATGGTACAAATCGGAGATGCTCTTCAGTGGAGCGTTGAAATTGGTGGTAAGCAACGCCGTGACAACTCCAAGTCCTACAAATCCCACGCCAACGAACAGGCCGGACTTCAAGGCTTTTCCAAACTTCATGCCTATACACAGGCCGATAACGGTAAAGATGATTGGCATCATCACACTGGCGCCCAGACTGATGATATAGCCGAATACTTGCTCCATAACTAATCTGTTGTTTCTTTTTCTTATTTTAGGTTGGATGCAAAGTTAACGCATTTTTCTCTGTCATCCAACTATTTGCAAGACTTTAATGG
>CAVAPI010000166.1:0-8179 GCA_963590445.1 Lachnospiraceae bacterium | reverse complement strand
GACAACCGAAGACTAATATATAATAAGGTATAAGAACGAAATCATGAAACTGAACAATATTGAACTCACATTCGACACCTTTGCCGCAGAGATGGCAAAGCTGAAGAACGAGAAGCATTTCGACTACCTTGTTACCATCATTGGCGAGGACTTCGGCGAGGAAGGCTTGGGATGCATATACATACTTGAGAACACCGACACCAACGAGCGTTGCTCTGTGAGGACGATAGCAAAGAAGGTGGACGGCAGCGACGTGGTGCCAACGGTTGTTGACCTGTGGAAGTCGGCCGACCTGCTTGAGCGCGAGGTCTATGACTTCGTGGGCATCAAGTTCCTTGGCCACCCCGATATGCGACGCCTGTTCCTGCGTACCGATTTCAAGGGACACCCACTGCGCAAGGACTTCGACATGAGTCCCGAGGCCAATCGCTTCCCCTTGACTGATGAGCCAGAGGAGGACTTCACAGTGGAGTACAGTCTCGACGCTGACGGGCATCTCGTGGCCATGCGCCGCCGGCTGTTCAGCGACGACGACTATGTGGTAAACATAGGTCCCAACCACCCATCGACCCACGGAGTGCTGCGTCTGCAGACCGTGCTCAATGGCGAGACGGTGAAGAAGATATACCCCCACTTGGGCTACATACACCGTGGCATCGAGAAGATGTGGGAAGGCATGACCTATCCGCAGACGCTCGCTATGACCGACCGTCTGAACTACCTGTCGGCCATGATGCACCGCCACGCTCTCGTTGGAGTGATAGAGGAGGGTATGGGCATCGAACTGTCCGACCGCATACACTACATACGCACCATCATGGACGAGCTGCAGCGCATCAACAGCCACTTGCTCTTCCTTGGTTGCACTGCGCAGGACCTTGGTGCGCTCACGGCGTTCCTCTATTGTATGCGCGACCGCGAGCACGTGCTCAACGTGATGGAGGAGACCACCGGTGGACGACTCATCATGAATTACTACCGCATCGGTGGATGCCAGGCCGACATCGACCCCAACTTCGTGGCCAACACCAAGAAGCTGTGCAAGTATCTGCGCCCGATGGTGCAGGAGTATCTTGACGTGTTTGGCGACAATGTGATAACCCACAACCGACTGGAGGGTGTAGGTCCCATGGGAATGACCGACTGCATCAACTACGGTGTGACCGGACCCGCCGGACGCGCCGCAGGATGGAAGAACGACACCCGCAAGCGTCATCCATACGACTGCTACGACAAGGTGGAGTGGAAGGAAATCACGCTGACTGCCGGCGACTCCATGGCACGCTACTATGTACACATAGAGGAGATATACCAAAGCCTCGACATCATCGAGCAGCTCATTGATAACATTCCCGAAGGCGACTTCTACATCAAACAGAAGCCCATAATCAAGGTGCCCGAGGGACAGTGGTACTTCTCGGTTGAGGGCGCAAGCGGCGAGTTTGGCGTGTATCTTGACTCCAAGGGCGACAAGAGCCCCTACCGCATGAAGATGCGCCCCATGGGACTGACGCTCACCGGAGCCCTCGACAAGATGTGCAGCGGACAGAAGATTGCCGACCTGATAACCACGGGTGCGGCCATTGACTTCGTAATCCCCGACATCGACAGATAAGAAACAGTAGAACAACAACTCTCAAATCAATTAGTTTAAATGTTTGATTTCAGTATAGTTACAACATGGATCGACTCGCTGCTGCGCCAGACGCTTGGCCTTGGCGACTTTTTGTCGATTCTTATCGAGTGCATACTGGTGGGCGTGCTCATCCTTGTGGGCTACGCCACGCTGGCTATCATCTTGATATTCATGGAACGCAAGGTCTGCGCCTACTTCCAGTGCCGCCTCGGCCCGATGCGAGTGGGTCCATGGGGCGTGTTCCAGGTGTTCGCCGATGTGCTGAAGATGCTCATCAAGGAGATCTTCACCGTTGACAAGGCCGACAAGCTGCTCTACTTCGTGGCCCCGTTCCTCGTGCTGATAGCGTCGGTGGGCACGTTCTCGTTCCTGCCGTGGAACAACGGCGCCACCGTGCTCGACTTCAATGTGGGTGTATTTTTGCTCACGGCAGTGTCAAGCATAGGCATCCTCGGCATATTCATGGCCGGATGGGGAAGCAACAACAAGTATAGTGTGGTGTCGGCCATGCGCGGTGCCGTGCAGCTCATATCCTACGAGATGTCGCTCGGACTGTGCCTCATCACAGCGGTGATACTCACTGGCACAATGCAGATGTCAGGCATTGTCGAGGCACAGACAGGCCCGTGGAACTGGCTCATATTCCAAGGTCACGTGCCGGCCATCATCGCTTTCCTGGTGTTCCTCGTGGCAGGTAATGCCGAGGCCAACCGTGGCCCGTTCGACTTGGCTGAGGCCGAGAGCGAGCTTACCGCTGGTTATCACACCGAGTATAGCGGTATGGGCTTCGGCTTCTACTACTTGGCCGAATACCTCAACCTGTTTGTCGTGTCGGGCATCGCCACAACGGTGTTCCTCGGCGGATGGGCGCCCATTAATATCGGCATCGATGCGTTCGACACCGTGATGAACTACATACCGGGTATCGTATGGTTCCTCGGCAAGACATTCGCCGTGGTGTGGCTGCTCATGTGGGTGCGCTGGACATTCCCTCGTCTCCGCATCGACCAGATACTGAAGCTCGAGTGGAAGTATCTCATGCCGCTGTGCCTTGTCAACCTCGTGCTCATGACAATAGTAGTGGCTTTTGGATGGCACTTTTAAATGAATAAAGGAAGAAATGGAAGATTCTAAAAAATCATATTTCGGAGAAATCGGGGCGGCGATGAAGACGCTCGCCACGGGCATGAAAGTAACCATGAAGGAGTACTTCACGCCCAAAAGCACCGAGCAGTATCCTGAGAACCGCAAGACCACGCTGCACGTGTCGAAGCGTCACCGTGGCCGTCTGGTGTTCACTCGCGACGAGGCCGGAGCATATAAGTGTGTGGCCTGTACGCTGTGCGAGAAGGCCTGCCCCAACGACACCATCAAGATAACGTCGCAGATGGTGGAAGACCCGGAGACGGGCAAGAAAAAACGTCAACTGGTGGACTACCAGTATGACCTTGGCGACTGCATGTTCTGCGAGCTGTGCGTCAATGCCTGCAACTTTGGTGCGATAGAGTTCACCAACGACTTCGAGAATGCCGTGTTTGACCGTTCGAAGCTGGTGCTCCACCTCGACAAGGAAGTCTATAAGGGCGGCAGTCTGCCAAACATCATCGATGGCGGTGCGCCACAGGAAATAGGCAAGTTTAACACTAAAACGAAATAAAGGAGGAAGAATTGCTATATGGCTAATTTGATTATGTTTTGCATATTGGCGGTCGTAATCCTCGGCTCGGCAATAATGTGCGTGCTCACCAAGCGCATCATGCGTGCGGCCACGTTCCTGCTCTTTGTGCTCTTTGGAGTGGCAGGGCTTTATTTCCTGCTAGACTATACCTATCTTGGTGCTGCACAGATAAGCATCTATGCCGGCGGTATCACCATGATGTACATCTTCGCCATACAACTCGTGAGCAAACGCACCTTGCAAGGTCTCGTGGAGAGGCTCAAGGGCAGTCGCATGGCTTTCGTGGGTCTTGTCACGGTGGTGGGCTTTGCCACAGTGGTGGGCATACTGCTCAAGAACAGTTTCTTGTGCATGGCTTGTGCCGTGCCCGACACCGAGGTGCCAATGGACACCATTGGCCAGGCTCTGCTCGGCAGTGGCAAGTACCAATATGTGCTGCCGTTTGAGTTTATATCAGTGTTCCTTTTGGCCTGCATCATTGGAGGCATTGTTGTTGCACGTAAAGAAGAGGAGAAGAAGTAATAATGGTACCAGTAGAGTTTTATTTTGTGCTTAGCGCACTGTTGTTCTTCATCGGCGTGTTCGGCTTCGTCACGCGACGCAACCTCATCGCCATGCTCATCTCGGTGGAGCTTGTGCTCAACGCCGTCGACCTCAACTTTGCGGCGTTCAACCGCCTGTTGTTCCCCGGCGAGCTTGAGGGCTTCTTCATGACGCTGTTCTCCATTGGCGTGAGCGCAGCCGAGAGTGCGGTGGCCATCGCGATTATCATCAATGTTTACCGCAACTTCCACAGCGACCAGGTGAACAGCATCGAAAACATGAAATATTAATTTTAGATTATGGATTTTACATATTCAATATGGATTCTTCTGCTGCCGCTGATCAGCTTCTTGGTTATCGGTTTGCCAGAATTCGTGAATAAGAAGTACGCATGGTCGCACAAGACAGCCGGACTGATTGGCACCTGCTCGCTCGGGCTGGTGACGATACTGAGCTACGTCACCGCGTTCAAGTATTTCTCGGCCGACCGTCTCGCCGACGGAACATTCGCCACGATAGTTCCCTACAACTACACGTGGCTGCCTCTCGGCTCGCTTCACTTTGACATGGGCATACTGCTCGACCCAATCTCGGTGATGATGCTCATCGTCATATCCACCGTGAGCCTCATGGTTCACATCTACTCGTTTGGCTACATGCACGGCGAGAAGGGCTTCCAGCGCTACTACGCCTTCCTGTCGCTGTTCACCATGTCGATGCTCGGCCTTGTGCTGGCCACCAACATCTTCCAGATGTACCTGTTCTGGGAGCTTGTGGGCGTTAGCTCTTATCTGCTCATCGGCTTCTACTACACGCTGCACGCAGCCGTACACGCATCGAAGAAAGCGTTCATCGTGACGCGCTTCGCCGACTTGTTCTTCCTCATCGGTATCCTCGTGTTCAGCTACTACACAGGCTCGTTCAACTTCTCGTTCACCGGGACAGAGGTTCAGGTGGCCGAGGGCATGACCCAGTTTGCCACGTGCGACACTGCACGTGCCGTTGCCGCCGGTGGCTTCATCCTGCCCACCGCCCTTGTGCTCATGTTCATCGGCGGTGCGGGCAAGTCGGCCATGTTCCCCCTGCACATCTGGTTGCCCGATGCCATGGAAGGCCCAACTCCTGTGTCGGCTCTGATTCACGCTGCCACCATGGTTGTGGCCGGTGTGTTCCAGATTGCGCGCATGTTCCCGATATGGATTGAGTATGCTCCCGGCGCAATGGAGATTGTTGTCGTGGTGGGTGCGTTCACCGCATTCTATGCTGCCGCCGTGGCTTGCGCCCAGAGTGACATCAAGCGTGTGCTCGCCTTCTCGACCATATCGCAGATAGCATTCATGATGGTTGCCCTCGGCGTTTGCATGCCAGGCCACCACGGTGAGGTGCTTGACAACCACGCTCAGCTTGGCTACATGGCGTCAATGTTCCACCTGTTCACCCACGCCATGTTCAAGGCTTGCCTGTTCCTTGGCGCCGGCTGCATCATCCACGCCGTACACAGCAACGAGATGTCAACCATGGGTGGCTTGCGCAAGTACATGCCCATCACCCACGCCACGTTCCTCATCTCGTGTCTCGCCATAGCCGGCATCCCGTTCTTCTCGGGCTTCAGCTCAAAGGACGAGATCATCACGGCTTGCTTCGAGTACTCGCCCGTTTGTGGCTGGTGGATGACAGGTGTAGCGGCAATGACAGCCTTCTATATGTTCCGTCTGTACTACGGCATATTCTGGGGTACCGAGAACAAGGAGCTTCACACCGAGCACACTCCCCACGAAGCTCCCGCAACCATGACCTTCCCGCTGGTGTTCCTCAGCGTTGTCACCGTGGGTGTTGGTGTTGTGACCACACTTGGCGGCTTCCTCGATTGGAGCTGGGCCAGCTTCGGCTCAATTGTGAGTGCAGCCGGCACTGCTTATACTGTACATTTCGACCCGCAGGTGGCTGCTACTTCAACGGTGATAGCCATCCTCTCGATTGCACTTGCCACATATATATATAAAGGTGACAAGCAGCCCGTGGCCGACAAGCTGTACGCAACGTTCCCCCGTCTGCACCGTTGGGCATACAAGCGCTTCTACCTTGACGAAGTTTATATGTTCGTCACCCACAAGATACTGTTCCGCTTTGTGTCTTACCCGGTGCGCTGGATAGATGAACACATCATCAACGGACTCATCGACTTCAGCGCATGGGGCGCCAACGAGGCCGGCGAGACCATCCGTCCGTGGCAGAGCGGCGACGTGCGCCAGTATGCCGTGTGGTTCCTTACAGGAACAGTGGCACTAACATTAGTATTACTTTGCAGATAACAAAAAGATGAATATATTAAGTCTATTCGTAGTAATCCCCGTGTTGATGCTGCTGGGCCTTTGGGTTGCGCGCAACGTCAACCAAGTGCGGGGCGTGATGGTGGCCGGCTCGTCTTGCCTTTTGGCACTGTCGGTTTGGCTCACCTTCCATTTCATCTCGGAGCGTGCGGCTGGCAACGATGCGGAGATGCTTCTGCAAGCCTCTACGGTATGGTTTCCCTCGCTCCACATCAATTACGCCGTGGGCGTTGACGGCATCTCGGTGGTGATGTTGCTGCTTTCGAGCATCATCGTGTTCACCGGCACCTTCGCCTCGTGGAAGCTGAAACCCCTCACCAAGGAGTTCTTCATGTGGTTCACACTCTTGTCAACGGGAGTGTACGGCTTCTTCATTTGTATCGACCTGTTCGCCATGTTCATGTTCTATGAGGTGGCCCTCATCCCGATGTACCTGCTCATTGGCTACTGGGGTTCGGGTCGTAAGGAGTATGCCGCCATGAAGCTGACGCTCATGCTCATGGGCGGTTCTGCACTTATCATCCTTGGCATCGTCGGCATCTACTTCTTCAACGGGGCCACCACGATGAACATCCTTGAGATTGCCCACCACAACATGATACCGGGCAATGTGCAGAACATACTGTTCCCCTTCGTGTTCATCGGCTTCGGTGTGCTTGGCGCACTGTTCCCCTTCCACACATGGTCTCCCATCGGTCACGGCTGCGCGCCCACTTCGGTGTCTATGCTCCATGCCGGTGTGCTCATGAAGCTCGGCGGCTACGGCTGCTTCCGCATTGCCATGTTCCTTCTGCCCCAGGCAGCGCAGGATTTGGCATGGATATTCCTCATCCTCACCACCATTTCTGTGGTCTATGGAGCATTTTCGGCCTGTGTGCAGACCGACCTGAAGTTCATCAACGCCTATTCCTCGGTGTCGCACTGCGGCCTTGTGCTGTTCGCCCTGCTTATGATGACCAAGGTAGCATGCACGGGAGCTATCCTTCAGATGCTCTCCCACGGATTGATGACGGCCTTGTTCTTCGCCCTCATCGGTATGATTTACGGCCGCACCCACACCCGTGACATCCGCGAGCTTGGCGGTCTGATGAAGATTATGCCGTTCCTTTCCGTGGGCTATGTCATAGCCGGTCTGGCCAATCTCGGCCTTCCGGGCTTCTCTGGCTTCATTGCCGAGATGAGCATCTTCGTGGGATCGTTTGAGAATCCCGACACATTCCACCGCTGCTGCACCATCATAGCCTGCACCTCCATTGTGGTTACGGCTGTGTATATCCTGCGCACGGTGGGCTTCATCCTGTTTGAGAAGGTGACCAACCCCCACTACCTTGAGCTAACCGACGCCACATGGGACGAGCGCTTTGCCGTTTGCTGCCTCATATTCTGCGTTGCCGGCCTCGGCACGTTCCCCCTGTGGGCAAGCAATGTCATAGGCGATGCGGTCAGCCCCATCCTAAGTGTAATTAACATGTAGAACCAGTAGGAACAAAAGATGGATTACAGTCAGTTTTTTAACATGCTTCCGGAAGCCACTCTGATGGCTGTCCTGGTAATAGTGTTTCTTGCCGACCTTATATTGAAGGGTGACAGGAAGCACGCCACATTGAGCCTGCTGGCGGGCGTGCTGTTGGCCGCACAAACGGTGGTTTGCTTTGCCGCACCTGCCGCATCGGCGTTCTCCGGCCTGTACGAAGCCACACCGGCAGCCAACGTGATGAAGGTGATACTTACGGCAGGTGCGTTCATCGTGCTTGTGATGTCGCAGTCGTGGATCGAGCGTTCCGACGTTCTTAACAAGGAAGGCGAGTTCTACGAGTTGCTCATTTCCACCCTGCTGGGTATGTATGTGATGATTTCATCCGGCCACTTCCTCCTGTTCTTCCTCGGACTTGAGATGGCATCCGTGCCTATGGCCTGCCTTGTAGCGTTCGACAAGTTCAAGAAGAACTCCGCCGAGGGCGCGGCCAAGTTCATCCTTACCGCAACGTTCTC
>CAVAPI010000165.1:0-8612 GCA_963590445.1 Lachnospiraceae bacterium | reverse complement strand
AACTATTTGTTACTTAAAACGTTAAATGTCAGAGTGTTATATTAATAACTTAATGGGCGATTCCTGCATCTGTTTTTCGGAACATCTAACTGGACACCCTATTAAAAAAGATCGTATTTGGGGTTTACAACACAAAAAGGTTGTATTTCCGATAACGACCAAATCAATAACCGCAATGGCGGATTAGATGGCGGATTAAATCTAACTGAGCGTGAGCAACAGGTCATTTCTATAATAAAGGTTCAGCCGGACAAGACCTTAGAGGCAATTGCCGATGAAATAGGTATCTCAAAAAGGACTGTTGAAAGGACAATATCTTCCCTCCGACAACGGGGAATCATTGAGAAAGATGGCAGTAAGAAGTCTGGCATGTGGGTTGTCAAAGACTAAAGGCTATCGGGCGAATATGACTGCCCGATAGCCTTTTTCATAATTTCATCGCGCAAAGAACAGGTCAAACTCCACTTGCCGACGAAACTTGATGGACGGGACTTGTCGGCCATGCCAGCGGCAGAAGGCCATGTAGTCATTGTAGATGTTCCTGTCACCACGCTCTATCTTTCGTAGCAGCCGGCTCTTGGGACGCTTGGCAGTTCCGAGAATGGCGTACGGCCCGACATTGTAGGCCAGCACCGAGAGCAACAGCGCATCCTTGCCGTAGTTACGGAACAGATAGAGGTTGCGCATCAGGTCAAGACGGAGTAACAGGTCACCTTGTTGTTTGGTGAGAGTCCTTGCCGAGTACCTTTCGCCTTTCTGGAGTTGGTGACCATAGCCTACATACGGGTAATTCTTGGCAGTATGCCAGCCCTCAAAGTGCTTGATGCAGGCGACAGCCATCTCAAACTGCTTTTCCGTGTATGGCACGCTGTTGGGTGTCGCCCTCGCCATTCCCACCGAGCAGAGGCACAGCAGGGAAAGCAGCCTAATCCTCATTCTCATCGTCCTTATTCTCATTGTTGAAGTTGAACGTCAGTGTCTTGCTGTTGCCGTTGGAATCTTCCACCACGACGATGAACTTGTGCGCATCTGTACTGGCCGAGGTGTAGTAGAGCCGGAAGGTCTCGTTCTCCAGCAGATAGCATTGGGCTGGAGTACCGTGCCGTTCTCCATACGGAGGGAGCCAGTACCATCGTACAGGAACCAACGGATGGTGTAGAGCGTGTTCTTGTAGTCGCCCTCCTTTGCCAAATGGCAACGGATTTCCACCGTCTGGCCACGTACCACCCTTGTCGGCACGGGCATCACCTCCACCTCAAAGGGATAGTTCGTCTGTATGTCCAGGTCATCCTCGCAGGAAGATAACCCCACCAGTGCCGCCATCATCGTGGCGCGCACTGCAATCTTCGATAAAAACTTCTTCATAATTTCAGTTTCGATTTTGTTTGTTGTTTGTTCGTTAATTGTTGCTGCAGGTACTCGTTCACATCCTTGCAGGGACGGAATACGACGGAGAAGTCCTTCACCTTCTCGCCATACCGTTTCTGGAGGGCAGCGAGGCACTTCTTCCCTGCCTCGTCATTGTCGAGCCTGCATCTTATCAGTTCGTAGCCGTCGAGGTGCCTGTATGCCTTTCCCTTGTTGGCGACGGAGTTCAGCACAAGGTTATCCTCCGTCCTGCCATAGCCAAGCGTCAGCCCGGAAAGATAGTCGATGAACCCCTCATAGACATTGACTGTTGCCGAGCCGTTCCTGATAAGCGACACGGCCTTTGGCGGTATACTGCCCTTGAAGAACTTATTGCGTATCTCATAGCCACCGTCTTCGTTGGGAAAGCCGACGGCGAAATAGTTCTTGTCGTGCAACCTGTAGTGTATCTCCACACAGTTGGCCGATGCGATGTCCGAGGGTATGCCCCGTTCCAGGAGATAGCCAAGCAATGCAGGGTGGCTCAATGGCCTTACCTCCACATCCGTGAACTGCGGCACAACAGGCTCCGGCTCGTACTTCGGAGGCTCAGACCGCTCAATGGGATTATTCGTCACCTCGCCGATATATCTGGCCTGTGCCATGAAGTCCGTGGAGTTAATCATCAGCCCGGCAAGGGAAAAGATGTCACCGCCCACCCCTGTGCCGAAGTCGTTCCAGATGTTCTTCTCTGCGTTCACGCAGAACGATGGCGTCCTGTCCGAGCGGTATGGCGCATGATACCAGACTTCATTGCCACGCTTCTTCGTCGGCTTATGCCCCAGCCTGTGCATGAAGGTTGTCAAGGGCATGTCCCGTATTTCCTCTATCGTCATCTTTTCTGCACTTAGTTGATGATTACCTTCAGCCCTATCCCATACTGAGTATGGAAGTGGCCAGTATTGTTACCCCATAGGCAGCGTTCCCGCACGTTGCCGAGCAGAGCCAGTCGGTCTGAAAGATAAACCTCGATGTTCAGGGTCAGCGCACCGCCATATATGAAAGCATCCTTGTCCTGTAGTGTTGCCCCATCAGGCAGCAGCCTCTCACCCCAATTCACACTCTCATAACCGGCAAGCACCGAGGCACCGCCATAGACAAAGAGTGTCTTGCTGGCATCCGTGAGCAGCTTCTTGTAGTAGCCGCCCTCTGCCGTGAACTGTGCGACGGGGATAGTCGTGTCATCGGCATAGCCGTAGTCACGCTGCAGGTACTCGCCGCCGAACACCCACTTGCTGCCGTTCTTGGTGTAGGTAGAGAGAGTCACGCCGCCACTGAATGCTGCATCCAGCGATTTGCCGTCCACGAAAGAGCCATTACCTCAATGCCCTGCATCTTCGGCAGACACCGCTGTGCGGAGGCTTGCCCCATAGTCAGGGCAAGCACTCCAATCATCATTAGTTTCTTCATCTTCATTATTAACCGGTATGAAAAGTTCCCTTTTTGTTCCGATACTATAGTTCTGTTCACCTACTTCACCTTCAATTCACTGATTAACTTCGCCCGAACCAAGTCCGAGTTCTCAATCACGAACGACTGGTTGCGCCCGCCGTTCTTCTCCGCCAGTTCCACCACGAGGCACTTGTCATCAGGCAGCGTGAACGTGTCCATCGTCCAGACCGTGCGCTCCGACGAATTATCCGACACGTTCAGCACAAAGTTCTGTGTACGCAGCGGCTGGATGACCTGCTCCTGTATGGCGGTACGCTTCACCACTTTCTTGTCCACAATCTTCCAGGTAATGTAGTCCACGTCGAACGGCACATTGCTGGTGTTCCTGATTTCCGTGTGGAAGTACAGCAGCCCGTTGTGCGTGTAGATGCCCTTCAGCAGAAAGCGGATGCCAAAGCCCTTGCTGCCGATGTGTTTCACTATCCGCTCATTCTGCTTCCAGATGCTCTTCATCACCAGCCGCACCAGCACGGGACTCTCCGAGCCGAGTTCCTTCAGGTAGATGTCCATCGAGTTGTTCGGACGGTTCACTGCCGAGCCGTCATGGATAAAGTCCTTCATCTCAATGTTCAGCTTGTCCGGCTCCTTGCGTACTTCACGTTGAAGGCATAGAATGAGCCATCTTCGGTGATGACACTCATGTTCGTCTCGCCCTTGAACCACCGTTTCATGGCCTTCACCCGTATCACGTTCTCCGCACCGTCGGCCTTGCCAGCCATGATGTTGCCGGAACCCAGATCCACGTAGGTCACCGCAGCAGGAAAGATGATGTGCACCGTCTTGTCGAACGTCACCTGCAACCCGTGGGGCGGTATCATGCGGTCATAGGTGATACTGCGTGTCAGCCCCTGAAACAGGTCACCGTCCTTGGGCAGCTCTGCATTCTGCGCACTCACTGCGCCTGCGCCCACAAACAGGGCGCAAGCAATCATCAATACTTTCTTTTTCATTCTCATTTTGTTCTTGTTCTTGCTTTGTTGCTAATTGGTTTGTTTCTCACTTAGTCCTCCTTCTGATAGAGCAGCACCTGATACCCGGCTTTCAGATGCACCTTGACCATGCGCATCTTCTTGGCGACATACTGGCTCGTTCCCTGGATCAAGCCCTTGCCCAAGTCCGAGGCCAGCTGCGCCTTCGCATCCGACGAGATGTTGATGCTACTGCCCATCGAACCGCCCATGTTGGCGGCTACCTCCTTGGCGGCACTCACCTCCATTGAGTTAGGAATAAAAATGCCCTGCTGTCCGTCGGTGTCATAGACCGACAGTTCCACGGGAATAATCATCCTGCCGTTCTCTATCGAGATGATGGTGATGCAGAGCCGTTCACCCTGTATCTTCGTGGCACCTACCACGACGGAGTTCTTCGGGATGATGCGCTCGTCCACCGCCATCGGCTCCAACAGCCGCAGTCTCACCGTCTGTCCGTCGGTCACGGTCTGGTAGCCATAGACGGAGGCCGATATGGTGTTCTTTCGGCTGACACCGCCGCCACCGCCTATTGCCGTGTTGAACGAGTTGAAGGCAAAACCGCCGTCCTCATCGCCCTCGTCGTAAGCCTGGCCGCTCAAAGCCGAGACAACCGTCTTTGTCACCTGCTGCACGGGCGAGACCTTGCGTTTCTTTCCTTGCTGGCTGGAAGCCGTTGTTTCACCCTGTTCGCCAGCCCCTGCATACGTCACCTGTCCATTGCCGCCCTGTGCCGCTGGCATGTACTTTGCCGCCAGTTGGTATGACTTTTCCATCAATGCCAGTTGGTCATCGACGGAGCTGCCACCACCAGCCGCCGTCTGCGAGGACAGTTTCTGCTCCAGTTCCGCAATCCGGCTTTTCAGTTCCTCGTTGGCCGCATCACCCGACGGCTGATAGAAATTGCCGAGCGTCTGGCTCAGTTCGTTGCAGGCCGCTGCCGACTGTGCCACTCGCTGTTTGGCGGGTGATATGTCCTCGCCCTTGGGAGCCGATGCTGCCATCAGGCTCATGTCATCCGACACGCTGACCGAATCCGCATCCGTCTCACTCACGGAGTACGCCCCCAGGTCGTGCCGTGCCTGCTGGTTCTTCTTCACGCCGTCCATCTCATATGCCTTGTCCTTGTCGGCAATGCCAGTACTGCCCTTGTCTGCATCCGGCATCTCAATATTAAAACCGTTCCTGCCGACAGTCCCGTCGTCACCGCCCTTGAGCGAGGTGAACAGCCAGAACACGATGGCAACCATGCCGATAACGGCCAGCCCCATCACCATCATCTTGTTGCGCTTCTGCTTCTCTTCCTCCGTCAGTTCGTGTTTGGGCTTGGATTCCCGTTCCTCTGTCTGAGGCTGGGGCGTGTCCGCCCGTTCCTCATTCCCTTGCCCCTCCGGGGATGAGTAGCCCAAGGCCTCGCCTTGCAACTGCTCCTGCTCCAGTTCCTTCTTTTCTTCCTTTTCCATTCGATTTCTCGTTTTCGTTAGTTGTTAGTGAATTATTCTCCCTGACACTCCCAATCACGATAGGCTTGTCGATATGCTCTATCACGATGGTCGTGCCGTCTCTCCTGTCGTTGGCAATGTCCGTCACCGTCTGCCAGATGCAGAACAGCAGCAGAACCACCAGTATTCCGAACATCCCGGCCACCATGTGCAGCCGCTGCCCGGGCGAGAGCGCATCAAGCCTTTCCCTGATGCCTCTCACCACGTTCTGCCTCACCTCCTTCAGAAAGGAGATGCCAGATTCTGCGTTCTTCATTTCTTCACCGTCCTAATGTCCTTGTTCTCGATAATCATGAAGTTGCGAATCTGGAAGCCGTTGGGGTTGTCGTCCGAGCGGCTGGAGTTCATCAGGCGGCACTCCGTCACCAGCGTCCTCTCCGTCACGTTGCTCTCACGGATAATCGTCTGCCTGGCAAACGTCCTCACCTGATACGGATAGCTGTCGAAGTCGCACACCACGCTGTCCACCCTCACCGTCTGGTTGATGTTGCCCGCGATGATGCGGTTATAAAACCCCTGCTCCGCAAAGTCGCGGTAGTAATGGTACGCACTCTTGTCGGCCATCACCAGTGCCCGCTTCACGTTGCTCTCGATGGCACTCTTCTCCGGTGCCAGCGTGAAGAACAGCTCATGGAAGCGCCTGACGTGTTCCCTCGCCTCCGCAGGACGGTTCTGTGACAGGTCCTGCGAGAGTGCCAGCATCAGCGACTTGCCGCCGTCGAGCACGTAGATTTTCTCCCGCTGCCTCTCCGCAAAGCTGTACGAACTCCACACCGACCACACCGTGACCACCGTACATGCGGCCAGGAATATCATCCCGAACAGCCGAAGCTGCCGGAATGATGATTCGATGTTCCTTAATGACTTGAATTCCATTTCTCTTTTTGTTTCCTTTCTTGTTCTTGATTATTCCTACTTGGCCAGCCACACGGCTCCGCTCTTCACGGCCCCGCCGCTCTTGGTCATGGTCTTGTTCACGTTGCGGTTGTAGTTGCCGATGCCTCCGGCCTGTATCACCCATCCGGCCACCGTGGGCACGGTGAAGTAGCCGATGATGCCGATGAGCATCATAATCAGGTACACCCCGTCCGACGAGTCGAGCGAGAAGCCCGGGTCTGTCTGCATCTGCATGATGTCGTGCTCGATGCTCAACTGCTGGATTCGCGCCAGTATGCAGCTGAACAGGTCGGCTATCGGGAGCCAGAGATACACCTGGATATACCTGCACATCCACCCCGTGAGCGTACTCTGGAACCCGTCGAACACCGCTATGCCGAACGCCAGCGGCCCGAGTATCGACAGCACGATGAGGAAGAACGTCCTAAGCACGTCTATCATCAGCGACACTGCCTCAAACACCAGTTCCAGTATGTAGCGGAACCCTTCGCGTATCATCTTCTGCAACTTGTACAGTCCTCGCTCCGCATACATCCCCGCCATCGTAGCCAGGTCCGACGGCGATATGCCGAGGTTGTCCAGTTCCTTGTCGAACTCCGCATCGTCCACCAGGTAGGCCGTCTCGGGGGTTGCGCTTCATCATCTCCACCTCCAGCTCGTCCTTCTGCTGCCGCAGTTTGTCGAGGTCCAGTTTCTCCCCTTCGAGCATCGCACTCACGCCCTGCACAATCGGACTCATCACGCTGTTCATCGTGCCGAGCACCAGCGACGGGAAGAGCAGGATGCAGATGCCGATGGCGAACGGACGCAGCATCGGGAACACGTCTATCGGTTCAGCCCTCGCCAGCGACTGCCATACCCTGTAGGCGATGTAGAACAGCGCACCGAACCCGGCCACAGCCCTCGCCACGCCCGTCATCTGCGAGCAGAGCGGCATCATGTCGTCGTACAGCTGCCGCAGGATGGTGTGGATGTTGTCCGTGTCGATGATTAACAATAAGTCTGTCGTCATGTCTTGTTACTTTCTTTTTTGCCGTTAATTGTTGTCACAGACTTACCAGTACTTCTGCGTCCCCGTCCCGTAGAGCTTCAGCACACGGTCAAGGTCGTGCTTCTTCTTGGCACGGAGGTATGACACCGAGATGTTCTTGTTCGTGTAGTACTGCACGAGGTTGCGGTAGTGCTTCATGTCACGGTAGCACTTGTCCACCACGTCCATCCTGTCCTTGTCGGTCATGGAGAGCGTCGAGATGTTCACCACCGTCTTCAGCTCGTTCAGCACGCCCGTCGATTCCTCCAGCAGCTTCGTGTAGCCCGTGGCGATGGCCGACAGCTCTTCAACGGAAAAGTTCTCGTCGTTCATCATCTTCTGGAACGAGTTGACGTAGATGTCGGTGATGTCGCCCACCATGACGATGGTCTGCTGCACCTTGCGGGCATCGCGCACGAGGTTGTTCACACTCTTCAGGACATCGTAGTACTTCTTGCCCTGCTCGTAGATCTTCACGGTCTCCTGAAACTCGTTGATCATGTTCTTGGCCGTCGATGAGGTCTCTACAATCTCACGGGTGGAGTTCACGATACTCTGCGCGAGGTTCGTCGGGTCTATGACCGTCCACTGCGCACTGGCCTTACCGACGCAGAGCGTCAGGCAAAGGCTCATCATCACAAAAACTTTCTTTCTCATGTTCTTTTCTCCTTTTGTTGTTAATGGTTTGTCACTTGGTGCAATGCCGCACCGTTTACTTGCTTTCGTTGCGCCGCTTGTCGGCGAGTTGCCTGATGGCTCCCTCGATGTCACCGCCGAGCTTGTCCGCCAGCTGCTGCACCTCCATCTTCTCCGTTTCTTCCGTCGTGTAGGCCAGGTATTCCTCCGGGCTGACCTCGGTGGCATAGACTGCCGACTGTGTGCCGCCAAGTCCTATCCACACCTCCTTGTAGAGCCGCGACGGGTTGTTGGCCTGGTTGATAGAGAGTATCTGCGCCTTCTCCTTCTCCGTCAGTCCGAGCAGTTTTTGAATCTGGTCGAACTTGTTCAGGTACTTGCGCTGGTCGAGCAGTATCTTGCAGTCGGAGTTGTTGATGATGGACTCTTTCACGATGGGCGACGAGATAATATCGTCCACCTCCTGCGTCACCACCACGGCCTCGCCGAAGAACTTACGCTCCGTCTTGTAGAGATAGAGCATGTACGAGGCCATGTTTGCAGCGGTCAGGGCTTTCCAAGCCTCTTCGACCACAATCATCTTTCTGACACCCTTCAGTCGCCGCATCTTGTTGATGAACGCCTCCATAATGATGATGGTCACTACGGGAAACAGTTCCTTGTTGTGTAGGCTAAGCACCCAGCGCCTTGCCATATTACTATGGTAGGTTTCCAAATGCT
>CAVAPI010000163.1:0-10469 GCA_963590445.1 Lachnospiraceae bacterium | reverse complement strand
TCGTTTTTAATTGATGAGTATCCCAATCGAACCGATACGACCCCGTATGTTGTTACGTTGTTTGTCTATTTCAAAGATGCCGTTTATCTATTTGCAAAGATAATGTTATTATCCCAACCATCCAAGTTTTGCAGCGTTTTTTAGGTATATTTTTCGCAAGGGAATGGTGCGGTTGTGAGGCAAAGCGCCTTGCTCTATAAACTGCAGAGCGACGGCCTTGTAATCCGTTGACAGCTAATGAGCTTCAAAAGGCGCAGGTTTACGGGTCGCAAACGGCCTGTTTGCGTAGCGCAAATACGGCACTTGCGTAGCGCAAATGCCATGTTTGCGGTGCAAAACCGGTAAGGTTTTATCGGCACGCCGATAAGGTCTTCTGCAAAAATGCGGGGAAACCGGGGTGGGGAGGTGCCGGTGCGTCACCAACGGCGGAACAGTTCGATGGTAAACTTGCTCCCGAACTCGTGGAAACTGCCGTTGAGGAAGCTGCCGAAAAGGCCGACGGAGAAGTAGCGGGTGGTAAATCCGTAGCCCAACTCGAAGTACGGGCGGGTGTGTTGTATCTGTAGAGTGCTCAGATACAGCCGCTCCATCTCTACGTACTTGCCGAGCAGCGGTGTCCAAGTGAGCAGGAGGAGCGGCGATTCGTATGAGGCGTTGCCGCGCAAGTAGTAGCGTGACGCATTGTACCACTGGCTGTTGAGCAGCTGGAAGTCGCCCGTCCAGTCGTCATCCCAACCGCCGGGGAGGTAGTTCTCGTGGAAATTGCTGAAGTCAACGAAATAGACGCTCTCCTTGTTGGTGTAGAATCCGCCGCCCAACCTGACCGAATAGCGGCGCATACAGGGCAGCCTCTTGCTGAAAGACGCGTCAAACTCCCACCGTTCATACTCGGTATTCGACCTGAGAATATGGCGCACGCCGCGCTCATAGTTGGCTGTGAACACCGGCCCTGTGGGGTATGGGATGTATGTGGCGGCGAGAAACGGGGCGAAACTGTAGTATGTTGAAGGCTTGCCCGCCACGGCCATCGGTGCCGGGTTGACGGCCTGGCGCCAGTGATAGACCCCTCCGGCATTGATGTTGAGCCGCTTGCCCACCGTAGTGTTCCATGCCGCCTTGAGCATATTGTCGTTGAAGTAGTCGAGATTGAGTGCGCTGAAGTTCACGGTGTCCATACTTTCGGCCTTTATCTTGTCGAGTACGCTCGAGTTGGCAATCCGGTTTCCGTTGGCGAACGTCAGCTCTGTCCACCGCCGCTTGCTTGCATTGTAAGTGTATCTTAGCGTGGAGTTTATGAAAAACTGCTTGATCTTGAAGTTATAGCCGAAGTCCGGGTTGAGCGAAATGCTCTTTTCCGGCGAGAAAAGGTACTGTATGCCCAGCTTCAGCTTGTAGGCTGTGCCGTGGCTGCGGCTGAAACTGAGATATGAAGGGTTGAGTAGCGGTGACAAACGGATGGACATGCCGGACGCTTCAAGGCTTGAACTGTTGATGAAATAGTCGCCCAACACGTCGAGAGCGGCCTTGCCCATCTTGTCCAAGGGTTTGACGCCCGATGTGGAGGCAGTGTCTCTTGCCGCGTTCTGCTCGGTCTGATATTGCCGGTAGGCCTCCTCTTCTACGGCGTTCAGTGCAACGGGGCGCAGCGACTGCATCGCTTCCGGCGAACAGACGTTGCTCACGGAGTCGGGCAGGGTAGTGTCGCAGTTGTAAACGGCAAGGGCGTTGGCTCTGATATTGTTGCCCGCGAACTTGAACTGTGCCCTTACCTTGCACGAAACAGGCAGCAGACCGTTGCCGCCGGGCTTTTCGCCCATGTTTACCCCAACGTCAAACTCCACCATGTCGTGCTCTCCGCTCAGCCGGCAGTTGACTATCCGTCCTGTCGCGTTCTCCACGATGGCAAAACCCGAAACAAGCTGGGTGTTGTTCTGCCTTGGCGTGAACGTAATGCAGGAACGTCCGCCAGGCGAAGGGCTGATACGGTAGCGGTAGAAGAACCTGTTGCTGCGGTGGAACGGCGACAAAAGGATGTCCTTGTATATGGATACGCCGTAGAGATCGGGGCTGATGTACCGTATCACCGTGGGCATCGTCTTGCGGTTGTGCGGTATTGTGCTGGCGAAAACCTGGCGTTTCATGCCGTAGTCGCCCGCATCGTTGTACGTAATTCGGCCATATACCTCGCCCACATAGTTGCGCCGCCCCTTGGCAATGGAGTACATGGAGGGAATCAAGAGCAGGGTAGGGTTGCGCTTCACGGTGCGGAAGTTGTATTTGATGTACGCATTGCCCGTGACGCCGCTTGCGTTTGCAGTGAAATTGCGCCGGTATGAGAACATACGCTCCACCACCAAGGTGTCTTGGATGCCCCTGGAAAAGACAAGACAGGAACAGTGCAATAGCACACCCAGCAGAATTGTTGTCCTCAAGAGTGTTGTATGCCTTGGTTTCACGCCCCAAAATTATCAATAAATATTGGAGAAGGCAAGACAAATCAGAGGATTGTTGCCTGCAAACTGCAGCAGGTGCGCCGCCCCGGCGCATCCCCGCCAAGGTTTTTCTCCTACAGTGTGTTGGGACATAAAGCCTCTTGCGCGGATGGCGGAGCCGCTTCGCCTGCTACTCTTGCCCGATGCACTTGTAGTAGGTGCTCTTTGTCTTCGTTAGTCCGGTATCCGAACTGCCGGCTCATTTTACCGTTACTTTCTTGCCGTTGCGGATATATATGCCTGACGGCAGACTCTGTAAGTCGGTACCCACTGCCATGCCCTGCATATTGTAGATGACAGTGCTGTCGGATGACCCGCCGTCAGCAGTGACTGCCTCGATGCCGGTCACCTCCCCGCCGTTGAAGACGAAGCGGAAACTTGTGGAAAGGGTTGCAGTCTTGCCCGGTATGTAACTGCGGAACGGTTCTATCACCTCGTGCTTGTCTGATTTCCACGGATAGAACCCTGCTGACGATGAGTTGGGCTGGAGTGTGTAGGGATAGTAGGTGCCGGCATATACCGATTGTGTGGTTATAGCCGGAACAGTACCTGTCATTCCGTTCCACACATCGGTCGGGCTTTCGCTGTTGTCAAGGATGTAGAGCTGGTGTACGGAGTCAACGGTCTCGGTGTAGAGTATCAGGGGAGTGTTGTGCAAGATGCGGTTGTATTGTGTCTGCTTCAGCGTGATGACATACTTGCTTGCGTCTTCGGTATCGACTTCACGGCTTATGGGGTAGTACGCCCTCACATCGACAGGACACCTGAGGTCTTGCGGAGTGTAGAAGGTGGAGAAACCGTTGCCGACAGAATTGAACTGGAGCGGCAGACTCTCCACATCCTCCACAGTCCAGACAGTTCCGTTGTCGCTGTCCGTCAGTTGGGATCTGCCGTCACTGATGGTATAGGTGTCATCAGTGCGGGTGAATGTGAACTTGGTGCCACTCATACCGAAATCCACTACCGGTGCAAGTGCAGGTGTGGCGTCGGTCAGATAGCGTCCGTTCCGATAGAAGAGCAGTGAACCGTCCTCACCGTACCATATTATAGAAGACGCATCCACGGTGGAGGTAGTGCCTACAGTATATGCATCCCCCGCATTCTGTACCGACAGGTACTTGTTGTCACCGCCTTTCAGACGGATGAATGAACCGGGGGCTGCTGCCTTGGATATATTCATATACGTCAGGTTTTCCGATGCCTCGTACTTGTAGTTGCCTTCATAGGTTACTCTGATGGTGGCAACGCCCTCTCCCAGCATGGTTATTTCTCCCGTTGTGGGTTCAACCGACAGTACAGTGGGCGATGTGGAGTCGAACGCCAGCAGTCCCGTGCCCGGTATCTGTGTGTTTGTCACTGTCTCGTGAACGACTACCGTCGGTTTGATAACCCCTTTATAGTCGGTGTAGTACTTTGATGAAGGATAGGCGAAGGTCTTTATCTCGGTAGGGTATTTCTTCACCGTCACCGCATGGTCCTCCGAATATTCCCGGTAGTTGTCGTCCTCCACGGAGGTAATCCTTATGGCTGCCGTTCCTGCACCTACGGCAACGAGGTTGCCACTGGCATCTATGGTGACCACATCTTCGTCTGTACTTTCAAGATTGTAGCCCCCGGTACTGGATGTGGTCACCGTCACGCTGCCTCTGTCTTCCACGTAAAACGCAGTCTGGTTGAGAATGACCGTCAGGGTTGGAGTGGCTTTTGCATATACCTCCAGTGTGTATGAAGCTGAGGATTGTTCATAGCAGTCGTTGCCGGCGAAAGTGGCGGTGACAGTGGCCGTGCCGGTCTGGCTGCCGATTGTCACTTCACCTGTTGCCGCATTTATGGTGACGAGTCCCTCCGGGCTGCCCGTGCAGCTGTATGTCACAGCTCCCACTCCTTCGGGGGTGAGTGTTGCCACCGGTGAGGTGAAAGGCTTGTATAGTTGTGCGTCATATTGTGCTTTCTCGAAAGAGAGCGCGGTAGTTGCCTTGTTGACCGTGATGTCGAACGTGGCTGTCCCGTTCAGATAGGTGTCATTGCCCATGTACTGCACGGTGACAGTAGCCGTACCTGCCTTGCTGACCGCAGTGACGGCACCTGTGGTTGCGTTCACCGACACACCCGTGGTGGAGGATGAGAAGGTCACAGCGCCCGCCACTGGCGTCGTGTTGTCCACACCGTCAGTCAACGTATATGAGGTCAACACCGGCAGGGCGTCACCATAAGTCATGCTTGACTTGTCGTATGCGAGAGTCATTGTCACGGGACGCTTCTTCACTGTAACGGCCAACTGGGCTTGTGCAGCTTCATATTTGTCTGTCTGCGGTATGCTCACCGTTATGAGCGTCCTCTCTTCGTCATAGCCGTCCGTACCCTTGGCTGTAATCACACCGTCAGCGGAGATTTCCGCGACAGATGTGTTCTGGGAGGAGTACGACGGTGTGCCGTCGTGATTGGTATTGAGCGTGATATTGGCCGTCTGGCCTATATAAAGGGAGTTGCCGCTGACTGTCACTACAAGGTTGGCGATGAGCCGGGAGAGCAGGGTTGCCGTGGCAGAAGCTGTCACTGTGGCGTTCCCGGTCAGGAAGCTGCTGCTCGACTTTGCCACAGTTGCCGTGGCAGTGATGGTCCACTCCGTATCCTCGGCAAACGCCTTCGTGTATTCAGCGGTCACCTGGCCGGTCACAGTGCCCGACGTTGTCAGCGTTACATTGTCCGGATGGCTCGATGACCATGAGTATGATGCTTCAGTTATCGCAGTTGGAGCAGCAACAGAAGTCACATAAGAATTGTCGGCAGACGTATAGTACGTGACAGAGTTCCACGTATAGGTGTTGTAGGCCGGGGTATAAGAGAACTCGGTTACATTATAGTTGCGGCTGTCGCCCACACGCTCAAACGTCATGGTTTCCGATGAGTTGCCAACAGTCATGTTGCTCGCTGCCGGATGGGACACAGTGGTGACACTGTAGCAGTAGGCACGATTAGAGGTGGAAGTCGATGCAGACCAACTGCTATTATTATAACGTATGTAGTATTTGTTGTTCCAACCACTACTTCTATACACATTATTCCCACTGATTGTCCACGTTGTAGTACTCGTCTTCGACGACGACAAGCTATAATTACTATAATATAGGTAATATCCGTTATTACTCAGCGTACCGCTACTGGTGCCCGAACAAGTCCATATACAGGTGGTGGGATCAAACTCCGTCTTGTTCGTTATAGTCCCACCCACATTGGCGAGAAAGTTCGTACCGCTGGTGATTACGTAATCTGTGGCCTTGGCAGTGGTGACGCCTGCCATGAGGAACATGGCGCAGAGCAGTATGTTGTTTATACAGTTTCTCATGTCTTATCTTATTATTATCTTCTGGGACTTCCCGTTCACCTTAACTATATACACGCCTTCAGCAGCTACGTGGGCGGAGTACTGCTCGCCGGTGGCTGTAGCCCTGCTGCAGGCGCGACCCGATGCGTCGTATATGGTGACGGTCTCGCCGCCTGCCAGTCCGCTGACGTACACCACATGGTTGCGCACACGGATACTCAGTTGGTTGTCCGCGCCGTTGCTGTTGCGCTCTCCTGTATAGTAACGTGCATTGATGCGTTGGGCGGAAGTCTGGCCGGCAGCCGCCATACGGCCAGCTCTTGTCGGTAGGGTTGGCGGCACCGGACGGTAGAACGTCAGTTCCTCGGTGTCAGCCACGGCCGCTGTCTGGGTGAAGAAGCCTTCGCCCACCCATATACGTGCCGCATCGCCGGCAGCCAGATGCCAGTCGGTGTCGTCCCACGACGGGACGCTGTAGAAACCGCCGTCACCGTCAGCTGTAGTTGTGCCGTCGGGGTAGGTCACTCCGTCGTACCACAGCCACAGCGTGTGCGGTATGTTCATGTTGTAATGGCTTTTGCCGCTCAGTGTCTCCTTCTCCGCCGTGCTGTATTTGCTCACGAGGTAAGGCAGACCGATGCAGTTCCATCCCATGTCTTCCATCTCCGTGAAGTCGGCAGCGCCGTCGGTAGAGATGCGGTCGTCGTGCTGCACGAGTTCCACCGTCTTGCTTGTCTCGCCGGCGGTCTCGGTATAGACCATAACGTCCATGTTGTTGGCGTCGCCCTGTGCCGTGAAGCGGTAGAGTGCGTCGGTGGCAGACTTGTAGAGCACACCCTGGTTGGCAGTGGCCGCATCGGTGAGCGCAGTCCACATGGGTGAAGCGGTGTTGTAGAACTTGGAGTTCCATGCCGAGCGTCCCGCACCGTTGTAGAGGTAAGCCTCGCCCTTGTCGGCTGCAAGGGAGAGCACACCGTCGGCCGAGTAGGCCGGTGCAGCCACACCGTTGGTTGCAGCGTCTGCACCCAAGTAGTTCATGGCGTAGGGCATGCAGACCATAGAACCGTCCTTGCTTGTCTGGCGTTCAACGCCCACGTAGCCCACTTCGACTGCCTTGCCGTTGCCGTAGAGGGACGCTCCGTCCTGCACGAGCAGGAATGACGGGCGCAGCAGGGTGTCGAGCACGAGGCTCTTGCCCTCCATGAGGTAAACCACCGAGCCTATGTGCGGATAGTAGTTGGTGAGCTTGCCGTCGGCATCCGTTGTGGTGCATGTCACGTCGTTGTCCACTCTCCATGTCTCGAACGCGCCGCGGTCAATCCTGTTCTTGCCGCTCACTCCCTTGAGCAGCCGCAAGTTGCCGAGCAGGTCACGGTCGGAGTCGTAGTTGATGAACTGTGCCAGTGTTGCCACGCCGGCTATCGGGTTGGTGGGTTCGCACTCGTCGATATGACCCGACCGCTCCGTGAGCTGGTAGTTGAGGTTGCGGTCGGTCACCTTGTAGTTGTAGCCCGAAAGAGTGTGCTCCGTGGCCTCCACACCGCCGTAGTTGACGAGCGAGTTGTGTATGTTTGCGGTATGTCCGGAGGTCTTTCCCTCCACGGTGAGGTTCACTCCATAGCCTTCGTTGCCGAGGTAGAGCACGCTGCCCGTGCTGCTGACCTTGTTGTCACGGAACAGTGCCTCGTAGATGAGTGCGTTGTTCACGTCAACGAGGTTCTTGCCCTGTGTGGCCGACAGGTCGTTGTCGTGTACTATGATGTTGCGTAGGGCTATCCGTCCGCCGGTATTCGCAGGCTGGATGTTGATGACAGGCTCCGTGACCGTTCCCGTTGTGTTCTTGCTGTTGGATGCCGTCACGTCGAAGCCGTCCATCAGTGACACTACATTGTCGTCGGTGCTTGTGAACGTGTCCGTTGCCTTGATGCCGCTGACCGTAGTCTTGTTGGAAACCGGCGATGCAACGCCGCCGCGCTCGGCTGTGATGGTCGTGATGTAGCCCTTGATGGCAGCATCATCGTACTTGCGCACCGTAGCCGTCTCCGCCATGTACGGGCAGTCCTCAGTGCGTGTGGGGAGAATGCCTCCATAGACACTCACGCCGTTGCGCATGGTGATTGTCTCGTCAAGATGCAGGCCTGTGGATGCGATGCTGGCGCCCTTGACGAAGACATAGGCTTCTTCACTGGAGTTGTTGACGTGATAGACCGCCGCAAGGTCGATGGCGTTCTGCAGGTTTCCGTATGCCACAGGGCTTGTCCATGAGTTGCCAAGGCCGGAGATGCTTATGTTCGGGTTGACGTAGATGATGCGGTTGAGGTTGTTCTGGTATTCGTGTGCACCTATGTCGATGGAGTAGCAGAAGCGTTCGTTGCCGCCTGCGTCAGTGCGCGTGGTGGTCACCCATGCCATGTCATATATATTATAGGTGTCGGTTCCCGTATTGGTCACCTCGTCGTCGTAGAGGGCGTCCGAACCCTTGTTGAGCAGTCGGAGTGAAGGCAGCAGCGAGAAGTCGCGCGCCTCTATGTCGTCGTCCGTCACTGCATCCACCTTCGGGTCGGCGAAGTTGGGCCCGTTGATTACGTCCGCATTGTCGTCAGACAGGCCCACGTTGTAGTTGGCCTTCGCTATGTAGCCATCTGCCTCCTCGTAGTCGTTCCTGTCAGTGCGCAGTCCGGTGACAGCGTTGTGCGAGAATATGTCGCCCGACTGCTCGACGCTCACGAAGTTTGGAAGTATGAGCTGCTGGCCGTTGTCGTTGTTGCGCCAGAACACGGAGTTGAATATGGCTGACTGTTTGGCTGCCGTTCCCAGTGCCGGAGTGTTCTGCCTGTATGCCGGAGCGAGCATAGGCCCGTCGTGGCTGTCGTCGTCCTGTTCTATGTCGATTACGGACGAGTTGGAGTTCTCCCCGTTCAGGTTCACACTGCCGTGGTTGAGCGCATAGGTGTTGTTTACTATGGTGGTGGTCACAGCCGACACGAGCGGGTTGCCTTGGTTGCTGTGCATCACGTCGTTGTAGAGCAGGGCGTTGCCGCCGTTCTTTCCTATATATACTGCGCTGGAACTGTAGTCGCCTGACTCGAACGACCCGCTGTTGACGATATTGCACTTGCTGATGACAAACTTGTTGTCCGCATTGGTGACGAAGGTGGTGTCGCCTGACGGAGTGATGTATGCCACGTGTGCTCCGGTAGGCGAAGTCACGGTGTCGTCAAGGTCTTTGTAGTGTATGGCAGTACCGTTGACGTCCTTTTTCGCCTGATTGTTGATGAGCGTCACGCCGTCAATCTGCAGCGGAATGGTGTTGACCGTATTGACGAATGAAGAGCCGGACTCATTGGGGGCATAGTTGCCGAAGCCGTTGGTCTCGTCATAAGTGTCATATCCGTAGCGTTGTGTGGCGTCATGGACATAGAACAGGTTGTCCCAGCGGTCGGACGTGTTGCTGCTTGACCGTGCCTGCTGGCGTATGACCACAGGATGCTCGTTCGGGTCGTACACGTTGTTGAGGTCGCGGCTGTAGCCTCCCTTGATGGTCAGCGACACTACTCCCTTGCCTGTGTCCATCACGGGGGTGCCGTCCTCGCCGATTGACTTGACGGGAAGGATGACCGACTGGTTGATGGATTTGGTGTCGATATAGAAAGCCAGTTTGTCCTCGAAGCTGTATATAGGAGTGAACACACCGTCCATAAGGCGTATCTCCTTGCGGTGTCCGTTGCGGCTTGCGAGGAGGGTCTCTATGGCACGCTGCAGGTCGGATGTGGGCTGGCTCCAGCTGCTGCCGTCGGGAGTTGTGCCGGTCTTCTCTTCGGGTGACACCCAGAGTATGTCCACCTCGTCGCCGTCTGTGCTGGGCTTCAGTTCGTGGTGCTGGTACTCATACACTCCTATGTCGATGTATGTCTGGTCGTGTGTCGGGTTCGGGTCGTAGGAGATGCGGTGGAGCTGCCGCCCTGTGTTTGCACTCTTCATGTAGGCGTCGTTTCCTGCGGGCACATACAGGCGGTTGTAGTTACTGGTGCTGAGCACACGCATGGTGGTATATACTCCGGCTGTCTGGTAGTCGCCCACCTGCTCGTCGGTGTATCCGTCTGTATTGCCGCCGTTGTAGTATATGGATCGTTCAGGGATGCTCTCCCAAGTGTCGAACGCTGCGGAATACGAGCCTGCGTCGTGGTCGTGGTGGATTGTCTGGAAGATTCTTCCCGAGCCGTTGTCCACGAGGTTGGTGATACGTGCCGGACTCCAGTCGGCGGCCTCGTAGTAGCCGTCGTAACCGGGTTTCAGCGACGGGTTGACGAAGTTGGGGCCTTCAAGGTCGGAGTTGCCGGCGCTCAACAGGATATTGCAGTTCTGGTAGCTGCCCACAGAGTCCTTCAGCACGTTGCGTGCATAGTTGGCGGGGATGTACTCAAGGCTGCGTGCATCTACGTCGTTCAGCGGTGACACTCCACGGTTGGCCTCGTAGGCGCAGAACCATGCTGTCTCACCGAAGGCGGTTGCAGCTTCGGTGCTGCCGCCGTCGAGGTCTGCCTGGTCTTTCGGCACGTTGGTGCCGTTGGTGAAGTCGGGATTGGTGTAGTTGCCGTCGAATTCTCCCTTTGCGTAGTTGCAGATGAGGCGCGAGTTGAACTTGAACAGGC
>CAVAPI010000162.1:3784-10541 GCA_963590445.1 Lachnospiraceae bacterium | reverse complement strand
GCACATTTGTCCAGGTCGGTAGCCGACGACACGCTTATGGCCTTGATGAACTTGATGCTGGGAGAGATGTCCCCGGCCAGCGTGGCGCGCACGTTGCGTATGAACGTGGCACTCTCGTCGCCATGCAGCTGTACGAGGTCAAGATTGAAGTTTACTATGCGCGTTATTATGTTCTGTGCGGAGTCGTTGACAAATACTCCGACAAACTTCGTCTTCCTTGAGCCATCTGCTTCATCACCCTCCTGAGGCATGTTGTCCGCACGGGCAGAGTCGGGCAATGTGCCGGTCAGCGACGGAAGCATCTGCACATACCGTGGCGACTTTGGCCAGAAAATCATTCCAATCCAGTCGGCTCCGACTTTGATGGCGGCCTTTATATTGCCGCCGTCCCTCATGCCACACACTTTTATTATCATTGTGTTCTTGCTTATATGTAATAATGTATAAGGCCGGAGGATGCGCTATCGGCATAGTCCTATTTCCTGTATGAAGCTATTCAATGCCAATCCGGGGTTGTCGGTCTTCATGAAGTTTTCACCGATGAGGAAGCCCTCGTATCCGGCCTTTTTCAGGCCGCATATCGTCTGCGGATTGGATATGCCGCTCTCACTCACCCTGACAATGTCCTGTGGAAGCATCGCCGCCAGGCGCATTGAGTTGCTTACGTCGGTGATGAAAGTGCCGAGGTTGCGGTTGTTCACCCCACAGAGGTCCGGTTCGTGGTCGGCATACTCTACTTCGGGCGTGCTGTGCGTTTCGAGCAGCACCTCCAGTTGCAGCTCGTGCGCAGTTCGCAGCAGTTGGCGGTATTCGTCTTTGGTGAGGCATGCGGCTATCAGCAGTACTGCCGACGCACCGCAAAGCCGCGCCTGAAACAGCTGGTACTCGTCGATTACGAAGTTCTTGTAGAGTATAGGTATTGTCACTCCGCTTTGGCGTGCCGTGGTGATGAAGGCATCGTTGCCACCGAAATACTTTTCGTCGGTTAGTATGCTTATTGCCGCAGCCCCGTTGCTTTGGTAGTCGGTCGGGATGGTCTCGGGTTGTCCGCTTTCCTTTATCCATCCTTTTGAGGGCGACTTGCGCTTAAACTCGGCGATGATGCCCGTGGTCGACTGTCTTATGGCCTTGGCCATCGACGGCACCTCGCCGCCGAGCATGCGCTCCACATTTGCGTGCATCTCCCTTTCGGAGACAAGGCCTTTCGCCCTTTCCACCTCAATGCGCTTCCACGCCACTATTTCGTCGAGTACGTCTTTCATCGTCAGTCCTTTCTTTAGTCTTTGTTGGCCTTCGCCGGATTTTTTTTCGTCAGAACGACACGCAGAACGCACCACCGATGACAAAGTTGTTCATTGTTTTCTTGATGGTTGACGACAGGTTTGTACCGTTGTTGTTGAAATTGCTCCCATCGTAGTAGGCGCAAATGTTATCGTACTCTTCAGGAAAAGCCACTCTCGTAAACTCTGTCTCGTTGAGGTTCATG
Source organism: Lachnospiraceae bacterium (assembly GCA_963590445.1). Lineage (GTDB taxonomy): Bacteria > Bacteroidota > Bacteroidia > Bacteroidales > Bacteroidaceae > Prevotella. The sequence goes on along the minus strand of CAVAPI010000162.1, from coordinate 9,055 downwards.
GTGTAGTGCTTGCGCGTGAAGTCGTAGTCAACAAACAATTTCCATGAGAAGTTCGACTTGTAGGCGTATGTCAGCGACAGTCCCGTGCCGTAGGTCATGGTGTTGTTGCCGCTCACGGTCATGTAGTCCCATGTTATGTCGTAGGCATCGCCCTTGACACCCACGGGATGGCCCTGTGTATCGACGCTTGGTATGAGCGTGTTTCCCGCGAAGTGTGCATCCACGTCAAGGTCTTGTATCACGCTTCGGCCTATGAGTAGTTTGCTGCCCAGGGCAAACCTGCTCGACAGAGGAAGGTTGAAGTACAAGCCGGCGTTGGCCGAGAATTCAGTTATGTGGTCGGACTCAATCGTCAGATCGTGTACGGGTATCCACCAGTCCATTTTCGCATCGGAACTTGAATACGCATTGTATGTGGCGGCAATCTTGTCTCTTTGTTTCGATGTCATGTTGCTCCATCCCTTTATAGGAGTGCTTCTCACCTTCAGTCGTCCGCCCACGCCAATGTATTTGTTGAAGAAGTATGCACCCTCAACGCCTACCACGGTGGCTGCGCCGAACTTTAGCTGTATGTCGCTAGTAATGTCTTCTCCTTCTGTCGTGTATTCAGTCATGTCAAAGTCTCGTGCATTGAACGACAGATTGCGGCTGCCGAGACCGATGCCCATCGACACGCTGAAGAACGATGGATTGTCTATTATGCTGGCCGTGCCGCTAAGGTCATTGCGCTTCAGGTGGTTGCCCTTGAAGATGATGTCGCTCAGTCCGTAGGCCAATTCGGTTGACATTATACCGATGCCGGCTCCGCTAAGCACATCGCTCACCCAGTGGCGGTTGTTGAGCACACGCATTATGCCCGTGGCGGTGGCCACAGCGTAGCCAGCTACCGAGTAGATGGGGCTTCGCGTCAGTCCATACTCCTTGTGCAGTATCGATGCGCTGACAAAGGCTGTGGCTGTGTGGCCCGATGGCCACGAGTTGCGCGTGCTTCCGTCGGGGCGCATCTCCTGCGCAGTGTACTTTATGGAGTTGACGAAGCCTGCCATGATGGCATACGACATGGCCGTTGACGCAAGGAAGCGCCACGTGTCGCTGCGTCCCTCCACGCCGGAGAAATTGAGTCCGGCAGCAAGCACAGCTGGGGCGAACTGCGTGTAGTTGTCTATCTCGGAGTGGAAGTTGGTGAGCAGTCTGGTGTTGTTGTGCGCCTGGTCTTTTGTGTTCTGCCTGAAGCTCGCCTTCTCGCTCTTGGCTATAATACCGGCGGTGAAGATAGGCACGCCGATGAAGGTGAGGTCGTCCATCACCTTGTAAGGCTTCACGGTGGTCGTCTTTGTAGCCCACTCGCTCACTTCGGGCAACGGACTTTTCTGTACAGTTGTGTTGTCAGCATCGCCTTGCGGCATCAGCATCGTGGCAGCGTTGGCCAATGCTGCGTTCTCGTTTTGTGCGTAGAGCATGGCCGGCATGCTGTCGGCGGTCAGCTTCAGTGGTTGCTGGTGTGTGTAGTTGGCTCCGTGCATGTGTGCCACCGAGGCTGAGAACACAGCCATCGCCATGATACTTCTTCTCTTCATGCGAAAAAATCTCTAAATAAACGTTTTGTGCCGCAAAATTACAAAAAATAATCCATGGTTTATTGTGGTTTATGCCAATTCCGCCAAAAGGAATACGAAGAGCGAAGTGGCACGGAACTTGCCGCTTGCGCTCCTCGGCCACTTTCACTTGCCATAACTTTCAAGATATGGTTGCTCCGGATTTACTCTTTTCATGCCTCCAAATGTGTCGTTCAGCAACTGTGCCGCCTCACCTTTTATTATTATTCTGCCTGACTGACTGCCGATTTTGTTGAAGTTGATGCCATTCGGACCATAGAATTTCGTGCCGTAAGTGCCCACTACAATATTGTCAGTAATGACGATGTGCCCGTCGATGTTCTCAAGATGAATGTTCTTCCTGTCTGAACAAAGCGTCACCGTGTGGTTGTCAGCCAATGCGGTCATCAGGTCAACCTCACCTCTGTTTCCGAAGAAACGAATGTCGTTCTTGTTGAGTTGCCACAGAGAACGGTTGTTGTATGCCGTCTTGTCGGGTGTGTGGGAGAATGGGCCTTGGCCAATCCACGCCACGTCGGTGTATTCGCCTGGCAGTGTGGTGGCCAGTCCATAGTCGAGCAGCTTGCCATTTATTGAGTCGGAAGGTTCGAGCGTGTACTCCACGATAATTGTGCCGCTTTTATCGGTTGTTATCTGTATATTGCCGTCTATGTAGTTCTTGGCTTTGCCCGACTGTTCCCATCTGCACGTCATGGCGTAGCCGTTCTTCCGCTTCTTTGTCGTGCATGAAGAGGCTTTCAATAGGTAAGGCGACCACAGTCCCTTGCGTTTGAAGTCAAGTCCGATTCCTATGGGGCGTCCCACACGCAGCATGAAACCCTGTTTCAGCCAGTCTTTCAGCAGTGGGGTGGTCTTGCCTTGCGCCTTGGTCAGCAGTTGAGCGTAGTCGGTCTTGTTGCTCACGGTGATGTTCTTTTCAAAGCAAAGTGTTCCGTTGGGGCGCATTACTTTCATGCACAACATCATGTCGTCTGCATTCGCGTTGATAGGAATGGCGATACTCTCTGTCATCCGTGCGTCGGCGGTAAGCCATGCTACACCGCTGTCCTGTACTTTCGTGAGGTTGCGCAGTTCCCATTGGATACTGTATCCGTGGAGCGTGATGAAGTCGAAGCGATTTTCCACGTTCAGTGTCAGCCTGTTTGCCGTTTTCTCAGCAAGCGACACAAAGACTGGAGTGTACACCTGCGCCAACTCAAAATAATCCTCCTGCGGATAGCCGTCGCCATATACCACGCCGTCTGCGCCTTCCTTACCTTTTTCCGCACCATTGTCAGGCATAGGATTCATACCCCAACTGTCCATGTAGCGCAGTGAGTCGATGCGCACTCCTTTCAGCACTTGCCTCTGTTGGTTGAAGTTATGGGTCAGTATGCTTTGGTCTTGAAACGACCACACGCTACCGCCAGCAATCTTCGGCTCGCGGCGGAATATTTCGTATTTGTGCTCCAGTTCGCCGAACGCCGTGCCAAGCGAGTGGGCATATTCGGTGTTGATGATAGGCAAAGTGCTCTTTTCGCACGCTTCGGCCAGCACACCGTCGTTGGCGTAGTGCCCGCAGATTACATCAACATACTTTGACGGGTGGTGTATGTAGCTGATGAATGGTCCCTTTGCTTGTGGTACTCCGCGCAGTCGGGTGGGGTCATACGTCTTGGTGAATAGCAGTACAGAGTCCTGGCAAGGGTATATTTTGTTCTCGTTGCCATGGCTCCACATGATGATGCTGGGGCAGTTTCGGTCACGGTCTATCGTTGCCTTTGCCCGACTGCACAGTTCTGTCACCACGCCAGTGTCGCTTTTCAGATATATGTCGCCGCGCGAGGCAAATGGTATCTCCTCGCATACGTAGAAGCCCATCTCATCGCAAAGCCGCGTGAACTGTGGGTCATGCGGATAGTGTGCCGTGCGGATGAAGTTGATGTTGGCAGCCTTCATCTGTTCCAACTGCTGTCTGCGGTGCAGCGGCGACATGGCTCCGCCCTCAATTGCCTCGTTCTCGCTCAGACAGGCACCGCGCAGGAAGATTTCACGATTATTGAGCAGCACCTTGCAGTCTTCTACGCGCACCTCGCGTATGCCCACCTTCTCTTCCACGTTTTGCAGCAGCCGCCCGTCAGCTGCATAAGCCTTGACGTCGAGGCGATACAGATTGGGGGTCTCAGCATTCCAAAGACGCGGACGAGTCAACGATGTCTTCAGCGTAGCAGTATTGCATCTGTCGCTGCCTTGTACTTCGCCCTTGCTTATGTCGGCTTGCATGTCAGCCACGTGATGGTATCGCTCATCGAGCAGCGAAGCGGTGACTCGTGCAACGTTGCCGTTGGTTTTCACCGTCACGGTAATGTCAGCCGAGTTGTCGGTGTTCACCTTGCTGACAAACACTACATCAGCCAGCGACCCGTCTTTGCTGACGGCAAAGAGTTCCACGCTACGCTTTATTCCAGTGAGCGACCACGCATCGCACACGTCGAACTGCCAATAGGGCGAGTGTGTGTCAACGCGTATCTCCACTTCGTTGCACCCTTCTTTCAAACATTGCGTCACATCAAACTGGTGCATTGTGTGTGCACTGTGTCCCTCGCCAACCTTTGTTCCATTGACAAAGGCGATGAAGCCATGCTGCACTCCGTCGAGTCGCAGAATGACATTCTTGCCGCGCCATTCCTTGCGGTAGTCAAACGATCGGCGGTATGTGCCGCCCATCTGGGTTAGACGCAATCCATATTCGGGTTGCTTCACGCCTTGTGTCTCCCAGTTTCCAGGCACCTGTACGGTTCGCCATTCTGTATCTTTGTCCAGTTTGAACTGCCATGTTCCGTCTAAGTTTGTCACGTCGAGACGGTTTCGCACGGGGTAATACTGTTGTATGGTTGCCACAGAGGTAACGGCTTCTTTTGCCGCGGCCGACATTGCGAGACTGGCAATTCCCAATGCCAGTCCGATTAATCTAAGTCTCATTGTTTTTTAGTAGTAGAATATATTGTTGCTGGTTCTTGCCCTATGCGTTGATTTCCACAAACTTCCTGAACGTGGCCTGTGCCTTGCCGCTGTCGAGCGACTCGCGGGCTATGGCCACGCACTCCTCTATTGGCTTCTTGCCCTTTTCGAGCACCTGTATGCCGAAGGCAGCGTTGGCCACGACGATGTCCTTTTGCGCCGGCAGGGCAGTGCCGCCAAGCACGTTGTCGAATATCTGCTTGGCTTCCTCTTCGGTGGCTCCGGCCACAAGTTCCTCGGGTTTTGCCGTGTTGAGGCCGATGTCTTGCGGACTGAACACGCGCTCGTAGTCGTTGGTGGTCACCTTGAACGGGCCTGTGAGCGAGATCTCGTCGTAGCCGTCAATGCTGTTCACTATGGCATAGTCGATGCCAATGCGGCGGTATACGTTGCTGTACAGGCGCATCTGGTCGAGGTTGGCCACGCCGAGCAGTTGGCATTGCGGCTTAGAGGGATTTACGATGGGGCCGAGCAGGTTGAAGCACGTGGGAAATTGTAGAGCCTTGCGTATGGGACCCACGAACTTCATGGCCTTGGCAAACAGCTGGGCGTGCAGATATACGATGCCGCACTCGTTGATTGAGCGGTTCAGACGGTCTATGTCGTCGGTGAAAGCCACGCCGTGGTTGGCTATCACGTTTGACGCTCCGCTGGT
>CAVAPI010000162.1:0-3487 GCA_963590445.1 Lachnospiraceae bacterium | reverse complement strand
GCGTGTGAGTTCCTCATGGTTGAGCACGCGGTTGAGTATATCCTTCATCTGTGTCATAATGTAAAATTTTTATTATTGTTTCCGTTGCCTTTTTCTATGCTTAAAGTGCGGCTTCATTTTTGCTGTGACGCACTCTTGTTTTCGTAAGTATGGCATTTACGTGTGCTAAGTGCCATACTTACGGGTCGTATATGCCATACTTAGCTATAGTAAATGCCATACTTACGCATCGTAAATGCCATCTTTACGGAGCGTAACTCTATGACTTTTGAAATCAAAGTGCGAACCGTTTGGATGTCAGTGCGTTGCGGAAGCAGATGAAACGCCCCTTCTTAAATCTTCAAAAAGTTGTCCACAATGGTTCGTCCGTCGGGCGTAAGCACGCTCTCGGGGTGGAACTGTATTCCATGGATGTCAAACTTTTTGTGCTTCAATCCCATTATCTGGCCCTCGTTGCTTAGTGCGGTTATCTCCAGACAGTCTGGCAGACCGTCGGCGGAAACCACCCATGAGTGATAGCGTCCCATGGTTATGCGCTGCGGCAAACCGACAAATATAGGGTCGTTGCCCATCTGTTTGCCCTCGGTAGCCACACCGTGAAACACCTCACTCAGGTTGGTCAGGCTTGCACCGAACGCCTCGCCTATGGCCTGGTGGCCGAGACACACGCCGAGCATGGGCTTCTTGCCGGCATAGGCTTCGATGGTGGCCATGAGCAGTCCGGCCTCGCTTGGAATGCCCGGGCCTGGACTCAGTATCAGTTTGTCGTACTGCTCAAGGTCGGCAATGCCAAACTTGTCGTTGCGCAGTACCGTCACCTCCGCCCCAAGCTCCTTTACGAGGTGCGCCAGATTGTAGGTGAACGAGTCGTAGTTGTCTATTATAGCTGTCTTAATCATTTCTTCTTCGTTCAAAATGTTTCTGCCATTTTTATGGCTCGGCGCAGTGCGCCAAGCTTGTTGTTCACCTCCTGCAACTCGTAGTCCTCGTTGCTCTTGGCCACGATGCCTCCACCGGCCTGGAACCACAGTTCGCCGTTGCGCGCTACAAAAGTGCGTATGGTTATGGCCTGATTGAGGTCGCCGTTCAGTCCGATGAAGCCTATGCAGCCGCCGTAGGCTCCACGGTTGTGCGGTTCATATTGGCTTATCAGCTGCATTGCCCTTACCTTGGGGGCACCCGAAAGAGTGCCGGCGGGGAATGTGTCAATGAATGCCTTTACAGGGTCGGCGCCATTGTCGAGTGTGCCACTTACGCGAGAAACAAGATGTATTACGTGCGAGTAGTACTGCAAGTCTTTGTAGAACTCCACATTCACACCGTGGCAGTTGCGGCTCAGGTCGTTGCGCGCAAGGTCAACGAGCATCACGTGCTCGGCGTTTTCCTTGGGGTCGTTGCGCAGGTATTCAGCTCCACGGCGGTCGGCTTCTGCATCCCCCGTGCGCTTGGTCGTGCCGGCTATGGGGTCGATGTATGCCTTGCGTCCCTCTATGCGGCAGTGGGTTTCGGGCGAAGAACCGAATATGCGGAAGCCCCCGAAGTCAAAGTAGAACAGATAGGGCGAGGGGTTTACCGACCGCAGTGTGCGGTAGAGCTTGAAGTCGTCGCCCTCGTAGCGTTGTACGAAGCGGCGTGAGAGCACTATCTGAAACACATCGCCCCTGAGACAGTGGCTAATGCCGCGCCTGATGTTGGCCTTATGCTCCTCGTCGGTGAGCGTTGATGTCGGCTCGCCTATGGCATGGAAAGGATAGGCATGGGTGTTGTCCTTGTTCATCAGCTTGGCGAGAGCGTCTATGCAACTTCCGTCGCCAAGGGTAACGATGGTCATACGGTTGGAGAAGTGATCGAACACAACGATGTCTCTATACATTATATATAGTATGTCGGGCGCATCATTACGTTCCATGGTTGTGTCCTTTACGGCAATGTTCTCGAAGTAGCGCACTGCGTTGAACGAGGTGTAACCATACAGTCCGCACACCTCAGCCTTGTCGCCCTCCACATGGAAACGCTTGAGAAAGGCGTTGATGGCCTTGTCCACTCCGTATTGTTCGTCGATGGCGTGCCGCTCCACGCTTCCGTCGGGATAGGTGGCTGTGGCCACTCCGTGGCTTACGGCTATCGAGGCTATGGGATGGGTGCCGATGAACGATCGGCTACTGTTGGCATCGTGGTAGTCGCAACACTCCATGAGCGCACTCTGCGGATGAATGTCGCGAAGGCGCATATACACTCCAACGGGAGTATGCAGGTCGGCCAGTGTGGTGCGAGTTTGGGTGGTATAGTTAAAAGTTTCCATATTCTCCTGCCATTTCCTTGTGTGACAAATATGTTTCCACGTCCTTGTCTCCGCGTCCGCTTACGGTGAGCACCACGACATCGTCGGGCTTGAAACTCATCTTTCCGAGTGCGGCAATGGCGTGTGCGCTCTCCAGTGCAGGTATTATTCCCTCCATGCGCGTCAGTTCGTAGGCCGCCTTCACTGCCTCATCGTCGTTGATGGAGAGCACTGTGGCGCGGTGCTGCTGCGCCAGGTTGGCGTGCATGGGGCCTATGCCAGGGTAGTCAAGTCCGGCCGAGATGCTTTCGGCCTCCATTATCTGTCCGTCGGGAGTCTGCATCACCAGCGTGCGCGAGCCGTGCAGTATGCCCAGTCGTCCGGCGTGTATCGTGGCTGCGGTGTGGCCGCTGTCAGCTCCCAGTCCGCCAGCTTCGGCGAGAACTATCCTTACACGCTCGTCGTCAATGTAGTGGTATATTGTTCCGGCGGCGTTCGAACCTCCGCCCACACAGGCCATCAGCACGTCAGGATAGTCGCGCCCAATCTTCTCGGTCAGCTGTACCTTTATCTCTTTCGATATTATGCTTTGAAGCCGTGCCACCATGTCAGGGTAGGGGTGGGGACCCACTGTGGAACCTATTATGTAAAATGTGTCCTGCGGATGGCAGCACCAGTCGCGTATGGCCTCATTGGTAGCGTCCTTGAGTGTCTGGTTGCCTGTGATTACGGGGCGCACTTCAGCACCGAGCATCCTCATCCTCTCCACATTGGTGTGCTGCCGTTTTACATCGAGCGCACCTTGGTAGACAACGCAGGGCATGTCCATCAGCGCGCAGACGGTGGCTGTGGCCACTCCATGCTGTCCTGCTCCTGTCTCGGCTATTATGCGCCGCTTGCCCATCTTCTTGGCCAGCAGTATCTGGCCTATGGTATTGTTTATCTTGTGTGCCCCCGTGTGGTTCAGGTCTTCGCGCTTCAAGTACAGTTGGCAACCGTATTTCTCGCTCATTCGCTTGGCGTAGTACAGCGGCGAAGGGCGGCCTACGTAGTCGCGCAGCAGCTCCATATATTCTTTCTGGAACTCCTCGGTCTCCATTATCTTTAGGTATTGCTCCTTCAGATTCTCCACTGTGGCGTAGAGTATCTCTGGTATGTAGGCTCCGCCGAACTCTCCGTAGAAGCCTTTCTCGTCAACTTTGAATG
>CAVAPI010000161.1:0-10727 GCA_963590445.1 Lachnospiraceae bacterium | reverse complement strand
GGAAAGAGCTGCATGTCCTCGCCAGCGTTGTAGCGGAACATGCGCTGTTTGAGCGTGTCGGTGGCCTCGTCACCCAACTTCATGGCCGCTTTCGGGTCGGAGGACTGGTATTTGGAGCGTCGCACCTGCACCGCCTGACAACGGCAGCCCCACCCGTTAGGCGGGTAGTACTTCGACCAGAAAGGGTCGTCGGCAGGGAGCGTAATGCCGTCGAGGGCTGCATGGTCGGGGCGCACACGCGAGTCCTGCGCCGTGCGGTACTGGAGGAAGTAGCGGTCGGTGTCCTGTTTCAGGTCGTTCCACTTTACCGCCATGAGCGACGAGCCGAGGGCGTGCTTATACTCGGCATACAGCCAGTTGACATTATAGTTCTGGTTAATCTGCTGCACATCCTTTCGGAAGTCGTCAAAGGGCTTTACATTCCCCTGGTCGTCGAGCATGGAAAGCCCCACCTCGCGCAGGGCGTGGAACGTCTTGAGACCAGAGAAAATAAAGCCGTTGTTTTCGAGCGCATAGCGCAGCGTTTCGGGCACTTCATGCGGCACGGCAGTTTGGACGGCTCGGTTGATAATGCGCGAAGTCTCGTCGATAACCTTTCGTGCTCGCGGGTCGGTGAGCTGCGCCGCGTCGAAGCCGCCAGCGTCGTAGACCATCTGCGCGGCATCGTCGAAAAGAGCAGCATCGAACACGGGAGCCTCGCCGTCGCCGTCCTTTGCGAGCTGCAACAAATCATCCTTATAGAGCTGGAGCATGGCAGAATGAAACGCCCCGTAAGAGCTGCGCAGGTCTGCGGCCTGCGTGGGGCTTATCTGAAAAAACTGTCTGGCTGTGTCTTCGCCTCGCGCTCACCCGTTATGCCCACGTTATACTTGTCGATGAAATACTGCGGGTCTATCTTATAGTATTCCAGCAGGAGGCGTTCTATCTCGCGCTGCTCGGCAGGCGAGTAGCTGGCGGCATCGTCCCACTCGAAGCGCAGACCGCCCACGGGGAAACCGTGCATGAGCATGAACGGCAGCAGCTTGTCGTTAATGTTGTATGCCAGCATGGTCTTGTCATCTTCCACCACATTCTCGAAAACTTCGAGGTGAGTTTCAGACTGTGAAAGGCTGCTACCGCTGTCTATGGTCATGGTCTGGTTGAGAATGCCCTTTGAAATCTCGGAGTTGCAGCGGTCTATGCGCTTGTCGAACACGTTGTAAGCATCGCCACGGCTGCTCTCCTTAATCTCTATGTCCGTGCCGTCGGGGAACAGTCCCCAAAAGGCAGAACCCATATTTTCCAAAGCATCCTCGATTTTTGCGCGTTCCTTATCGTCGGTCGTGGTGGCTTTGGCTATACGCATGGGCGCGCCGAAAATCTCGCCGAACATATCCCAAAAGCCCAACATGTTGCGCTTGCTGATACACTGAGGCGAGCAGGAAAGGAGCAGCCCGAGGTCGGATTTACTGCCAGCCTCTAAACACCACTGCGAGAACTCGCCCTCGCGGTAGGGAATGCCGCTGTGCCAGTCGTCGCCCACCGTTTTGAGCAGCACGCCATGCTCAGGGCAGACGTGCTTGCGCGGCACAAGTTCCACGCCGTCGAAGCGCACGCCGTCGGCAGAGCGCACGACATCGCCGAACTGAATGAGCGAGTGTCCCCAATAGCGCGAGAGCAGGACAAAATTACAATAATCGGAGAACCACTCACGGCGCAGCAGGTCGGTGGCCTTTTCATTCTCTTTGCCGTCCTTGCCCACAAGTCGGTACTCGCAGCGTTTGGTCATGCCAATGCGCTGGGAGATACAGCCCTGAAGGTGCAGGTCTATGAGGTTGTCGGTGTAAATGTCGTAGAGCATGGCACGCTGCGGATTATCCACATTTATGGCCATCTGCCACGCCTGACGCCACATGCCCACATCCTTTTTTGTGAGCGCGTCGGTCTGCTGCATGAGCTGCGCGGTGAGGCGCACGCCCTGCTTGGAGCGCGCGAACTTAGCCAAACGCTGCATGTCGTAGCGGCTGTAAACCTGTCCGCCCGTCATGGCGGTGTATGCCGTTTTTAATCTGCTTAAAATATCCATTACTTTGATACTGTTTAATTAACCGTTTAACGCCGTTTAGCAAGCTGAATGCTGGCTGCGCTCGGCAAAGCCAAGCGAGCTTTGCTTTGCTCTCGCTTGCACAGCATTTAGCAAGCTGAATGCTGGCTGCGCTCGGCAAAGCCAAGCGAGCTTTGCTTTGCTCTCGCTTGCACAGCATTTAATAAGCCTTTGAAAGTCCATTAAACGGCGTTTAATCTGTTTACCATGTAGGGCGCGTTTTCCTCTGGCTTCCCCATTTTACGGGGTTGTTAGCGTCGGTGTCGCCGTCGTCGCTCATATAGGTAGGCAGAGAGGGCGAGGCTTTGGACGCTTGCACATCGCGCAGCCACTTGATGCTCTCGTTGTAGAGGCTTTCGCGCCGCTCTATGCCCATATTCTGCGGCAGGCGGTGAACCATGAGCCACAGCGAGATATTAACACAGCACTGCACGAGTTGCGGGTTGCGGTCTGCCCCTGTCTGGCGAAAGGCACGCGCCATGTCGTAGCGGCTGCGCGTGTAGCTGCTTATCTGTTCCTCGGCCGCACGCTCGGCGGTCAGCCGCAGGTCGGTGTTAGCCTGCAATGTCTCAAACTCGAAATCATCGCACACCGCCTTGTAGTCGTCATCGTTTAGAAACATCGTGCTTACGGAAACTGAAAGAGCAGCGGCGGCACTTAGCAAGCTGAATGTTGGCTGCGCTCAGCAAAGCCAAAGCACGCTTTGCTTTGCATTCGCTTGCACAACATTTATCCAATGGCTGCGGCACAGCCTCGAACATGGCGACCTTTCGCGCCGTCTCTGCGGTGAAACCCTTAGAAAAGCGGTGCTGGCGTATGAGTTTTTTAACGCCCTGCATGGAAACGACACGCGGACGGCCATTCCACACAAGCACCAAGAATTTGCGGCGGTGCATGTTGGCACTGCGCTGAGCCTTACGAATGGCTCGCCGTGCTCGGAAGTCAAAGACCACGGCACGGATGAAATGCTTTACTTTATTCATTACCATGTGATATTTTTTGCCGACCGACGTTTACCGAAAGACGGCGTGAAACTTGAAATGCTCGAATGTTTTTGCAGCAGGAAGATAGCCCCCTCGTCAGCGTCGGGCGCATCGTCGTGTCCGCGCATACCCTTTTGGAAAGCCAGCGTGAAATCGACGGCGCGCACCATGTCGGGGTCGTCCTTTTGGCTCTCGTCGTAAAAGACAAAGCCACGCTCCCATAGCGGCGCGACGCTCTCAATGCGCTGGAACTTGTCGGGCTTCTTCCGCTTGTCGGGGATAATGGGCAGCTGAAAGCCGCGCAGCACCCCCTCGCTGGCGAAGTCCTGAAGAATGTTGTCCTGCATGAAGTTGGCCTCCATGTAGAACTTCACGGCAATGCCCTCGCGCTGCGCCCACTGGTAGAGGTCGTAACACCAGCGCACCATTTCGGCAATGGTGGCCTGACGCACGAAAGAACGCAAGTGCCAGAGGCGTGTCGCCCTGTCCTTGCCCCACAGCTTCGCGGCTTTGTAGTCGTTCTTTGCCGAAGACTTCCACGAGGGGTCGATATAGAGCACTATTTCGGTGAAGTCGCGCCACGCTGGCCGCTTAGCCCACTTTATCCAGTCCTGACGGAACACCGCACCCTCGACAATCGGGTTGTTCATATACTCTTTCTGGAACGAGCGGTAGCCCTCGAAGTCCTCAATGGCCTGCACCTCGGCGCGCGTCCACTTCGCCGCCCATGACACGCGCCCCTCCTTATCCAGAATATCGACCTGCGACACCTTTACGGACTTAATGGCGCAAATGTTGGCCAGCACGGAGTTCTTGGCTATGAGATTGCCCACCATGATGAAGCGGCCGCGCCCACCGTCGAGCGCACCGAAGAGAGCCTCCTTCACCCAATCGGTGAGGCGCGACACACGGGCAGGGTTTTCGCAAAGCTCGTCATCGTCCAAGTCGTCTATGACAATGTAGTCAGGACGGTGGGAACGGTAGCGCAGACCACGGGGCGACTGTCCACGGCCACGGGCGAAAAACGCCGTGCCGTCCTTGGTGACGAAAGAACCCTCCTCCCATGTGCCGTTGTTGTACTGTTCGCCGAAGTCGGCGGCATACCGCTTGTTGTACTGAAGCTCCGCCTGCAAGTCTGCCAGCAGCGTGTTTGCGTTGTCCTGCGACTTGCCCACCAGCACCATGACCCAAAACTGGCGCAGCTCAGCACCGCCGTAAATCTGCGCCTTTAGCCACATGGGGATGAAAATGTCCAAATGCGTGGACTTTGCCGCGCCTCTATGCCATTTGTAAACCGCCTTAATGTTTCGGTCGGAAATGATTTGCTTTGCCGCACGGAGGTGGAACGGGGCGCAGGGCGTGGACTTGCCCGTCTGCGGGTTTACGGTGTAGTGTGGGAAGTAATAATCGACAAACGCGCCATAATCGGAAAGCAGGCGTTTAATGCGCTGTTTCTTCTGCGCGTCCGTCTCGTGCGCATCCACGGTGGTGGCTTCCTGCACCGTCTCGCAATGCGCGCGCCACTGCTGCAACGCCTCTTTCGGGGTTAGCTTATCATAATTTGGCATAGTGCTTTATTTTATCAGTTTGTTCTGCATCAGATAGTTGATATACTGGTTGTGGTACTTGTTTATGGTTTTCAGCAGTTCGGGTGTAATGTCCTCGTCGAACTGTGCCTGATACTGCAACCACTTCCCGAAAGCCATGAACACCTCGATAACATCCACGATGCTGGTGTGCTTGTCGAGCTTTTCAATGGTGGCGGCGAACTTCGCCAGCTTGTCGCCCAAGCCGTTGGCCGCGTCGGGGTCTTCGCTGGTGTTTACCGCCTCTATCATCTTGTCGACCGTGCGCAGGAGCTTATTAACAAGTTCGGGGCGTGTGATATTCTGCGCGGCGCGTTGTTCTGACCAGTTGCCAGTGTTTACCCACTTTGTTACGGTCTGAGGCGAGACACCTGCCTTCTCGGCAATGGTTTTCTGCTGTTCGCCCTGCATGTAGAGGAGGCGGGCATAGTCCTTTTTGTCCTCAAGTTCTTTCTTTGTGCTCATTCATAAAATTGAAATTTTATAGTTGTTCGGCTGCACTCGGCAAAGCAAGCGAGCTTGCCTTTGCTCTCGTTGGCACGAACATTCATAAGTTTAATGCTTTTATGTGATACCTAAAACGAAACGCCGACGCATCGCCAAAGAGGTGGGCATCGGCATAATAACGAGTGCAAAAGTCCCCATTTTCGGGCTGAAATGAAAAAAGAGTGTCAAACTTCGACACTCTTTTTGTGGCGGCGAACGAAAGTTGCGACTTTTGTCACGACGAACGACGGCTGCACTCGGCAAAGTTCAAATAAATTTGGCTTTGCGCTCGTTTGCACGCCGTTTGTCGCCGTGAGACATCGCGGTGTAGAGCAACGGCAGCTCGTTGGGTTCATTCCCCAAAGGTTGCAGGTTCAAGTCCTGCCACCGCAACACATAGGTTTTGGTTTTTATATACAGTAGATTTTTTAAGGTTATTAGTTATGGTTTCATAAGTAACGATTATTGTAAGTCGGCCAGCTGTGAAGTCCGCCGCCTTTTTAATTAGAAACAAAGTAAAAACAAAAGATATATGCCAAAAGAAGTAGTAATAAGCACCAGCGGGCTGAACAGCTACGGCAGCCGTGTAATGACGGCAGGGCTGGACACCTCGCAGTATTGCAGAAATCCCGTGCTGCTGTGGATGCACCGCCGTGGCGGTGAGAACATGCCCATCGGCAGAATGGAGAACCTGCGCGTGGACGGCGACCGCCTGATAGGTACGCCGAAGTTCGACGAGAAGGACGAGTTCGCCAAGAGGATAGCGGCCAAATGGGAGGACGGCTATCTGAACATGTGCTCGGCAGGCATCGAAATACTGGAGTGCAGCACCGACCCCTCGGTACTGCTGGACGGCCAGACACGCGCCACCGCCACCGCCTCGAAACTGGTAGAGGTCAGCATCGTGGACATAGGCGCAAACGATGAAGCCCTGAAGCTCTACGGCGGCGGCAAGCTGCTGGAACTGGCGGCAGGTCAGGACTGCGACCTTTTGCCGCTGGTGAAACTCTCAAAGACGGAAGAAACGCCAAAGCCAGAGGCAGCGGCACAGTCAAACGAAAATACAAACAAAAAACACATGAAGAAAGAAACACTTTTGCTCCTCGGTTTGCCAGAGACCGCGACGGAGGAGCAGGTACACGCCGCCGTTACGGCGTTGAAGTCAAAGGCCGACAATGCGGAAACGCTCACCCTCGCCGCCATCACGGCACAGGTGGACGCAGCCATCAACGAGAAACGCATCACAGCCGACCGCAAGGAGTTCTTTATCAATTTGGGCAAGACATCAGGCGCGGACGCTCTACGCCAGACGCTCGAACTCATGCAGCCCGTGCGCAAGCCTACCGAAGTGATAGACACCAGCAAGGACGCGCCGCAGGGCGGAGGGCACGAGCAGGCGACCTTTGCCAAGCTCTCGGAAGTGCCCGCCGACAAAATCAGCAAGCTGCGCAAGGAGAACCCCAACGAGTACATGCGCCTATACAAGGCCGAGTACGGCATCGACTGCCCGAAGCTAAAGGACTGAGCGGCGCGGTAAACATCAGTAATAAACACAAACAGACAATAAAACAAATGAAGAAAACAATTACTTTCGGCATTGCGGCATTAGGCGTAGTTATCGGCTTGGCCGCGCGAGTGGGCATTAACGCCATTATCGGCGGAACAATCAGCTACATGCTGGGCGGCAGTGCGTGGGTGGGCGCAGTGGTTGCCAACCTGATAGCATTGTTTCTCTTGCCGTTTCTCCCCAAGAAAGGCGTGGCACGCGAGGGCGTGCTTACAGAGGTATGGACGGGTGAAATGATTAAGGCGTTCCGCACACCGCCCACAGCGGTAGGCTGGTACGACCGTGTGCGCTCATACGACCAGTATGTGAACAACGACGTTATCCACTTCACAGAGATAGGCGGCGACCCCACCGTGCTGGTGAACAACAAGACCTACCCGCTCAACATCACCAAGCTGGACGACGCAGACAAGCCCGTGAGCCTCGACCGCTTCGACACAGAGGCCACCCCCGTGACCGACGACGAGTTGCACGCTGTAAGTTACGACAAAATGGGCAGCGTGCTGGAACGCCACCGCGAAGCCTTAAAGGAAACCACATGGGAAAAGGCCATCCACGCCTATGCACCCGACAGCAACAAGGCGAAGAAAACGCCAGTAATAAGCACTACAGGCGAGACGGTGGACGGCAGAAAGAAGTTTACCATGGCCGACCTTATCGAACTGAAACGCCAGTGTGACGCTATGGGCATGCCGCAGGACGGGCGTGTGCTCGTGCTCTGCCCCGACCACAGCAACGACCTGTTGGAGACCTCGAAGAACTACGCGGAGCACTACAACATCAACGACACGGAGGGCAAAATCACCCGTCTGTACGGCTTCGACATCTACGAGTACAACAAGTGCCCGTACTACAACGCCAGCACGCTGAACAAAATCGCGTTTGGCAAAGCACCAGCAGCCACGGACATGCAGGCATCGGTTGCGTTCCGCGTGAACAACATGATGAAAGCAAACGGCTCGGTGCAGTTCTACCATCAGGACGCGGTGAACGACCCGCTCTACCACCGCAACCTCGTGAACTTCCGCAAATGGAACTTGGCTTTGCCGCTCAAAGACGACTGCACCCGCGCAGCCGTGGTGAGCGCAAAGGCATCCTGACAATAAATCCCCGCTAACAGAATGGCAAGACAAAAGCAGAAATACTTGGTCATTCACTGCACAGCCACAAAGGCAGGCCGTGAGGTGACGGCTGCGGAAATACGCCGCTGGCACACCTCGCCGCCGCCTGTGGGTCGCGGGTGGAAACAGGTGGGATATACCGACCTTTTCCATTTGGACGGCAGTGTGGAGCGGCTCGTGGCCAACAACGAGGACGAGTGGGTGGACAGCTGGGAGATAACCAACGGGGCGGCAGGCTTCAACTCGGTAAGCCGACACATCGTGTATGCTGGCGGCTGTGCAGCCGACGGCAAGACTCCGCAGGACACCCGCACGGAGGAACAGAAAGCGGCACTCAAAAGCTATGTGCTGGACTTCCACAGGCGACACCCCCAAGTAATGATCGTCGGCCACCACCAACTGAACAAGGGCAAGGCGTGTCCGTCATTCGACGTGGCCGCATGGCTCAAAGAGATAGGAATAAAACAATAAAAAATGAATGAGCAGCGAAATAATAACCCTCATCGTGTCTTCACTGACGGCAACCATTAGCGCACCACTGGGCGCATGGCTCGGCGCAAAGCTGCAAAGCCAGAAGTACAAGACCGAAATCGACAGCCTGCGGGCAGAGGTACAGAAAAAACTCGCTGGCGTGAAAGACAGTGAACTGGAGAACGTGCGCAAGGCAAACGACATTTTGGTCGAGGGTATTGTTACGCCGCTGAAAAAGGAAATAAACAGTTTACGCCGTGACGTGGATAAATTCAGAAAAGCGGTTGAGAAGATACCTTCTTGCGCTCACGCTGATAACTGCCCCGTTTCTCGCCAGCTGCAAAAGCTCGAAGAGCGCGACAACGGAGCAGACAGCGACAACGCAGGAAAATAACGACTACCAGCAACGGCTCGACAGCATGGTGAGGGAGGAGATAGGCAAAAGGCTCACCCGACTGCATGAGGAGAACAGCCAGAGCGAAACGGACGTTATCATCTTCGACACATCGCTACCGCCCGACAGCCTTACAGGACTGCCACCCGTGAAAGCCAAGGTGAAGCACCGACGGAACACGCAGAGCAAGGACAGCACCGCAGCGGAGAGCCAGCGGCGCACCGAGGAGAGCGTGGAGCGGCAGACCACCGACAGCGGCAGCAAGGCCACCGCCACCGACAGCAAGACAAAAGATACAGTAAAGCCCGCACACACGATATTCAGTTTATGGAAATGCGGGCTACTGTGCGTCCTGCTCGCCATAGGCGCAGCCGTGGGCATCATCAAGTACAAACGAAACAAAAGTAAATAACAATGGCAACAAGTTTAACAATCGTGCGCCAGAACGGCAACGTGCCGAAGTCGCAAGACGGCCAAGACCATGTGAGCGGCTTTGTGGCCTACCTGCTGGAGGCCGACATTCCCTCGGCTTTCAAGACAGAGCCAGTGCAGGCCGTCAGCACCATAGACAAGGCCGAAGAATTAGGCATCACCGCCGACGCTACGGCATGGAGCGTGAAGATGCTGCACTACCAGCTTGAGGAAACATTCCGCGTAAATCCAAGCATCACGCTGTATGTGGGTCTTTTCTCAAAGCCTGAGAGCATGACCTTCAACGAGCTGAAAACGGTGCAGAACTACGCGCAGGGAGCTATACGCCAAATGGGCGTGTGGAACGGCGATACCGCACCGACGGCCGACAACATCGTGAAGCTGGAGGCGGTGGCCGACAGCCTCGACACGGAAAACGCACCGCTCTCGGTGCTTTACGCTCCACTGGTGAGCAACTACAAGAACCTGCCCGCCAACCTCGCCACAAGCAACCCGCGTGTAAGCGTGGTAATAGCACAGGCAGGCAGCGGCACGGGCGCAGAACTCTACAAGAGCAAGGACAACAAGACCAAGGCCACCGTGTCGGCCATCGGTGTGGCACTCGGCACGCTCTCGAAGGCAGCCGTACACCAGTGCATAGCATGGGTGAAGCAATTCCCCTCTGGCATCAGTCTGCCAGCACTCGGCGACGGCACGCTGGTACGCGCCATAGACAAAGGCGAGCTGGAAAAGCTCGACACCAACCGCTACCTGTTCCTCAACAACGTGGTGGGCGTGGCTGGCAGCTACTGGAATGACAGTCACACCATGGACAGCCCCACCAGCGACTACGCCGCCATCGAAAGCGTGCGCACTATGGACAAGGCCGTGCGCGGCATCCGCACCTACCTGACCCCCGAACTGGGCGGCAACGTGTATATAGACCCCGACACGGGCAAGCTGCAAAGCTACACCGTAAGCCACCTCGAAACGACGGCGAACATACCGCTGGAGGAAATGGAAAAGGCTGGCGAACTGAGCGGCTACAAGGCAGAGATAGACTCCGACCAAGACGTGCTGAGCACAAGTACCATTGAGGTGACTATCAAGAACGTGCCTGTGGGCGTGGTGAGAAAGTTCAAAGTAAAAATCGGTTTTGTAAAATCACTTGAATAATGAAAGTACAGATACAAAACGGAGTGCCGTATGTAAACGGCGAACTGGTGAGTTGGGCTGACATCGTGGTGACAATCGCTGGCGTGCCCGTTACGGGCATCACTGGTGTGGAGTACAACGACGAGCAGCAGGTAGACACGAAGTACGGCGCGGGACGCTACCCCGTAGGCTACGGCAAGGGGCGCATCACCTGCACGGGAAAAATAACGCTCTACCACGAGGAGGTTGTGGCCATACAGCGGCAAGCCCCAAGCGGCAGGTTGCAGGACATCGCACCCTTTAACATCGCGGTGAGCTATCTGCCTGCGCAAGGTCTGCCCGTTACCGACAAGCTGCGCAACTGCCTTTTCAAGAAGAACGGGCGCAGCTGGTCAGAGGGTGACACGGGCAAGACGGTTGACCTCGACCTCGTTATGTCGCACATCGAATGGCACAACTCATAATAAACA
>CAVAPI010000160.1:0-11274 GCA_963590445.1 Lachnospiraceae bacterium | reverse complement strand
TTTTTCGCGGTTTGCTTGCTGAGTATTCAAATGGTATTTGAACGGCTTTTAAGCGGTGCTTAATCACTGTTTGAAAGCCTTTATTTTCAACGTGTTGTAAGCGCAAAAAAGATTTGTTTTGCTGCGTAAACAAAGGTACGAAACATTCTTATTTTTCATGGAAATTTCGTACCTTTGTAGAGGTAAATCAAGCCTTCTTTTGTGCTTCGTTTTTATCATGTTGCATCCATTTGGAACGGCGAAAGTTCGCAGCTTTTGTCGTTCCGCTTTTAGATTGTTTGCAGCTCGTTTGTTCCTGCTTGTGAAAGCGTGAGCGAATGAGTTTACAGCTTTGCAATCATTATGTCTTTGTAGGCTGCAAAATCATTTATGCGGCTGTTCTGCTCGTACTTTTGCGCGCCTTTCAGCAACTTGCCTCCAAAGCTCTGGTTTATCCAGTCGCAAAGTTCTATTATCTGGCTTTTGCCTGATGTGAACAAAACGTATTTTGTTCCGTCCAACAGCGTAAGAACGTCCAGATAGTCTTTAAGCTGCCAATATGTGTCGGCTTTGTATGCGCTGTGTTCTGTCTGCAAATATGGAGGGTCAAGTAAGAACAGAGCCTTTTTGTTTGTCTTGTGAGCGTCGAACAGCTCGCGGTAATCGCAGTGTGTCACTTCCAGACCATTGAGGTAGTTTGCGACATTGTAGTCCGTCTTTACCATTCTGTTGTACATGGTCTGTTTGCTCATTTCCTCATAACTTTGCGCCCAATTTCCTGAGAACAAAAGAGAGCCTGAAAGCGTGATGTAATCAACGGCGTGCTTCTTCTCTGCCTCTGCGCACAGTTCCAGTATCTTTTTTTTCGTTTCTGCGGGGACTTTCTTGCTGTCTGGTACACTTGCCAGCAAGGGCGAAATGGAACGCAACAGCGCGTTTGTATTGGCCGCATTTGCCAGCCTCTCGTCGTAGTGGTCGAAGTCGTTGTAAATCACGCGGCAATTTGGCAGGGTGTCTTTCGCCACGCGCGAAAGCAGGCCAGAACCGCCGAAAAGGTCAACCACTGTGTCGATGTCCTGAGTTTGCGCCAGAACTTCGCGGAAACGCCTGACGTAATAGCGTTTAGAGCCTCTGAAAGGCAGGGGCGAACTTGAAAATCGCTTAATCATTCAGCATAATGGAAAATTTTATTATAAATGTTTTGAAATGTCTGATATTCAACGTACCTTTGTGGCACGTTTAGGTTTGTGAGCTTCGGCGACGTGCAGAACCCTTTTAATAGGGTTTTACGTTCGATGTGTTGAAACTTCCCTGTCCTTTTCGGGACGATTGGGGAACTGCAAAATTTTGACCCGTCCCTTTGCACCCTTATTATTCTCCGTTTGGTAGCGAGAAGCTCCCGATTATTTGGATAATAACTTAAGATTTTGGCACAAACCATATTTCATTGCACGGCATACATTGAGTTACGACCGCAGGGACTTAAAAGTGGAACGCACAAGCGCACCACTTTTTTTTGTGCCCTATTCTATCGAGAACGAGCGGTAATAAGTATACGAGTAAACGTTGTATGTCTTTCCATTAACCACTTTTGTACCCACTTTCTTTTTGTGCCGCCTTAAATGGTATTTCAGCTTCAGAATGTTTCCCCCTGCGGCAATTGTGCCGTCAGCTTTGGTTCTCACTATCTGAATGCCAATCTGCGTGTATGCACTGTTTTGCGTGTGACTGCTTTTCTTTGCTGTAATCTTGTTGCGCACTCCTGTCATGCGGTAGACCTCGTTACCGTCTGCGTCGTTGGACTCTTGCGTTACGAACGGGCGGCATAAGCCACCCAGCTCTTTGCCGAGCATATCCGAGTCGCGTGTGGTATTTGTCACGGACGTACAATGCGGTGAATACCATGTTTCCGACGAAGAACTTTGCAGCACCACACCCTTATAATGCACATACTGTCTTTTGGGCGAACGGTTTATGCGTTTACCCTTGTTTTTGGTGAGCGAATTACTGCCGCCAGTGCTGCGCCAGCGCGAGCGGCGTTTCTTGCGCAGCATGATAACCTTGCAGCCTTCGGGCAAATTGCCATGACGTATGAGCACAGAACCCGAAACAATCTTGCATTCTATATTGAGGTCTTCGCCCTCCAACTTCCAGTCCTTGCCGTTCACCCATTCGCTGCCATCATAGCGACGCATATATTTCCTGCCGTCGTATAGGAGCACAGTCTGTTGTACGGCATTCTGTCCGCCCGTAGGCAATACCTCCACGCCATAGCTGGTGCAACCTCCTATTTTCACTGATTTGGTACAGGTCAGCACGCAGGGCGATGTGAGAGCATCGAGTTGCGCCTGCGTTACGCCCTCTTTGGCCAACATCGGCATTTTCTCCGCCAATATATCTGTCAGATAATTGAGCACCACCTGCGGCATTTGCTTGATTTTCTCGCCGAGCGTCTGGTTGCTCTCCAGTATGGTAAACTTGCTGTACTCGTAGGACTCGCCGCTGGCAGAGGTAGAGAGCGCAGCCGTTCGGTAAGTACGCGCTTCGGTGTAGGTCTCGCCGTCTGCTTTGATGTCCTCAGTCTTGGTGGTCACGTTAATGTATTTGGTGCTCGCCGACGGCACAGGCTTTGCCGCCAGTGTCAGCACCTCACTGTCGATGAACACCAGCCCCGTGTTTGTGCCGTCAGGTTGGCGCAGTATGTATTTACTGCCGCCGATGTAGCCCAACAACTGTAAGGTCATAACCTGTTGTTGTATGAAGTCCAGCGTTTGCGTGGAAAGTGGATATTTCCCTTGTCCGCCCGATGCGGTGGCGGTGTTGATGTAATTCGCTTTTTGCATAGTCGTCACGTTTAACTGATAGGCATATAAATCGCCCGTTTGGAAATAAGTTTGTACTTGTCAACTAAAGCCGCTATTTCTGCAAGACTCGTGTTATAGAGGTCGGAAGGCACAGCTACGACAAAGTTGTTCTGCTGCGCCGACAATTTCATCTCGTTGGCGAGTATGGGAACGGCTGCATGGTCGTCCTGATACTCGCCCTTGTCGTTGTAACGGTCTTCAGGCGTTGCCAAAGTGATGCGCGAGCCTGTTTCCGTAATGGCATACAACCAGTCGCTGTCGCGTTCTACTGTCTGAATGTCGAATTTTACGCCAGTGGCACTTTTGTACGCGTCATTAAGGACGGCACGCAAATAGCAGACCTGTCCGTTGTGGGTCAGTCGGTAGATGTGCGCCTCCCTTGCCGTGATAAAGTTGTCGTAAACCTTGCGCAGCTCGTTTGCGGCGGCTCTCAGTATGCCGAAGATGAGCGGCTGGCGGTAGAACGTGGGCAGAAGTTGCAGAACAAATCTGTAGAAGTCGATTTCAAACATTATTCTACAGCTTTGTATTCCTTGTATGTGATATTGGCAGTTCCGCCGTCTATCTCGTAATAACCGCTGTACGGGCGGTTGTAGCCCACCACGGTGGTGTAGCTGTCTGCCGTCCGCGCCTTGGCCGTGATGCCGCCGCGTGCGCTGTCGATGTCCACCACCACGACCGCAGGTATCGCCTTTATGGCCTCCAGCAGGTCGGTGTTTCTGAAAATGCCGTTAAACGGCAAGTTGGTGATGACTGACTGCACGGCTGCGTCCACTGGCTTTGTGCCGTCCGAGAGTTCGCCGCGCTCGTTCATAAGCGTGGGGTCATAGTAAACGACGAGGTTTATGCGGATAAGGTCGGCCTCCTCGTTGCGAAGCTGCACGCTCACACCCGCGTCCTTTATCTCGTTCACATAGTGTTTCAGCGCGGCAAACTGGCTTTTGTTCAGCAGGCACGGCTTGCCGTCGTCTGTCTGTCCTGCCACCTTTATGTAAACCACCGTCTCGTCCTCAGTGGCCACGGCGTATTTTACGACCTGCGCTGCCTCTATGTCCGTGTCGCTCATGCCGCTGGTGTCGTAGCGGTCGGTGTCCTCCAGCAGCCTTCGCCCGTACATGAAAGCCTTTACCTTGTTCACATACCAGCGCAGCGTGTGGGGTTCGAGCTGTTCGATGCGGCTGTCCACCTCTGCGGCGTGCTTGTCGAAAAGCACCTCCACCGCCCACACCGCGCAGGCAAAGACATAGAAAAGCACGCTTTCGATGCTTACGCTGCTGAACTGCTGGTCGAATGTCTTGCGCGTGTCAAGACCGTAGGCCGTAATGACGGCGCGCTCCTTTGCGAACGCTTCCGTCATTCCCTTTTTTATGTCCGATATACTTCGAGCCATAAGCGCGGCCTTTTAGAGTTCACGGGCTAACAGCTCGTCGATCATTGTCTTTACCGCGCGGCGGTTGTCCTCAAAGGCTTTGAGTTCTTCTGCGTGCTGGTCGGTGTCGCTGCCGTTGGCGAGGATGGCTATCTGGCTGTCGATGTCGTACTCCGTGCCGATAAGCCCCGCCACGAACTTGGCGCGGCGGTTGCCGTCGTTCACGTCCTTTGCCTCCACCAGCGTGCCGCCGTCGGGGTGGCTGCCAGTATAGGCGAAGCCCTGCACGTTCTCGCCCGTCTCCTCGTTCTTCACCTCTGCCTGTTCCTCGTTGAGGTAGAGCAGGTAATGCTCGTTGTCGAACTTTACAAAATTCTTTCTCTGAATGTAACTAACCTTGTGCATGATGATGTTTTTTTATTTGTTGTTAAACAGGTCTTACCGTATAGAAGCAATGTCCCTTTTCGAGTGGCTGACGGATAATCTGACAGCGAACGGGTTCGGAAAAGTCCACACCCGTAAAGTCCTCCTCCAGCTTTTTAGAGCCAGTAAAGGTGATGTGCTGCACCCAGCCCATGAGCGGGACGGTCTTGCCTTCGTCTTGCCACAGCCACTCGCCGTCCTTGCCTTTCATCTGCTCGAAAATCTCGTACTGGATGGTCAAGCAGTTGCCGTCGTTTCTGCTCGACGGCTTGATGTTCACCGCCTGAACGTGCAACTCGCGGTTCAGTATGGTGTCGATGTGCAGCTTCGAACCTGTGAGGGTGTTGCCTGTCTTCTTAACCTCAGTCCATTCTTTCATAATATCCAAACTCCTTAATAAATTAATACTGTTGCAGTGAACCATGAAACCGAGCCGCGATGCCACCATCAAGCGTATTTCCTGCGATGTATGCCCTTTCTTTCTCAGCTTCGCCACAATTCTGCACAACGCCTTTTTGTTGCGCTTGCGCGCCTTGCAATAGGCGTGTCGTGTAACGTAACCCACAAAGTCGATACCGCGCGCTTCTACGGGGAATATCTGGTAGTTCCCCTTCATCTGCAAAAGCCGCTCGGTGTTTAAGTAGTGGTTAATAAACACTTCAACGCCTCTTAAACGCTCTTTGCTACTGTCGAGCACCACGATGTCGTCTGCATAGCGGTAGTAATAGCGCACGTGCAAAAACTCCTTTATCAGATGGTCAAGCTCCGAGAGATACACGTTAGCGAAATACTGGCTAATGTAGTTGCCTATGGGCACACCGTCCGCGCTGTCGATGATGTCGTCCAGCAGCCACAGCAGGTCGGGGTCTTTGAACTTCTGTCGCACCACCTTCTTCAGTACGCTGTGAGTGATGGACGGGTAAAACTTGCGCACGTCCATTTTGAAGCAGTACTTTGTCCCGTCGGGGTCTTTCCGCAAATCACGGCGCAGATTGCGCAGCAACGTGTGCAGTCCTCGCCCCTTCACGCAGGCGTAGGTGTCAGCCGTGAAGCATTTTATCCAGATAGGTTCAAGTACCTGCATTATCGCCCACTGCACCACGCGGTCGCGGTAGGGCAGTTTGGAGATTTCGCGGCGTTTAGGCTCATACTTGACAAACACGCTATATTCCGATGTGTGAAACGTTTTGTTTATGAGGTCGTTTCTTATGCGCTCGATATTGGCCATAAGGTCAGCCTCGAAAGCTGCAACCTCAGCACGTTTGCGCTTCTTGCTGCTTGCATTGGCGTGGGCTTCCAGCAAATTGGGCACTGAGCAAATCCGCTCAAAAAGATAACCTTTTCTCTTCATGTCTTTTTTTTCTGCTTTGCATAGTCGGAAACTTTCGAGGCGGCGCATGCCGTCCTACTAATACCCTTTTTGACTTTTATCTTTTGCCGAGAGGCATGGCTTCTTCCATATCGCTGTATTTTTTTCTCCTGTTGCAAAGTATAGGGGCGACGAGTAGTTCGTGTTCGTATTCGTGGCCGCGTTGTTCGTATTCGTGTTGAACGCGCCTGCATTCGTACCATTGTTCGCGTTACCGCCAGCCGCACGCACGCGAAGACCCGACGCGGGGAAGTCCGCCAGCGGTTTACTCCAAACCGCAAATTTTATCTCTTTTTTTCGTGCCTCAGATTTTTGGCCGCCTTGCGGCGGCGAGAGAAGTCCCCCTCGCCGCCCGTTGCCTCACTGTTTCAGTTTGTTTCTCTTTTTCTTTCTTTCCTCTTACGCTGTCGCTTGCTCTATAATAGGGTCTTCCTCAAAATAGCAGAGGGGCGACGAGTAGTACGTGCTCGCATTCGTGGCCGCGCCGGACGTAATCGCGTTGATCGCGCCCGCATCCGTACCATTGTTCGCGTCCCCGCCAGCCGCACGCACGCGAAGACCCTTTGAGGTCTTGGCGTTAGTCCAGAAGCTGTCGGCATAGTAGGTCGATGCCGAGCCGCCCACCTCTGTGGGCATACAGCAAAGCCCCTGATAACTTACGCGCTTGATGTAGCCCTCTGTCTGCGGACATTCCGCCACCTTGATTTTGTCGTTTACGGTCGAGGGATCGAAAGCTGCAAACATGGAACGCGAAACGTACACTTCACTCTTTTCTTCCCCAGCATCCATTATCAGCCCGCGCGTCCACCGCCACAAATGGCCGTAGCCTGCGTGCATGAGGCCGAAGAAGCAAGGCACCTTGAACGCCTTGTATGTGCCGCCGTCCGCTGTGGGAAGCGTGTAGTCCACCAGACAAACGCCGTCGCCTGCCTCCAGTCCCACGCTGGTGGGCACTACGGGGTTCGTGCCGTTGTAGTTGCCCCAGTCGGGCATGTCCGTAACGCCCGTGCCGAAGCCGCCCTGATAAAGTCCGTTTGCGTCCTTGTCGGCGTTGAACGCCGCTTGGCTGTTCTGTGTCCCCATGATTACCTCAAAGAGAAACTGCACCACGAACTGAGCCACAAACCAGTTGGCCTCCCAGCCCTCGCCCCTCTTGCGGGCGTATGTGCCGAAGTTGGTTGTGCTGATGTTCGTTGCCGCCATGCCCAGCATGGTGAGCTGCGCAGCGTCCTCCGCTGGTGCTTTGGTGTAGCTGGCGGCTTTCAGTGCCGAGCCGCTGCCGCCACGGTACTGCTCCGCCTCGCTTATCACGCTGCAAAGCATCTGGTTCGTTCTGTCCATCACGCCCGCGCCGAGCCAGCTCGTGCCGCCTGCGGGGATGCGGATGCTCACGCCGTTGCCCACGGGTTTGTCAAATGTGATGCACTTCACCAGCACGCCGCCCTCCGTGAAGATGTTGGCGATAAACCCGTTCCAGCACCACATGCACTGTCCCTGCGTGCCGTCCAACGCGGCAGGGCTGCCGTCGTCATACTTCGTGCTGTCCGTCGGGTCAAGTTTTCTTCTCGTCCTGTCGTCCGCTACGAGGTAGCGCCCGAGTCCCAACTTTGTGGGCAGGTCGCGCAGTGCCTGAAGACTGCCGTAGTAGCCTGCCGCCGTCGGTGTGGCGTTCGTCGTGTCCCAGTAGCGGCCAGCTATGGGGTTGCCTGCCTGCGCCACGGCTTCCGCCAGCTCCATGCTGTGCGTTTCGCCTGTCTCGTCCATTACTTCGATGCGCATGTCTTTCAGTGCGCCCTTCGCTTCGTCCAGCTCGTTGATGCGCTTGCCGTTCTCAAAGGCCGCGAGCATGGCCACGATGCCTTTTTCCTGTTCTGCTGTTAATGCCATAGTGTCTGTATGTTATGTTAAACGTATGTTGCCTTCTCTGTCGAGCCTTATGCCGCCGCTGGTCAGTCGAATGCGGGGCGGCACTACCTCTATGTTTATGGTCTTGTAGTATTTTGTTCCCTGCGTCGGGATGACGTGTACACGGGTCGTGCCCTCGCCGCGCGCCTGTATCTCGCCGCTTGGCTCTATCTCCACGCTCTGCCCGTCCGTCTGGTATATCACGTTTTGGGCGCAGCCGTCGGGCTTCACCTTAGGTCTGATGTACTGCCGTGTGGGGTTGCCCATTGTCACGGTGTCGGGGGCTTCCACCTTTAGCCCGTTTGGCACGCCCTGCACCACCTGCTCGGCTCTCGCTATCGCCAGCTCCATTTCCGCGCGTGTGGCCTCCAGCCTTTCGGCGGCTGCCGCTGCCTGTTGTCCTGCCGTGTTGGCGTAGTCGGTGGCGGTGGTCGCCTTTTCCGTGGCTGCCGTGGTGTCCTTGGTCGCTGTCGTGGCTTTGTCGGTGGCTGCTGTGGCTGCTTTCGTCGCCTCCTTTGCGTCCTTGGTGGCGGTGTCTGCCGCTGTGGTGGCTTCCGTCGCCTTTGTGGTCGCGTCCACCGCTGCCGTGGTTGCCTTTCGGCTCTCCTCTGTGGCGGTATCGGCGTTCTTTGTCGCCGTCTTTGCCGCGTCGGTCGCGGTGTTGGCGTTGGCCGTGGCAGTTTCCGCGTTTTTTACGGCGGTGTCGTTCTTCCGCTGTGCTGCTGTTATGAACTCCTGCACGTTTCTGTCGGCACGTTCTGCCGCCTCCGTGGCGGGCTTTTGCAGCACCTGTATGTCCGCAGCCGTGAAGTCCTCCCATGTGAACTTGTAGCCCCTTGTGTAGGCTGCCACGCAGTCGCTCTCTATCACGCCCTCCGTGTCGCCCATTTTGTCCCACAGCCAGATGTGCAGGCTTTCGGGGTAGTACACGTTTTGCACGCCGCCGTCAAACAGGGCGTTGTCCAGCGCGAGGTGCAGCTCATGGTGCAGCTCTCCCTCGCCGAGGCCGTGGTCTTTGAATGTTACCAGCAGCGCGTCGCCGTCTGGCGTGCAGTTTGTGAACACGCCGTCCCTGCGGCTGGCCTTTACCGTCCTGCTGCCCACCCAGTAGCGCAGCTCGAAGTCTACGTCTGGCAGTGCCACGACCTTGCCCGTGCCGTCGCGGAAACGCTCACGGATAACAAAGTCGCTCTTGTAGTTGATGTGTCTTGTTTCCATTATGTCAGCCTTATGTTGCCGCTGCCGTCGAGCCTCATGCCGCCGCCTGCCAGTCGGATGCGGGGCGGCACTACCGCGATGGTCAGTGTCTTGTAAATACTCGTTTTCACCGTGGCCACCACATTCACCCTGCCCACGCCCTCCTTCAGCGGCGTGATGCAGCCGTCTGGCGTTACCTCCAGCACCCCGTCGCCGCCGATGAACAGCAGCGAGCCGATGCCAAAGGCGGGCAGTGCCTTTGCGCCGATGCGCGGGCGTTGCTGGTTGCCAAGCGTCACCTCCTTGGGGCAGTCGGTAACTTCCAGCCGTGTGGGGGCTGCCACGTTCTGCGTGCTCAGCATCCCCACGAGGTTGTCGACCAGTGTTCGGGTGGCCTCCGTTTTCTGTGTGGCGGCC
Organism: Lachnospiraceae bacterium; assembly: GCA_963590445.1. Taxonomy (GTDB): domain Bacteria; phylum Bacteroidota; class Bacteroidia; order Bacteroidales; family Bacteroidaceae; genus Prevotella. The sequence continues at coordinate 1,751 of CAVAPI010000160.1, read as the reverse complement.
TTGGCTTCCTTTGTGGCTGCGTCCACGCCTGCGAGGCGGCTGTCTATGTCGCTGGTGATTTCCTGCACGTTGGTGTCGAGAAACAGTGCCAGCGCGTCACGAACGTTGCCGCACGCCTCTATGAGGTCGGCAAACAGGCTGCCCACCATTTCCACCGTTACGCTCTTCGTCACCACCGCGCTTCGGATGTCGCGCGCACGCTTTTCCAGCCCCGAAGTGTCTATCTCTGCCACCTTGTTGTCTGTCAGTTTTACCATTATGCTATTTTTATATCGCCATTTAGGCGAATGTTTCTATGAACGAGAGCAAAAGCAGCTTGCTGCATTTTGCCGAGAGAAGACGAAACTTGGCCGTTAGGCAAATGTATCGTCAAATTGGTTGCCGAATATGCGGACGAGTGTCTGCCCGCTCTCGCTCTCCACAGCCTCGCCCTTGCTCAGCTGTTCCTTTACCTTGTTCACGCGGTTTACCACGATGTCATCCGAACTCGTGTCCGTGCGTTCAATCGTACCGTTGTCAAACTGCATACCCATACCCTGAAGCTGCCACCCCTTTGCCGCTGTCGCGCTGTCCACGATGAGCCAGTCGCGCCGCAGCGGCGGTATGATGCAGCCCGTGAAGTACTTTGCCGTGGCTTGCAGCAGCACATTTGCTTCCTTGCCCGATATGTCGGTCGCTGGCTCTATGCCCTGCGCCGCGTATGTCTTTTGCACCTGAGCGTCCACAGTGTCGGCCAGTTCCCAGTCGAGCGTCTGCCCGTCCTCCAGCCGCGCCGTGATGCTGATGCCGTTGCGCTCCGCCAGCGCGAAGATGCCCTCTACGCCGCCAAGATATTCCACGGCGATGTCCGCGAGGCTCTGTCTGTCCTTTACTGTTATCTGCATGCGCTCGTTAGCTTATGTTTACCGTGCCGTCTGCGTCCACCGTTATACGGGTGATGTCCACGCCTGCGGCCTTTATCATTTTCTTGGCTTCCTGCGGCCAGAACACGTCACGCTGCCCGCCCAGCATCTGACGCACCGCCGCCCCTATGAGGGGGCGTTCCTTGAACTCGCCGCGCTGTGCCAGCAGCACCGCCTCTATGGTTTGAGCGTCGCAGTCGGCCACCGTCGCCGCCTTGTGCTCCACAAGCAGGTCGCCCGTCGCTATGTCTGTTTGCAGTCCTTTCATTGCTTCACCTTTTCGTTCTCGTAGTCGCCGCGCTTGCTCTCTGTCAGTCGGCTGCCCGCCCAGCTTGCCACGCCGCCCTTCAGGGCTGCGCCGCCGTCCTGCGGCACGGGTGTCCAGCTCGTGAGTGCCTGCTTCAGCTTGTTGATGTCCTTTTCTATGAGGTTCAGCCGTGTGGTGATGTCCTCCACCTTTACCATGCCGCCCAGTTTGCCGCCGTTCATGGTGATGCCGTCCTCGTTCACTACCGCGCTGGCCGTGTCGGAGTCCTTGATGACCACCTGCGCCTCCTCTATGTCGTCGCACAGTATCACCATGCCTGCCGCGCCGTCGGCCACATAGCCCACCATTACAAAGCTGCCCTCGCGCGGTATCTGCACCACGCCCACCGTGCCGCCTTGGTTCGCTTGCAGGTTCACGCCCAGCAGGGGCGCGTCCTCGTTGAGTGGCTGCACGTCCACCGTGCGGGCTTCCTTGTCCACTGCCGTGACCGTGCCGACGGTAAAGCCCACTCCGTTGCCGCCCTGCGTGGCGAGCTGCCGTATCATTGTCGCGATGTTCATGTCGTTACTCTGCTACTCTCT
>CAVAPI010000159.1:5338-12687 GCA_963590445.1 Lachnospiraceae bacterium | reverse complement strand
AGGCGGAACGTGAAGTCGTAGTCGCCGAAGAGATTGAACTCGTCGCCCTCGTATGACCAGAAGTTCCAGTGCGGACGGCGATATACCAAGTAGCAGTTGCCGCGCATGGTCACACCGTCAAGGTAGCCGTCGGGGAAGTAATAGTTGAAGCCGTTCTTGCCGCTATAGTCGGGTGTGCTCGAGTTGTCGTCCTGCGTCGGGTCGCCGTTCAGGCGTATGCCCTGCGTCATAATTTCGGGAAACACTGTCGAGAAGTCCATACGGATGCGGCAGTTCTGCACTTCCTCACGGGTCTGCTTGTCGTAGGCCAGGATGTCGCTGATGTAGAAGTAGCGTCCGTTGGGTGCATCCTGCACATACTGGCTGGGTATGGTGGGATATATGCGCGCGCCTTCGATGCTGTATCTGTCGTCATAGCGGCGGTTGGCATAGCGTTCGTTCTTCACTCCTGTTTCGCCAAGATAGGCACCGCCGTCGCCAGTGACGGTGAGCTGCTCGAACTTGATCATGGAATGGGGCATAAGTGTCTCATACCAGTCGTTGGGGTTCATCTTGTCGGTCTTGATACCGATGGCGCCCTTGTAGTAGTTCTGGGTCAGCACGAGCGGAGTGAGATAGTCATAACCTTTCACATCGCGCGTAACGATGTGGTAAGCCACAAAACGGTTGAGCGGATTCTTGCGGTGGGTAAGCGAATTGGTGCCGTCGGCAAGCGTTACGTTGAACTCATGGTAGGGCTGGTTGACATCGTCTGGATAGGAAGGGTCATAGAGCGAGCATGCCAGGTCGTAGAGTTTCCTCAGCACTTCCTCATCGTTGTCGCCGCTGATGCCGTACTTCTCCTGAAGAACACTGTTGGGTGTGACAAAAATCGTGAAACCTTTGTACTTCTCCTCCGGCACTCGCGCCACCTCTGTCCAAGTGTGCGAGGTATAGCGATAGGTCGGATAGGCACTTTTGTCATAGGTGGGGTCCTTGATATACTCCAGCGAGTCAACAAGACCGGTAGCCTTGAGGGCCGTGGAGAAATAGCTTACTTCCGGGTTTTCCTCCACGATTTGAGCAACAGAGCTGTTGGTGTTTTCCAAAACCATATTGATTGGCTGCACCACACCGTTCTCCACCGAGTCGTCCTGGGTGGCAAAATAGATCTTGGCCACACGGTTGAGCCACACTTCGGAGTTGCCGTACTCGTCGTTCTCGTGGGTTATCTGGATGTAACGGCGGTTCATGTTGGGAGTATGGAGCGTGCCGTCGATCATCTCAATGGTGGTGTACATGTTGTTGACCAAGTGGGTGCGGGCTATGGTGTCGCACTCTTTGTCGGTCAGGTCGTCAACCGACTGTATGCCGCGCTTCTTGTAGAAGCTCTGGAACGCACTGTCGGACGGCAGGAACAGGGTGTAGTGGCCGTATGTAGAGAGCAAGTCCATCATGTTGGCACGCTTCACTACAGTGGCAAAGTCGCTGTACTGCTCGCGGTTGTTGATGTAGTCGCTCATCATCTCACCCGTAAAGGTGTAGAAATTGTCGCTGTCGGGTTCGTCAGAGCAACAAACGAAACTCGCTCCGCAAACGATGCAGCAGACAGAGAGCATCAAATATCTTAATGTTTTCATCGTTTTCTACTGTTTAAGTATTGTTAGACTGATGTTTTTAATACTGCTTTTGAGCTGTAGGCAAAACCCTGCTACTCGTAGCTTTCGTTCAGACCGGAGCCAAAGGCTGGATTCTGGTGCAGGTTCTTGTTCACCTTCAGTTCGTCATAGTTGTATGGCCAATAGATAGCCTCCATGCGGCTGAGTTTGCTCTCCACCAGTTGCTTGTTGCTGCTGTACTTGTTGCACGACTGCGACTTCAGGTAATCGGTCTTGCCCTCGCGGCGGGCACGGCGCACAAGGTCGTACCAGCGCTTTCCCTCGAACATCAGTTCACGGCGACGCTCGTCGTAAACCAAGTTCTCTATGGCTGCCTTGGTAGCATAAGAGGTGGGATCAAGGGTATCCTTGCGCGGGTACTGGCAGAGCGAACGCTTGTTGACGACCGTCACAAGGCGGAACGCACGGTCACGGTAGGCCTTGTCGGCATCGGTTATGCCCGCATCGGCGTTGTCTGACATAAGCTGCGTGAGTGCCTCGGCCTTGAGCAGCATGATGTCGGCCAGACGGTAAACAATCCAGTTGGCCCGAACCTGTCCTTCAGCATATATGCCGGAAATGGAGAGAGTTACTGTTGCAGAGGCTGCGCTACTGCCTTCCACGGCAACAGTACTTGACCTATAGGCGTACTTTGCTATACTGTTTGTCGTTCCCTGACTGAGTATGGAATTGTAGTTACGGGCGTCAATCTTGTTGGCAAACACACTATACTGCTTCTGCGAAACGTCGGTGCCGACATAAGAGGACGGCGAGATGTAGCCAATTAGTTTTTTAATATTGCCATAGAAGTCGGAAATGGCTCCATTGGCGAGCATTGACTCGTTGTCTTTGTCGAAAGTAAGCTCAAAAATCGACTCGGAACTGTTGCCTGTACCGAAAATCTGACCATAGTTATAACCGTACACGTTCTGCGAATTGGTGTATCTCGAGGCCAACAAAGGATAGCCCTCCATCTCCTGATCGACGGTAGTGGCATTGAAACCGGATTCCTGCCTGTCCTTCTCTGCCTGTTGCTTCATGTCGTCAATGACATTGTCGGCATAGTCAATACACTTCTGATAGTCCTGCTTCCACAGATACATCTCGCAGAGCATAGCGTTGATGGCCGTGCTCGTGATGCGACCGGTCTGGTAGTTGGTCTTCGTGGTGGGATAGTAGTGAACTGCATCCCCCTTGACGCTCTCCAGGTCGGCAATCAATGTGTCAAGCACTTGGTTGAACGGGGTGGCCGGCAGGTCCATTGTCTGGTTGTCGTCAAGATACGGTTCCGTGGTGTATGGAACATCGCGGAAAGTGCGGATGAGATAGAAATAGCACAGGTCGCGCAGGGCAGACACTTCTGCTATGGTAGCCTTCAACTCGCTCTCTGTATAGCCGGGGTCTTTGGCGGCAACGCCAGGCGCATACTTGATGACGTTGTTGCATGTGTTTATGACATAATAGAAGTCAACCCACGACGTGTAGGGGTTTGTCGAAGTGATATTGGCCTTAAAGATGTTCTCAAGGTTCACGTCCTTGTCCATATCGTCGCCGGCATCCATGGTCTCACTGCGGGCCTCACCCCAAACAATCATACGTTTGATGCAGGCTGACGACTGGAGGGAGCTGTAGCAGCTGGCCACAACAGACTCCACATCGGCGCGCTCATTCCAGAACTTGTCCAGAATTATCTTGTCGCGCGGCTCCACTTCAAGGAAATCGGAGCATGAAGAGAAACCGACAAGTGCGGCAAGCGCACAGGCTATCTTATAATATTTTGTCTTCATTTCTTTAGAGTTTTCAATGAATGGTTGGCACTTAGAAATCTACAGTCACGCCCAATGTGTAGGAACGGACACGCGGTGTCTGCGAATTGTCCATAGCAGGAGCGTAGCCGCTGTTCACTATGTCAGGGTCAACACCCGAATACTTGGTGATGACGAACGGGTTGTTCACACTGCAATAAACACTTATGCGGTTCAAGCCTATCCATTTCAGGTGCTTCTTGGATATGGCGTATGACAGCTGAGCATAGTTCATGCGCAGATAGTCGCCCTTTTCAACAAAGCGGTCGCTGACAAGAGTGTTGTAGTTGGAAGTGGAGCCGTACATGGCACGGGGTATCGTGGTGACATCACCCTCCTTGCGCCAACGGTAGTTGACGGCCTGGCTCTGGTTGTCGTTGCTTATCATAGCTTCGGCGTCAAGACGCGCAAGGTTGAGTATCTTGTTGCCTATACGGTAGGTGAACTGCGTGGTGAGACGCCATGCACCGTAGTTGAAAGTGAAGCCGAAACCACCGTTCAACTTCGGCAGTGAGCTTCCGAGATACACAATGTCGAGAGCGTCAATGTTGCCGTCGTGGTTGACATCCTCATAGATGGCGTCACCGCCGTTGAACTTGTAGTTCTTGCCCGAAGTGTCGTTACTGTAGTTGTACATCATCCTGACAGGATTGCCGTCAACATCAGTAATCACCTCGCCGTTGGCGTTCATTGCAACCGGGGCAGTCTTGCCGTCGGCGATGAACTGCTTGCGCTCTGCCTCACTCATGTTGGCAAAGGTGTCGTAGTTATACTGGTACACTCCCTTGTAGCGGAAGCCGTAGATGGCACCGAAGGGGTTGCCTATCTGCACACGCTGCAGCCACTCGCGGTTGCCGTACTTGTAAACGGAGTTGAGCGACTCAAGCACGTAGCTGTCCATTTCGAGTATCTCGTTGCGGTTGTTGCTGAAAGTGGCGTTGACATCCATGGTGAACTTGCCGGCCTTGACGAGCTTGTTGGTGTTTATGTGGAACTCCCAACCAGTGTTTCTCAGCGAGCCGCCATTGCGGTAGGCCAGTGTTGTGTATCCCGTGCTTGAGGGTATGCGGTAGCCGCCGTTAAGGATGTCGGAGGTTTTTTGGGTATAGACTTCCAATGACAGGTTCAGACGGTCGTCAAACAAGCCGAGGTCAATACCGAGGTTGTAACTGCTGTTCAGCTCCCATCGCAAGTCGGTCAAACGGATCTTTTCCGGGCGCATGGCTGTCATGTCAAGATACTTGTTGCCCGACACGTATGTACTTACATAGAGGTAGTCCTGGTTCGGCTGACGGCCGGTCTTGCCCCAGCTGGGACGCAGGGCAAGCATTGACAACCATTTCTTGGTGGGCTTCATGAAGGGTTCGTCGCTGACAATCCACTTGGCTGACACTGCGGGGAAATAGCCCCAACGCTTGCTTGGGCCGAACTTGGTGGTTCCGTCAGCACGGAGGGTGAAGTCAAACACGTAACGGCCCTTGTAAGCATAGTGGGCAGAATAGGTGAAATACATTGAGCGCCACTCCGAATACCAGGAGCTAAGTCCGGTTATCAAGCCTCCGGCATCCGGCGTTTCGATGCCGCCGGACGCAAGTCCCTTGCCGCTGGTGGAAGAACCGTTGCTTGAGCCTGATGTCAGCTCAAAGCGTCCCATCATCATGGCCGAATGGTCCTTGTTCTTGAATGCCGGTATCAAGGTCAGGGTCTGCTTGGTGTTGAACGACACGCTCTTGTTGCTTCCCGACGATGATGTGTTCACTCCCTGAGTCCAGGAAACGGTCTTCAGCTCCGAGGGGTAGAATTTTTCGTCATACTGGTTGAACACGTTCATATACAAGCTGCCCTGCCAGTTCAGCTGCCAGTGGTCTTCGTCCATGCCCAGCAGTTGGTACTTGATGATCAATTCCGGCGACAGGTCGTAGGTGCGGCGCTGGTTCTTGGCCAGATTTGCGCTTGCCACAGGGTTGACATAGTCCTTCTGATTATCGTCGAACACGCTTGACGCACTCTGCAGCATCTGGTAGTAGCGGCTGGTGTTGGCTCCCGTGGTGGGGTCTTGCTCATAGATGCTCATGTTCGGCATCTTCTTCATGGCAATACCCAAGAGGCCGTCGCTGTTCAGGTCGTTCTTTGTGTAGGTCAACGAGAAGTTGGTTGACACGCGGATGCGCTGGCTGATGTTGTAGTCGAGGGCTACGCGTGTGGAAAAGCGCTGGAGCTTCTGCCGGATGATGGAACCTGTCTCATGGTCGAAACCTCCACCTATACGGAACGAGGCCTTCTCGCCACCTCCCGACACCGACACGTAGTGGTTCTGGCGCAGACCCCACTGGGTAACTGCATCCCTCCAGTCGGTGTTGTTGTTGTATTGCTCGTACTCGGAGAACGTCTTGTCGTAGTTCAGCTCGCGGATATTGCTGGCGTTGTCGCTCTGCTGCGGGTTGAAATACGACTCCTTGAGCAGCATGGTGTAGTCGTCGCCGCTCAACAGGTCGTAACCGTCGGGCTGGTAAGTGCCTGTGAGCTTCAACGAATAGCTCACCTTGGCCGGGCCTCTTGCACCACGCTTGGTGGTCAGTTCGATGACGCCGTTACCTCCCTGGCTGCCATAGATGGCCGAAGCGGCGGCATCCTTCAGCACAGTTATGCTGGCGATGTCCTCAGGGTTGATGTTGAGCAGCTCGGCAAACTTCTCGTTGTTGGCGCCAGCCAGATCGAAGTTGGAGAGGTCAACACTTCTGATGTTTCCGTCAACTACTATAAGAGGGTTGGCGTCGGTCAGAGTGGAAAGCGAGGCCGAGCCGCGCAGACGCATGGTGGAACCTGCACCGAGGTCTCCCGAATTGGAGAGGATGTCAAGACCGGCTATACGGCCCTGCAGGGCTTCGTCCACTGACGTAATGCCGAGTCCTTCAAACTCTTTCATGGAGATTGTCTGGGTTGCATACGACACTTCCCTCTGCGGTATGGGCAGACTGTTGCCCTGCATACGGCGCTTTGACTTCACCACGACCTCCTTGATGACGGTGGCCGACTCCAGTTTTACGTTATAGACAGTCCTGTTGATGGGCAGTGTCTTGGTTTTCAGACCCACGTAGCTGAAGCGCAGCTTGTCCTTGACGTTGCGGATTTTCATGGTGAAGTTTCCGTCGAAGTCAGTCACCGTGCTCTCTATGATACGGCCTGTCGCGTCTATTTCGCAGACAGTGGCTCCCATCAGCGGACCCATGTCGTCGCTCAGCGTACCCCGGACAGACGTAATCTGTGCCGAAACGGCTGTTGCAACCAGCATCAACGCAGCCCATACGAAGATGCGGAGCTTTGCGGTATATGTTGTTTCCATTTTCATAATCATGCTTGCTTGTTAGATTTCGTCCTTCCACTTGGTGAGTGTGCCATAGTACAGCGGTGCGTCAATAAGGTGCACCACAGCGTCCGAGGTCTGGTAGATGGTACGCCTGTATTTGCTTCCTTGCAGCCAGTACTCGCGGCATATCTGGTTATACAGCCCTTCGGTCTTGACCACATGGCGGGTATTGCCGCTCACGTCCTTGACGGAGAGTCCGTTCGCATCGGAATTTACAGTGAGAGAATAGTAGCGGTTGGTCACAGGGTTGCGGAGCATCGACTCATAGGCTGTGTTGGTCACTGCCTGACCTCCGATCATCACCGAGTTGTCCTGGATATGGTAGCGCACAAAGTCCGTTATGCGCTTCTTTATCACATAGCAGGCATGATTGTAGCGTTCCTGTTCGTCCGGGTCGCTGGCAGCTTCCCTCAGATCGCGGTAGTGGTCAAAGTCGCTCCATGTGGGTAACAGGCCGTCGTCTATCAGCTTCTGGACAGCATCGTTGCCCGGAACATACACAGTGTAGTTGTAGTTGTCGAACAGTCTCATGTTGTAGTT
>CAVAPI010000159.1:0-4507 GCA_963590445.1 Lachnospiraceae bacterium | reverse complement strand
GTTGTCGGGGGTTACGCCCATCTTGACCTTTGCGTCATTGAGAATGTTGTCGAACTTTGACGGCACCTTCTCGGAGAAGTTGTCAATCATGTTGTTGCGCAACAGTTTGGAAAGCACAAGGTCTGGCACGCTGTCCCAAACGGCGTAGTGGCGCTTCAGGGCCGATTCGTTCCACCACTGTGCCAATACCTCTTCGCTCGGCACAAGCATGGCTGCGGCATCATAGTGCAGGTCGTAGCCCATGGTGTTGCTGTACATATACTGGTTCCAACCCGGGTCGAAAGCGAGTGTGGCCTTGACCGCCTTGCCATCGGGATCTCCAGTCAGTTTTCCGCCTTTGGCCCAGTCGCTGAAGTAGCGGAGCACAAACACAGAGTCTTCATTGTTATAAAGGCGGTTGTATTCCTTAGTCGCGGCATCGTCATAATAGGGTGCGCTGAAACGGTCAAGCAGCATTGACCATGTCTTTGTCTCCGGCTTCTGGCGTATAAGGTCGGCCATGTTGGTGGCCGGCTCCACCACTCCCTCCACCTTGTGCACGTATCCGTTCTTGCAAGTAATGTCGCGCTCTATCACTTTCTTGCCGTTGACGTAGGCTTCCGCTGCCGATTGTGCCTCGCCGTTGGTCAGGATCTTCACGTCGTTGTCGGTAATCTTGTTCAGCTTCATGAAGGCCGGCAACAGGTGGATCATCGGTTGCGTGGTGTTGTCCTTGAGCAATACCATCTGGCGGCCGGCATCCTTATACCTCTTCCAATAGCTTGTGTTGGGCATCTCCTCCGGCTTGATTACATAAACGGAGTCAAGATACGAGCTGGCGGTCTCGCGTCTCATGCACTTGCCTGTCTCCGGCGGGTTGCCGCTCACGTTGGAAAGCAGCTCGATGAGGTATGCATTGTTGATCATAGAGCTGTTGAGCAGCAGTTTCTTCTGGGCTGTTGCCAGACCGTCATAGCTCTTCACGCCCCATGAGTTGGCCGCAAACCAGTTGTCAAACGCAGCATCGTCTGCCACGAACATGGTCTTTGAACCAGTCTTGGACATCACATCATGGTAGCCCAAGTCGTCTATCAGCTTGAGCGTGTAGGTGTAACCGCCATCCTCCTGCAACCTCTCATAGATAGAGTTGCCAAGCCATCCCGGCTGTCCGGTAAGGATGTCGTCCTTACAAGACTGTAGCATGGCGGCTGTCCCTGCCATCAGCGTCGCAGCAAGCAGAGGCTTTACTCCCCAGTGTCTTACCGTTTCAGTATTCATGTTATTAGTTGTTAATTGTTAGTTCTCGTTTTTAGCTTTATGTAAAGGATAAGGAGCGGTACGCCCGGTGGCAGAGGTTGCCCTGTCCGGTGGTTTCACACTCTCCGCCCCTTCTGTTTCAGCGCACCACCTTTTGCCCTCCGTGCAGGAATATCCCGTTCTTGAGGCTGTTCTCCTCCACTCTCTGCCCCTGCAGGTTATACCACTTGCCGTCTGCGGCCTGGTTTTTCTTGACCGACTGCACCGACGACGGGTTGCCGAGGAAGCGCAGCGTGAAGTTGTCGAAGCAACACCAGTCGCTATTGTTCCACTCTGTCTTGCGGATGCCCATCTTGAGGTCGGACTCGTTGTCCAGTGTGAAACTCAGGGTGTTGGTATATAGTCCGTGGGTGTTGAATGCAGTGTTGGCTGCCGTCACATTGTCGGGATAGTTGTACGGACTCTGTTCGTATCGTGTTACGGTGTCGTCATACAGACTCATTACCGGCTTCTCATTCTCGTTGGCATAAAGGATAGCATTTAGTTGCTCCGTGCCGGCGTTGTGCGCCGCTACGGCAGTATTTATATCGCTCATGCGGAAGAATGACTGCACTCCCAATTCATATTCACCTTTGGGAAGCGAACTAATGGTTTGGTAGAAATCAAAATTGGTGTTCCAATATTCTGCCACATTGCCATTGGCATTGGTAAAGTTATTTGGTGTTTGTGTCCAACCAGTACCGCCGTTTGAAAAGTCAGCGTTAGTTACTATCGGTGTCAGGTCGGTTGCCTTTCCTGCCTTGACCTGCTCCAGGAGAAACGTGCGGTAGTCAGTCCCGTTGGCCAGTGCGTTCTCTATGGCTTTCAGAGCCTCGGCCATTGCCTTCTCATTGGCCTCGAAGCTGCCACCGTCGGTACTCATGACTTCCTCTGCCTTGTCCATAGCTTCCTTATACAACTTGTCGGATGTCACTTCATACATCTTCTCCACCTGCGGCAACTTGCATTTCACCTGCTCCCAAGTCTCCAGATAGTTGTATTCGCGCTCGGTAATCTTGACAAAAGAGCCGTGCTGCGGACTAACATCGCCCACCATGTCAATGCGGTTGGTGGGGTTCATGCCATGCTCGTCCAAGTCCATAATCCTGTAGTTGTAGCCTCCGCTGTACTTCTGGTAGCCCAACTTCCATGTCTTGCGGCCGATATAGCGGAACTGGCTCGGGGCTTCTATGCTCTGGCCTGTCTCGTCTATGCCGAAGCCGTCCACCAGTGTCCACTGGCAAATGCCCGTGGTTTGGCTGCCCGCAGGCACAAGGCTCGTTGCCGCAGCCATGCTCAAGGCTCTGTCACCCTCGCGCTTGAACACCATCTGGTAACGCTGGTCAACATCATTCCATACAATATCGGCATCGATAACGTCAAATCCGGGGTCAAAAAGCAGGCGCGGCTCGCTCCAGCCGGTAAGGTCTTCGTCGAACAAAGAATAATAGATGCGGTGACGGTCAGGGAAACCTACGCTGTAATAGGCCATGTATTTCTGTGTGACAGGGTCAAAGATAATCTGCGGAGCCCAAGCCGCTGTCATGTCATCGGCACTGCTCAGTCCCAGTGCCTTGAGGTTTTCCTCTGACTCAAGGTCAATGCTAACCATCTTGTCCCAATGCACAAGGTCGTTTGAACGCATGAATGTCATGCGGTGGTTGCTCGTCCAGCCGAGACTGGATGTCATGTCTGTTCCTGCCAGCAGGAAATTTCCCTTCTGGCTACGGCACACGTAAGCGTCGCGCATACCACCGGTCGTAGTGTATTCCTTGGTGTCGAAAGCCTCGCCACTGTCAAAAAGGTCGCGCCAATAGTTGCCGTTCTTGCTCAAGGCGTAGCAGGTTATCTCCCTCGTGGTGTGCATATGGGCGTACAGATAACCGTATTTGTCGGCATCTTCCTCCTCGTAAGCCTTGCATACTTCCGTCTCTTCGGCAGCAATGTCGCTGGCTTTTATACGGTAGATGTTCAGAGAGTACGCCGGAATGGTGATGTTGTGGAGCTGATCGGCCGTCACAGTCTCCTCAACGGGTTTCACCTTGTCGGGAGCGTCCATCGTGTTCTCATCTGTACCTTCGGGTGACGACAGACGTATCAACCTTGCGTCACCGAGGGTCATACCCTTCACGTTCAGGTTTAGCTGCTGTGTCGATGCATTGGGATTGGCTATCTTCAGTATCAGTTCGCCCGACTGCTCGTCAATCTGTACGCTCTGATAGAGGGCGCGGTCGGCGGGAAGCGTGAACTGGTGTATCTGTGTGCCGTCGAGCGAACACGTCACCTGCGAACCGTCAACCTTTATCTCTATGTCATACCATCTGTCAAGCTCTATCGAGCCGGAAGCTGTGGCCAATGTCGTCTTGCCGCCGCCAACACAGTTTTCCACGCCGTGCTTGGTGTTGCCCCAACCTCCGAGATTCCACCACACGTAGTCCTGTGTGCCAGTTCTGTTGAACATTATAAGGAAACCTTCGTTGCCTCCAGTCTTCTTCGCGCGTACCTTATATATATATTGTCCGCCGGAGATGGCAGTGTTGATGTAGGCTGTGCAGTTGTCGCTGTTGGACGATTGCGTCACTTCGCCGTCGCTCACTGCCCAAGTTCCATTCACGGGAGTCAGCAGTCCGAGTCCGTCGGCAAAGTTTTCCTTGGCAATAGTGTTGCCCTGAAGGTCAGTAACCTCTACGTCATCATAGACCACCTGTGTCTGCCACGTGCCGAGACCCACCTGCACGTCTGTCGAAGAGGCCACCTTATTACCGCTTTCCGTCCATAGCAGGTTCTGCTTGCCAAGGTTCTGGCTCATCATCTGCTGCACATAGTAGGAAGGAGTAACGAAATTGTCCGACGAGTTGAAGTGTATCATGTCGTAAGGCCACAGCGGATTGGACTCGTGGGTGAAGATGGGGGCGAAGGAAGCCATGACGCACACATCGCTGTTGCGCTCCATGCCCATCATGTAGACAGCTTCGCCCAAAGCACTGTTCATGTTGCCATAGGTGCCGTATGTGCCGGAGGCATTGGCGGCATACTCTCCGTTGTAAACCTTGATGCCGCGCGGATAGTAGTCGTACTTGTTGTAGTTGGAGCGCATCCATGCGTGGCTCCTGTAATAGTGTTCATCTACTATCTCCACCGGGTATTCGTTGCGCCATGAAGGATTGTCAGTACCCCACGCCTCCACGTTGGCTATCGTGATTATTTCGGGATACTTCTCCTTGATGGCCTT
>CAVAPI010000158.1:0-12745 GCA_963590445.1 Lachnospiraceae bacterium | reverse complement strand
CGTTGTGATGCCCCTTGGACGAGAAGGGGCAATAACAATACCTTTTATATAGAGAGCGCCCCGATGGACAAAGGATTGTGAAAAACCACAGTGCTGCGTTTTTGCATATCAATACTCTTTGCACTTTATTGCCCGTGTTTGAAAGACACTAAGGCATGGGCTTTGAAACAGTAAGAAACGCAATAAACATGGAACAGTCCCTTATAGCCAATTCTGGTATACAGTTGTATTCGCAGCCGCTTACCCTTGACCTTGGAACGCACGAACGCATGTTCTTCCGTGAGTGGTTCGACGAGGACGAGGTGCAAACCAATCTCGAGTTTGTTTTCCAGCTCAAAGAGAGCGAAAAGGTGGTGCGTGTGGCCGACCTTGTGGCGTGCCGCTTCCTCGACAGTGACGGCAACCTGCTTGTCAGCGAAAACGAAGTCCTTGCCAACCCCAACATTGAAGTGCTGCACGAGGGCGACATCTCCGATACGGAGGAGTTCTTCACCTTGCGGCTCAACGACAAACGCCGTTGCGCCCTCGACCGCTTGTTGGGGCAATGGCTCCCTTTGCCCTACTTCGAAGTGGACGGCATGGGCAATTTCAAAGACGGTCCCTACAACTGGGTGCGTTGCAAGCTTTTGCCTCAACCGTCGACGCACGAGGGCGTCGCCGACAGCAATAAACTCACCGTCACCGCCGTGTTGGCTTTCGACACGCATTCCATCTACGACGAACCCGACGAGTATGCCGAATGCCCCTCGTTTGTTTCTCCCTCCGAAATAGAAAAACACTTCCGCCTCTGCGGCGCCCCCCTAGGCATGCTCAGCTTCTGCTCGGGCAAGAACGAGTGGGTGCGCAACTACCTGATGAACCTCGTGCATGAAGTGACCGACATCGACGACGTGAGGGTAGGCGAGGGCGAACACAAATACCAGTTTCTTGCCTCCTACCTGCTCCTCGTCAGCCAGATCGCGGCGCAAAACACCCTGCCCGAATTGCGCCTGTTGCGCGACCGCGACGTGAAGCAGATTGACGTGGAAATGATTGTCGACATAGGCAACTCGCGCACGGCAGCCGTGCTTTTCGAGGATGGCGACTTTACCCGTGTCAAGCCCCTTCACCTGCAAAACTTCACTCGTCTGACCACACCCCAAGGCACGTTGAACCGCACCGAACAGTCGTTCGACATGCGCGTGGCGTTTCAGAAAGTAGACTTCGGCCGTGGCACGATGTACGGCAGCACGCAGTTTGTCTGGCCCAGCGTAGTGCGTTTGGGTGAAGAAGCCGAGCAGCTGATGCACCAAACCGTGTCGTACGCCGAAGGCGATGAGATACTCTCCACCTATTCTAGTCCGAAGCGTTACTTGTGGGACAATCATGCCCGCCGCGAAGAGTGGCGTTGCGTACGCATCGACCGCCGCGGCCGCAACGAAGAGCCCGTGATAGAGGGTGTGAGCAACTATCTGTGCGACGACGGTTCGGTAGACGAGGAAGGCTTCGGCGTAGGTCTGCACTATTCGCGCAAGTCGCTCATGACGCTTGCTTTTATGGAAATCATCTCACAGGCACGCGTGCAAATCAACAGCACCGAGCACCGCCTTTTCCATGGTCGGCAGAGTACGCCTCGCCGCCTCAACAAAGTGGTGCTGACCTGTCCCACCGCCATGTCGGTGAGCGAGCAGCGCGCCCTGCACGAATGTCTGCAAAACGCCTTACGCGTGCTCGACCTCTACACCACTGCCACCGTGGGCAGCGAGGCATACAATCCCATACGCATTGTTCCCGACCTGAAACGCACCAACAGCGAACAGAAGCAGTGGATTTACGACGAGGCCACCTGCTCGCAGTTTGTTTATCTCTACGGCCTCTTCTCCGACACCTACCTCAACAATAGCAGCGAGTTTTTCCGCATCTACGGTAAACAGCGCACAATCAAAGGGCAAGAGAGCGACAGCGTGGTGATAGGTTCGCTCGACATCGGTGCGGGTACAACCGACCTCATGGTATGCCGCTACATGTACAACGAGCAAAATCCCGCCCAACTCAAGCCCGAACCCGTCTACTTTGATACGTTCGACCAGGCTGGCGACGACATGATGAAAGTGCTTATTGAGAATGTGCTTTTACAAGGGCGCAACGGCATTCTTGAGCGCGAACTGGCGCAGCGCGGTCACGATGAGGAACACATACGCCGCTTGCTCTACCAGTTCTTCGGAACGGACAACAACAGCCTCTCGTTCTCCGACCGCATGGTGCGTCGCGACTTTAACCTGCAAGTGTGCGTGCCGCTTGTCTGCCATTTCCTCGACCTGCTGGCGCACGGCGAAAGCTATCGCGACGTGACGTACAACGACGTGTTCAAGCACAATCCGCCCAGCACGAAGGTACTCGAAAGCTTCAGCGGCAAGTTTGGCTTTGAACTCAGCGAAATCACTTGGACGTACGACGGGCGCATCGTGTCGCAGCACATAGAGCGTTGCATGAACGACCTGCTCGAAACCGTAGCCACGCTGATGTACGCCTACGAGTGCGACGTGGTAATCCTTTCAGGCCGTCCCACCTCGCTCGCCCCCATCCGCAACGTGTTCCTGAAATATTGGGGCGGACAGCCCGACCGTCTTGTAGTGCTCAACAAGCACCGCGTGGGACGCTGGTATCCCTTTGCCGACGAATTTGGCTACCTCACCAACTCCAAGAGTGTAGTGCCCGTGGGGGCCATGATAGGCTACTTGGCATCTGCGGCTGGCGGCATGAACGGCTTTTCGCTCGACCTCACGGCGTTGGCGCAAGGCGTAGGACCCACCACAGACTATTTTGTGAAGAAAGACTCCTTGGCGCAGCAAAACCAATGTATCATCACCCCGCAGCGCCAACAGGGCGAAGTGACGTTCAACTCGTTCCCCTCGTACATCGGCACCAAACAGTACGACCTCTCGCTCTATCCCGTGCGCCCATTCTACGTGATTGACCTCAACTACGAGCGCATCAGCGAGAAGTTGCGCCACAAATATGCCGACGAACCGCTCACCGACAGCCGTTTGCAGCAGCTGCTCAACGACTATTGCGACCGCGTGCTCACGCATGTGCCGCTCACCATAACGCTTGAACGTCCCGACTACCAAGAAAACAAAGAACAACTCAGCATAGCCAGCGTGACGGGATGCGACGGCACAGAATGCCAGCCCACCGACTTTGCCTTGACCGTGCAGAGCCTTAACGATGCCGACTGCTATTGGCTCGACTCGGGCGCATTCAACATCAACATCAAGGGACGCATGGCTGAATAGGGGTGTGCCGCGTCACACACACACATATTTCTACTCCTCTTTATATATAGAACCCAGAACGCTATGACAACAATAAAGAGTCAACAGCAAACGATAGCCCAGGCATTGGCCTGGCAGAGCCACGTGCCGCAGAGCGAGCAAGCAGCCTATCGCAAGAAGCTCATCAATGCCCGTCGCGAGTTGAAGAAAATAGAATATGCACTGAGCGAAGCCTGTTCTACCGCAGCCTTTGGAGAGAGCCAAATGGGCAAGTCGTACCTCGTGAGTGCGTTGCTCTCCACGCCCAGCACGCCGTTCAGCGTGACCGACGGACAGAAGAACTACAATTTCATCAGCGAAATCAATCCTTCCTCGCCCAACTCACAGGTGGAGGCTACGGGCGTAATTACCCGTTTCACCTTGCGGCGCGACGAACAATGCCCCGAAGGACACCTGCGCGTGCAACTGCTCACCGTGGCCGACGTGGTATTGCTCCTTTGCGAAGCCTACTACAACCAAGTGCTGCAAGACGGGTGCGACAGCCTGAGCGCAGCCACTATAGACGAACGGATAGAGCAAATCGTTGCCCAACTTGGCAACGCCGCCACGTCCACGCCCTTGCTCGACGAAGACGAAGTGCTCGACATTCAAGAATACCTCAAAAGTCCCTCCATCCAGCAAAAGTGCAGCCGACTGCACGATAGCCGTCTCTTTGAGACGCTCCTCACTCACATTCAGCGTTTCAGCGAGGCGCAACAGATAGAGGCACTTACCCTGCTTTGGGACTGCGATGCAAACATCTCGCGCCTATTCGCCGACCTGCTTGCCACCTACCGCGCCCTTGGCTATGAGCGCACCGTTTACGCCAGTTTCGACGGTGTGCTGAAAAGCAAAGGCTCGTTGCTCGACGTGGCGCGCCTGGACGAGATGTACAACACGCAGCCGGAGAACGCCCCGAAGGACTACACCCCCACGGTGCACGTCACGCTGCAGGGAGGCAAAGAAATAGAAGTGAAGAAATCATTTTTCAGTGCACTGATAGCCGAACTCGACTTTGTCCTACCGCAAGAACTTGCCACTACACACGAGTTTTTGAAGAAACTCGACATTCTCGACTTCCCAGGCGCACGCCGTCCCGAGCAGATAGCCCAGTCGCGCTTGGTGGAGGGCAAAAACCTTTCTATCGTGCTGCGCCGTGGCAAGGTGACGTATCTCTTCAACAAATATTCCACCGCCAAGCGCATCAGCACGTTGCTCTTCTGCCACAACAACAGCCAGAGTGCCGAAAGCACAATGGGACTTGTGCTCGACGCGTGGATAAAGCAAAACGTGGGAGCTACCGAGGCCGAGCGCGAAACGTTTACGCAGCGCGCCGGACTGCCGCCCCTCTTTATTATAGGCACGTGGTTCAACAAAGACTTGGAATTTAACGACGAACGTTCCGACGACCAAGACGCACTCGTGTCGCGCTGGAACCGCCGTTTCACCACTGTGCTTGAAAAGGAAGTACTTAAATCGCTCGACGACAACGCCCATTGGTTCAACAAGTGGAGCCGCACGCAAGCAGCCTTCCAAAACCTCTATATGCTGCGCGACTTCAAGTATTCCAAAGCCATTTACCAAGGCTACAATCCCGAACTCGGTACGCCGGAGCAGGGAAACCCTGTACAGCCCGTCACTTATCCCGATTACTTCGAACGTTTGCGTGAGAGCTTTGTGCGGCATGAGTTCGTGCAGAAGCACTTTGCCGACCCTGCTCGCTCATGGGACGTGGCGGCAACTTGCGCCCATGATGGCACGCAAGCCATTATCGACGGCTTGAACCGCATCTCGTCACAGATGGTCGACGCACGCAACGAGAAGTTTGCCAACGACCTTCGCAATGTGTCGCAACAGGTGCGCGGACTGCTCGAAAGCTACTACCACTCGGACAATACCGACGAGCAAGTGAAGAAAGCCAAACGCCAAGCCGGCGCGGCGTGCATTCAACTCGACCGCCTCATCGGCCGTGACTCCTACGCCTTCGGACGGCTGATGGACAGTCTTTCGGTAGGTGAAGCCGAACTCTACGAATTGGTGCATTCGCAGCTCCTTGGCGAAGAACAAGCCCTGCCCATGACCGACGAGGAAACGAGCATATTCATGTCGGCAGGTATGGACTCCTCGCTATCGCGCGAGGATAACCTGCAACGCCTCTGCGACTACCTGGGCGTAGACAGCGAGGAAGAGTGCGCCGAACAACTCGAAGGCATCGACATCGACAACCTCCTCTCGCAAAGTCGCATGCAAGCCGACCGTGCCGAAACCTTGTTGACTACGGTGGAAACCCTTTGGCACGAGAAAGTGCTGACGGAAAGAGCAGCACGCAGTTTCGAGGACGATTTTCCTGCCCTTTCCAACATTACTTCCGCCTTATGGACGCTCTACGGTATGCTTGGCGTGCACGGTAAACTCGTGAACATACTGCGTAGTTACCTCGAAACCATCGACCAGGAGATTGTAGTGGGCATCATTGCCGACTACCTCACGATGGAGTTCAACCGTTTCACCACCTCGTTTGGCCAAGACTTCATGACGGCCGAAGAGAAGAACCGCATGGAACGGAAAGGGCAGGAACTGAAAGCCCTTGGCGGTGATGTGCTGCTTTCGCCCGAGGAAACTCCCAAGGGCTTGGAACTCCTCACGCTCCTTGCCCAGCAGAAGCGTGTGCTTTCGGGCAACTCGTTCGGACAGAAAGACCGTAAGCTGCTTTCCGCCTTTCCGCAGTTTGGCAGCGTGTGGCGCTGGCAACGCAGCCTGCGTTTGGGCTTCCTGCAAGCTTGCGACGTGCCCGACTACGACCTTGCTGCCAACGCCGCTCTCGGCAAGATACTTGAAACCGCTTAAACGAAGGGACAACTTATGGATGTGAAAGGAAAAATAAAGGTTTGCCAAACACTATTCGGCGAGTTCAACGTGGAGGAAATCAACGGCTCTCCGTTCTACAATCGCTACGGCGAGTTTGTGCGAGTGCTTAGAAAATACGCCAAAGACTTCGATCCCGAGCAACTCCTGGCACAACCCGTGGAAGACAGGCTGCATGGACTGCTCGAATGGTACGTGCCCGACACGGGAGAAGAACCCGAAACGCTGGCTTCGCTTGCCGAAACCAATCCCGAAGACTATGCCCGCTACAGCGCGCTGCGTCAACAACGGGTAGAACAGTTGCGGCAAATACAGTCGCAGATAAATTTGCCGCAGGAACTCGCTTTCATGAAGAGTCTGTTGCTCTATCTCGACGTAGACTATAAGGACAGCATCACTTATTGCCACGACGGCGAGGTGAGCCTTGCCGTGTGGGGCATGAAAATGAGGCGTGGGCGCAACCAGACCACCACCATCACCGATACCTTGCGCGAACACCGCGTGCACACCGTGACGTACCGAGTGGAAGGGCGCGGACAGATTGTGGGACACACGCAAATCATGCGTAAGCATGGTCATGCCCTTCAAGGCGCGCACGACATACCCGAGGTGGCAGCAGCCACGCACTATTCATTCAAACGTTGGACCCCCTGCGCGCCGCAAGGAAAACGGGTGGAGAGCGACGTGGTCTATACGGCGGTGTGCGAACGCACCGACGACTTTGAAGTGCGCTTTCAAGCTCGTCGGGGCGGTACGCTTGCTGGTGAGCTAGAGAAACAGGTAAGCAAAAAGCCCGGCGAACCCTTACTCGCTACCGACTTTCCTAAAGCCGAACCGGAAAATGGCTGGAAGTTTGTGGAATGGACACCCAAGTTTGAACCGGGCGCAGAGGTGACGGACGACCTCGTGTTTGAGGCTGTGTTTGAGGCCGTCGAGGAAGAAACTCCAGTGCCCCCTCCACCGCCCGTTCCGCCCATGCACACGGTAAGGTTCGTGTCGGCAGAGAACGGCATGTTCAATCCCGATGCGGTAACTGAGTTCAGCGTACGTCATGGTGAAACGTTTGACGCGGCGCAAGCTCCGCTCATTACGCCGAAGAAGGGCTATAAGTTCTTGGGATGGAATGCGCCTTTCAGCCTCAACCCCGTGACGGAGGACATGACCTATGTGGCGCAATACGAAAAGCGTGTGCCTTGGTGGCGGCGTTGGCGTTGGCTTTGGTGGATGCTTGCTGCTTTGTTGCTTTTGCTCCTGCTATTCTTCCTGCTTAAATCCTGCGTGGGTTGCACCAGTCGTGGCCGTCACGCAGAGGTAAACGGCGTGGTGCAGACAGACAGCATTGAGAATGCCGACGGCACAGGAAGGGACGACAACGGCACAGTTCGTCCCATTGACCTCAACAACGGACGCTTGCCCGAGCAGGGCAACGTTACAGCACCCGTTACGGGCGACGAAGACGGCGAAACGCCCATCGTGGAGCAGCCCGGTGCCCCCAGCGTCATTGCCAACCGCTTGTTTCTCTTCATTGAAAACGAGCAAGACAACGTAGATGCCTTGGCACAGGATTTTAAGAAAGCCTATCCCGACGACAAGTACAGCATCATTGGTTACGACCGCGAGGTGAAGATGCTTGTGATAAAGGTGCCAGCCTCTGAGCGCGACCAGATACGCCAGACCATCAACCAGCGCATTCCCAACCACAAATTCCTCGTGTTCGATGAGCAGATATACGAACTCAACTCCATGCCGCACAGTCAGAGCAGCGACGATGGCGCAAGCTATGGTTGGCACTTGAAGGCGGTTCATGCCCAACAGGCTTGGGCTGTGACGAAAGGCTCGCCGCAGGTAACGGTGGCTGTGGTGGACGACGGCATTCAGGCTTCGCACCCGATGTTTACCGGCCGCATCGTCAACGCCTACAATGTCTACACGCAGAACAATCGCCTCAGTGTGGGCGAAGGACACGGTACGCACACCGCCGCCCTTGCAGCTGGCAGTCAGGCAAACTTGGCTAAGGGCGCGTCGGGCATTGCTCCGCAGTGTCGCATCATGCCCGTGCAAGTGTTCGACAATAAGCAATGTCCACTCTCGGCTCTCGTCGCCGGCATTATGTACGCCGTGCATCACGGGGCTGACGTGGTCAACGTGTCTGTCGGCCCGTCGTTTCCTGGTCTCAACCAATTGCCCGTGGCACAGCAACAGCAACTGCGCAATCAGTTTCAGAATCTAGAAATGCTCTGGAAGCGCGTTTGCTCTATTGCCGAAAAGAAACGCAGCCTCATCGTCTTTGCAGCAGGAAACGACAATATCCTTGCTTCTATTCCTCCCGAGAACCGCAACCTTATGTCGCTCGCCGTCGGCGCAGTCAATCAGCAGATAGCTCCAGCCGACTTCACCAACTATGGCGGTTTCTGCGATGTGTCAGCCCCAGGCGTGAACATTCTTTCAGCATTCCCCAACAGCACGCTGCGCTCGTGCGACGGCACAAGCATGGCAGCTCCTATAGTAAGCGGTGTATTGGCGCTGATGAAGAGCGTGAAGAAAGACCTGACGCTTGAGCAGGCACGCAATGTGTTGCAGCGCACGGGACAAGCCGTGAACGGACCGCTCCCCGTGATGGTGCTTGCCGACAAAGCCCTTGCGGCAGTGAAGCAGGGCGACTTCTCTGACCCTTCGCATCAGGACGTGATGCCAGTGCAGGTCGACGACGAAACCGTAGCGGTTGACGACGAGCCAAGCAATGCGCAGGCCGCACCGACTGTCGGTACCATTCCCGCACAAGACGACTATGCGGCCATCCGCCAACAGATTCAGGAATACGAGCAGCGCATAAAGGAACTGAAACGCAAATTGCCACGCAATTAGTCCTTACGCCCTACGCCCAATCAAAAAACAATAAAAAAACAACCAAACGATATGCAGAAATCATCCTTCAACTTCGCCACAGTTTTTTCACTGATGGTGTTGTTCGTGTTTGCCTACATTGCCTACTTGGGTATGGTATACTGGCAGCAGGGCAACCAAACACTCCCCGTCTTGCTCAGCTCGGGGCTTATTGTGCTTGTGGCTCTGTGCGTGTTCGTCATGTGCAAGAGCAAGGCTACACGCTGGCGCAAAGTCGGCAGAGTGGGGCAATGGGTGTTCGGCCTTATTGTCCTTGTGGCCTTTGTAGCTGGCTCCGTGCCTTTCACCAACTTCCTGCGCGTGCTTTCCGAAGCTGACCACATCAAGCAGATGGTGAACGCAACATGCGACAAAGCCATTGGCATTGATGCAGACTATGAAGCCTACGTAGACCAGCGAGTGGCAAACTACCGCAGCAGTTTGTCGCGCATTGCGAGCGGCAAGGAAAACCGTCCCTCCGACTACAAACTCTGCATGGGCAATGCTCCCGGCGACACCGATGCGCAGCGCATCAGTAACTTGGCTCAGAGCCTTCGTTCGCGCCTTTTGCCCGACAGCGCAGTAAAGGTTATAAATGAGCGCCACGAGTGGCTCGAGCGTGCCAAGAACGAGAACGTGATGAACCCCCTTACACCCTCCAACGTCAACAAAGTGAGCAGGTGTGTAGACAATTGGGTGGAAAACTACCGCGAACTCTCCAAAGTGAGCTACAAGGGCGAAGAGAACGTGCCCGAGTTTCAGGTGTCGGCGTTCGACAATAGTTTGGAATCGCTCATCCAAACGTACAGTTCGCTTGAAGCACCTTCTGCCGTAGCTCTGATTATAGCCTTGATATGCTTCGTCATTATGCTCTTCCCCTATTGGATTACCGAGGGCGATTTAGCTGCGACTTCAAGCATGTCGGGCTTCCGCCGCAAAGGTAAAAAAGGAGGCGGCAACTCCGATGGCCATCTCTTTGACAAAAACGGATTCTAACTACTAGGAACTCTAATTCCCTTAATTACATTCATCTTACATAAACGATGGACAACGAGAAGAAGCAGAAAATACTTGACGGCATTGCCGGCATTCCCGAACGTAGCATTGCCAACTACATACTTCGTGGCGAGGTCTCGGCAGCCGAAATATTCAGCCGTTTGGAAGACCTCGGCAAAGATGAAAAACTGTCCGCCGTGCGCAGTTTACTTGCGGCAGACGACAACAAACGGTGGAACGAGGCCGTAAAAGCCAACTCCGCCGAGGCATATTGCAGCTATTTGAAGGTCTACCCCACAGGACAGCACGCAGCCGACTGCCGCCAAAAGCTCGATGCGCTTGAAACCCAGCTTTGGCAGCAAGTGACCACAGCCATGACGGCCGAAATGCTCAACCATTACCTCAGTGCCTACCCCAACGGGCAGCATGCACAAGAGTGCCGCGAAATGCTCAACGACCTTCCTTGGCTCGAGGCTCGCAAACAAGGCACCATAGCCGCCTTGCAGCAATATAAGATTGCCTACCCTGGCAAGCACACCGCCGAAATAGATCAAATTATCAACGATTTGAACGACGACACCGATTGGCGCAACGCACAACTTGTGGGCAAGACCTATGCCTATCAGCGATATTTGGCGCAACACCCAAAGGGCAAACACGTGCAGGAAGCGCAGCAAGCTATCTGTTCGGCTGCCGGGCGCGATAAGATTATCGATAATCTGCAAAACAACATCAATGCCTATTCGGCTTTCCGATTACAGACGGAGGTGAACAATCTGCGACTGAGTTGGGACGACCTCAACCAAGTGTTCACTCCCGAAGAAGTGAAGGCTATCCGCGAAATGCCCTCTTTGGTGGAACTCCCAGCCAGTGAAGCCCCCGAATCGTTAGATCCCGGCACCACAGAGGTGTATTTCTGGGGAACACCATCGAGCGGAAAGACCTGTGCGCTGGGGGCAATTCTCAGTGCTGCCAATAGCTACGGCATTCTCACCAAACAGGAGTGTAACGGAGCTTATTACATGGATCGCCTATGTTCCACGTTCAAAGGAAATGGCATGTGCAATCTGCCGGCAGGCTCGGCTGACGATGTGATACAAGAGATGCGTCTCTCGCTCCGTGATAGCCGCAATAAGCAACATCCGCTCACGCTCATTGACATGGCAGGCGAAACTTTCCGTTCGATGTATCGCCGCATGAACAACATTCCCGAGACGAACGCTTCCTCGGCTATGGTGCTTGAACGTGCGCAGCAGTATTTGAACAACGAGAAGAACAAGAAAATTCATTTCTTCATCGTGGCCTACGGCGAGGAGAACAAGCAGTGGGATGAAGAGGGCGTACCCATGATAAACTACCTTGAAGCCTCAATGAACTATCTGCGCCAAGCGAAGATTATCCGCCGTAGCACGAATGGCGTTTATCTGCTTGTCACCAAGGCCGACACCATGCCTTGCGCTCCTAACGAACGTGAGCAGTTTGCCGTCGACTATGTGCGCAACAATATGCCCTCGTTCTATAACTCGTTGAGCGATTTGTGCAGCAAGTCGGGCGTAAGCGATTTCCAAATTATGCCGTTCTGCGTAGGACGTGTGTTTGCACAAACACTGTGCCACTTTGAACGCGAAAACACCGACAGCGTACTCGATAGACTTATCTCAAAATCAGCCACAGAGAAAGGCTCGTTTTTTAAATTCCTCAACTCCTAAAATCCATTCTGCAACATGATTAAATGCATTGATATTTACGGACAGTTCGACAGTAAAGGAACTGATCACTATTATACCTATCCACAAGCCCTTTCGCCCGAAAGCCGCCAACTCTTCCTCGATCCGCGTGCCGATCTCGGTGCCTTCCAAATCGGTGTGAACGTTACCGACCTATTCGCGCTTTTCTGCACGAAAGAGGGTTGGTGGATTTCTATCGTAAAGCGTAACAACAAGCACGATACGCGCCAAGGCTACGCCATGTTCTCCGTATGCTTGGGTGCCAACCGTCCCATGAATGGACAGGAAGCCGTTCAACTGCTGCGCGAAGGCTATAAGCAGTTTGTAGACGACCGCATTTGGGACAATGTGCAGACAGAGACCTGGCTGCAAACGCATACGCTGCAACTGACGCAATGTGCCGTCACGCCCTTCACCATGCCCACATCGCTTGCCGACGGCAACAACTCCGCTTACCGCACCTTCGCCACTGAGGCCGACCTGCAACAGGCACTCACCTACATCTCGCAAAAGGAATACAGCAAGTTCTCGCGTGTGTTCCTGATCCCCAACACTGCAGCGCCCGTCAATACGGGGCACCGCATGCAGCAGGTCACTTCTCCCATCAATAGAGCGTTTACTATTCAGCATACGCCCGACACCGACCCGTCCGTGCCACGTGTGGCTATTGAAGGAGAGACTGTCAAAATCGTTTACCTACGCAACGACCTTAAGTCGGAGCCAATAAGCTATAAGGTGGGTTCTTTGCATAAGGCAGTTGATGTAGATAGTATAAATGGTGTTGTTGTGCTGAAAGACCCAAAAACGGCTGGGGCAATATTCTATAAGAAAATTCGTTTGCAAACCAACGTTCACAAAGAGATTACGCTTAGCCGTGAACTCCAAGACAAAGGAATTAAATACAATCCTCAGACCAAGACGTTGCTTGTTCCCGACGACTTGGACCTTAATTTCGAAGGCTCGTTAAAATGCGAAGGTTAC